>CABSLJ010000020.1 GCA_902478455.1 uncultured Oscillospiraceae bacterium | reverse complement strand
CTTTACATACACAGGCTTCAATGCGCATTCTCCTTTTCTTTTATTTTATATTAATCCAATTGGTTTACAATAATATTTTAATGGAACAAAGGCTTTTTTCGCAATCCACAATTTATGGGAAACGATTTGCCTTGCACATCCAGCTTGGCGCAGCCCGGCTGCGTAACGGAATCGATTTCTCCTACCCATGAAAAATCCCGGTGCAGACCTTCAGGCCGCGCCGGGGTTTGAAATGCTTCTTTTTGTTGAGAGTCATGATCCTCCATTGGGTTCTCCTGCCCTATTCCACCGCCTTGCGGATGTCATAGCGGGCGCTGACAAAACCCCAGTTCTGGGAAAAGGGGCGCATGACGTTCCAATAGCCCGCGCCGCGCAGGCCGTACCGGTCCAACAGATCGTATTTCGCCCGGATGCTGCGGACGTCCTCAAACCACACGACGTGTTCCAGACCGTTGCGATCGAAGTAGCCGAAGGTGGGGGACTGGGCCTTTTCATCAAATTCGATCCGCGCGCCGTAGCGCGACGCAATCTCCACCGCGTAGGGGTTGCCGATGGCCGTCGCTCGGGTCACGCCCTGTTCAAAAGGCAGAATCCAGTCGTAGCCGTAATTGGGGATACCCATCAGGATTTTGTCCGCCGGGATCACACTGACGGCGTAGCGCACCACCTCAGCCACCTTGTTGATCGGCGCCACGGCCTGCGGCTCACCGAAGGTATACCCCCATTCGTAGGTCATGATCAGCACCGTGTCCACGAGGGCGCCGATGGCCGGATAGTCGTGCGCTTCATAGAGCAGTCCCGGCTGATCTCCCGAGATTTTGGGCGCGAGATCGACGTTGACAAAAAAGCCGTTTTCATGCATGCGGGCCACGGTGTTCTCCAGAAAGCGGAGGTAGCCCTCCCGGTCTTCGGGCGCGACGTATTCAAAATCGACGTCCAGCCCCAGGTAGCCCTTTTCCTTCATGACGGCGACGACGTTGTCGAGCAGATGGCTCTGCACCTGAGGATTGTAAAAAAGCTGGTTGACCGCCGCCCCGCTGAAATTTTCTCCCTCCACATAGGTGGTCAAAAGCATCACGGGCGCCGTCCTGTATTGGTACGCCAGCCCGATGAGCGGCTGATCGTCGATGCCGATGAGCTCCCCCGTTTCAGTAAAGCTGTAACCGAAGATGGTCAGATAGGTCAGGTAGGGCAGTGTCTGTTCCAGGACGTCCAGCCGTATGTAGGGATAAGCGTAGCCGTTGACGGTGATTTCCCGCCCTTTTTCCTCTGTAAAACGAATCACAATTTCCTGCCCGGCCGTCAAGTAGGGCAGGCCGATCAGACTGGGATTGTATTGCAGCAGCACGATTTCGCTCACGCCAAAGCGCGCCGCAATGGAAGCGAGCGTGTCCCCCGCCTGGACGGTATAGGTCTCCGCCGGCTGCAGCACAAGCAGCGCTTGGCCGACGACAAGGCGCTGCGTATCGGTTAAATTGTTGTCGCTGATGATTCTCTCCCGCGAGACGCCGTACCGCCGCGCGATGCCGTCCACCGTTTCGCCCGCCTGAACCACATGAATGACCATTGTTCCACCGCCTTATGTATTCCTTGTTGACAGAATATGAAAAAGAGCGAAAAAGGGTGCCTCCCTTGCGGTCGTATGGAGCGTCCTCGTTTCCCGCCGGGCGGGGATTCGATTTGTCATGCGGCGGATTCCGCGTTATAATAATAGGGAATACGGGAGAAAGGGCGAACAAAAATGATCCGTCGGCCGAAACAAATGTCCGAATCCATGACGCTGGGCGTGCTGCTGACCCTGGCCGGAGGCTTTCAGGACGCTTATTCCTACAACTGCCGGGGCCAGGTCTTCGCCAATGCGCAGACCGGCAACATCGTCCTGCTGGGGCAAAATCTGGCCGGCGGGGATTTTACCCACGCGCTGCGCTATCTGTTTCCCCTGCTGGCCTTTGTCGCCGGGGTTTATATCACGGGGTGGATTCGGGAATGGTGCAAGGATACGTCGAGATTCCACTGGCGGCAGGCCGTCCTGGGCGTCGAGATCATCATGCTCCTCATTGCGGGCTGCCTGCCGCAGAGCATGAATATCCCGGCCAATGTTCTGCTTTCCTTCGCCTGCGCCATGCAGGTTGATTGCTTCCGGAAGTTCCGGGGCATTCCCTGCGCTACGACGATGTGCATCGGCAACATGCGCAGCGCAACCGAAATGCTCTACCGCTACCACATCACAAAGGACCCGGAGATGAAGCGGAAAAGCCTGCATTACTATTTTATTATTCTGGTCTTCGCCGTCGGCGCGGCGGTGGGGGCGGTGCTCTCCCGGAAGCTGGGCGACCGCTCCATTTGGATTGCGGCCGGGCTGATGCTAGCGGGCTTTGGGCTCATGTTTTTCCGCGAAGCGGACAAAGAGGCGCAATAGTCCGGATGCCGGCGGCCGGATTCCATGGCCTTTCCACCCGGTCGGCCATGCCGCCCTACCCTTGCCCGCTCTGAAAATCGGGGAAATCTTCTCCTGTGAGATCGGCGTTTTTCGTACAAACAGGACCTGCCGCGGCAGGTCCTGTTTTCTTCTTATCATTTTTATTTATGAGCGGCGTGGATGGGTGGGCGGGGAGGACGCCTCCCTGCAGAGACGGATTTCAAAACGTCCGTGGGGGTTCCCCCCATAAAAGCGATGGCAAACCACGGTGAACCGGCGCGTGGCCTATGAAATGAGTGAAGGATGGTCACTGGACGGATGGGAGGAAATGTTATATCATGATTACAGTGATGATGTTCACTTGCACAAATGTGGCACTGCGCGCCCGGCGGGAGGCGGTCTCACGCAAAGGGATAAAAAAAGCAAGGGACGTCTGAAAAGCCGTTTGACGCGGCAAAGCCGGGAGGGCTTTCTTGACCGGAGCTGTTTTATTTTGAGGAGGCGTTGGGATGGAAGAAATGCTGAGAAAAATTTATGACAGTTGTTTTTATGACCAATACTTTGCAAAAGAGCAAAGTCCGAAGTACCGCAAGCAGTCGGAGACGATTGCCGACCTGCGGGATACCTTCGCCCTGCTGCTCGACCCGGAGCAGCAGGAAAGCTACGATACCCTCTATTATAAAGAAGTGGATTATCTCATGGAAGTGGGCTATGAAAACTTCCGGTGCGGCTTTCTGCTGTGCCGGGACCTGATTGCCCGGGACAAAGACCTCTCCGGCCTGGACGAACTGCTTTCCGGCGAGGCGGGGGAATGAGGGAACCGCGCTGCGCCCGCTCCGACCGTTGGGAAGGGCGGCAAGAAGGCCAAGCGCGCCGGGCCGTGAAAAAACGACCGACAAAAGCGCCCGGAGGGTTTCCTCCGGGCGCTTTTGTCCCTTTACGGCGTCTCCTTTTGCCGGCGTTCAGCGGCCCCCGGTGGACCGATTCACGCAAAACACGCAGAAAGCAAGGGCAAAGGACAATCTGTGCGCAATTCCCGCCGGGTGCCTTGCGGGCCGTCGTCAAGTGTGATAAAATAATAGCAATCAAGAAAATCTTCCGCGGTGGAGCGCCCGTGCGGACGCTGTCCGCCGCGGCAAAAAACAGGGGGTTAATCAAATGGCAAACAGGTTTATACTCAACGAGACGTCCTATTTTGGAGCGGGAGCCATCGCCTCAATCGCCGATGAGGTCAAGGGCCGCGGTTTTCAGAAGGCGCTGGTCGTCACCGACAAGGACCTGGTCAAGTTCGGCGTCGCCCAGAAGGTCACCAAGGTGCTCGAGGACAATGGTCTTGCCTATGAAATGTTCACCGACCTCAAGCAGAACCCCACCATCCAGAACGTTCAGGACGGCGTGAAGGCCTTCCAGTCGAGCGGCGCGGATTACCTCATCGCCATCGGCGGCGGCTCCTCGATGGATACCGCCAAGGCCGTCGGCATCATCATCAACAACCCCGAGCATGCGGACGTCCGCAGCCTGGAGGGCGCGGTGGTCACCAAGAACAAGTGCGTGCCCATCATCGCCGTTCCCACCACCGCCGGCACCGCCGCCGAGGTCACCATCAACTACGTCATCACCGATGCCGAGAAGAACCGCAAGTTCGTCTGCGTTGACCCGCACGACATTCCGGTCGTCGCCGTAGTCGATTCCGATATGATGTCCAGCATGCCCAAGGGCCTGACCGCCGCCACCGGTATGGACGCGCTGACCCACGCCATTGAGGGTTACATCACCAAGGGCGCCTGGGAGCTTTCCGACATGTTCCACCTTAAGGCCATTGAGATCATCTCCCGTTCGCTGCGCGGCGCCGTCGCCAACGAAGCCGAAGGCCGCGAGGGCATGGCGCTCGGTCAGTATGTGGCCGGCATGGGCTTCTCCAACGTGGGTCTGGGCATCGTCCATTCGATGGCGCACCCGCTCGGCGCTGTGTACGACACGCCCCACGGCGTGGCCAACGCCATTATTCTGCCCACCGTCATGGCGTATAATGCCGATGCGACCGGTGAAAAATACCGAGAGATTGCCCGCGCGATGGGTGTGCAAGGCGTGGACGGCATGAGCGTGGAGGAGTACCGCCAAGCGGCCATCGACGCCGTGCGCCAGCTCTCCAAGGATGTCGGCATCCCGGCCACCCTTTCGGAGGTGGGCGTCAAGGAGGAGGACATCGAGTTCCTCGCGCAGTCGGCCCTGGCGGACGCCTGCACGCCCGGCAACCCGAAGGATACCACGGTCGAGGAGATCGCCGCGCTGTATCGTTCCATGATGTGATCAGGCAAGCGCGTCAAGCGCAAAGAGGGGCGGGCGGCTTGCCGTCTGCCCGCCCTTTCAGGTCGTCGGAAAACGCCGCGACGGCGTGAGCTTCTGCAACGGCGGGTCCGCCCGCTCCCGGCAGAGGCCCGCGCCGGAGCATGCGCCGTTTTTCCCGGCCTGTTTTTTTCATAAGGCCCCGGCGTCCCCGTCCCCCGTTCGTCGCGTTCGGCGGCTGTCATTTCTTTCCGGAGGTGTGTGATGGATATCATCGGCCAGGTCAAAATCGCCGACGTGCTGCGCAAGCTCTATATGGGCGACCTGCAGCGGGTGGCGGGCTATGAATTCAAGCCCCAAAAGGGGGCGTGCGTCAGGCTGCCGCCGAACAAGGGAGAGGCGCTGCCCCGCTCCACGCCGGAGGCGGAGGGAATCCCTTCCGCTGTGGTGGAGCGGTTTTACCGCGCGCTTCCCCGCCTGCCCGACGTCTTCGTGCACAGCGCGCTTGTCCTGCGGCACGGACGGGTGATCGCCGAGGGGCATTTCAGCCCCTACACGGCCGAATATCCTCACATGCTCTATTCCCTGAGCAAGAGCGTGGTGTCCACCGCCGTAGGCATGGCGGTGGACGAGGGGCTTCTCTCGCTGGATGAAAAGCTCGCCGACCTCTTTCCGGACAAGCTCGCCCCCCATCCCCTGCGCTCGCCGCGCGTGGGCGCGCTTACCGTGCGGCATCTGCTGACCATGGAGGCGGGCGTCCGCTTCAATGAGCTGGGCTCGGTGGCCGAATGGGATTGGGTCAAGGGCTACCTGCAGTCCGATTTTTATTTCACGCCCGGGGAACAGTTTTATTACAACAGCATGAACAGCTACATGCTGTGCGCCATTCTCCGCCGCAAAACGGGCATGGGGGTGGTCGAATACCTTACGCCCCGTCTCTTTGAGCCGCTGGGGATTGATTCCCACGAGTGGGAAACCTGCCCGCTGGGCACCGAAAAGGGCGGCTGGGGGCTTTATCTGCGCCCGGAGGACCTGGCCAAGCTGGGCCAGCTCTATCTGAACGGCGGACGCTGGACGGTGCGGGGCGAAGCCCGGCAGCTGCTTTCGGAGGAATGGATCCGGGAGGCCACCGTCAATCAGGTGGCGTCTCCCAGCGACCGCTGTCCCGACGGCTACGGCTACCAGATCTGGATGTGCCCCATGGAGGGGGCCTATCAGTTCAACGGCGCCTTCGGGCAGTATGTGGTCGTCATGCCGAAGGAGGACATGGTGCTCGTCATCACGGGCGGCAGCCAGAATCTCTTTCCGCAGGGACCGCTGATGGAGCTCATAGGAGACACCTTCTGCGGACAGGACGCCCTCTCCAGCGAGCCCCTTGCGCGTAACATGCACGCCCTCCGTTCGCTGGCCGAGACGCTCAAGGAGCTCGTCTTTGCCGGGGCTGTTTGTCCCAAAAGGACAGGCGAACCGCAGGAAGGCGGCTTTCTGGAGGCGCTGCGCGCCGGCTTCCACAGAAAAGGGGCGGCGCAGACAGGCACCCTTCCCCCCGCCTCGGCGCGGCGCCACGGCTCCAGCTATACGCTGGAACGCAATCCGGCGGGACTTTTTCCCTTTATCCTGCAGGGGGTGCACGCCAACTTCACCACCGGTCTGGAGCGCATCGCCTTCGCTTTTGAGGAGGATGTGTGCGAAATCTCCTTCACCGAGGGAGAGGAGCGTAACACGGTGCGCTGCGGCATGGACGGCCGTCCCCGTTACGGGGAGGTCCATTACCGGGGGGAGACCTACGCCGTGGGCAGCACGGCGGGCTGGTTTACCGACGAGGACGACCGCGACGTGCTCAAGCTTTCCATCTCCTTTGTGGAGACGCCCAACACCCGGCTGATCAAGATCTTGTTCGACGGAGATGATCTTCTGATGCGCTTTGACGAGCTCCCCTCCGTCCGGGCGGCCAGCCAGATGATGGTGAACCTGGTGGCGTCCGCCGGGGGCGGACCTCTGGAACGCATGCTGGGCGAGACGGCCGGCAGCGACCGCGTCAAACGGCGCATCGACCGGCTGACTGCGCCCAAGGTCAAGGGGAAACGGCTGGTCGTTCCGGAGGAGACGGCGGAGGATTCCGCCGGGCAGAGCGGTCAAACCGCCACTTAAACGGCCGGCTGTAGAAGCGAAAGAGAAAACCCGTGCCGTCCGGCTGTAACAAGCCGTCTCGGCACGGGTTTTGCGCAATATTTTTGCCGGGGCTGTCGGAAGACAGCCCTTTTTGTGTGCGGATTGTTTGCAGAACGCCGGTCAGACGGACCGCTTTTCCTCCTCTTCCGGCTCCTCGTCACAGCCGCACGCGTCCGGCTTGAGGTACCCCTTTTTGAGAAAGGACTCGAAGCGCTCTTCCGGCAGAAGAATCTGCATGTTGAAAAGGAGCCAGTCGCCGTCCGGGCCGCTGGCGGTCACGGTAAAATCGTCGGTCACGGGAAACAGGCGGCCCAGGTCCCGCTGTTGCAGGGTGAAGCAGATGCGCTGCAGCAGCGCGGTGATCACATCCGCCGGATTCCTGACCGGGTCGGCGAAGACCGCAAGGCTCCATTGCGCGCAGAGGTCCATAAAATCCATGTCCTCCAAAAGCGATTCCAGCGGGTCGTAGACCTCCAGGGCCTCGCCGTCCCACATGAGGCAGTCGGCGTTTTCCGAGTCCTCCCGCAGGAACTCCCGGCGCTCGCGCTCGGTGCCCACGGCCACCCACGGGAGAAATTCCTCGGCTTCCCCGGTGTGATACATCAGAATCACGGCGTAAACCGGTTCCTCCAGCTGCAAATCGGAGAGCATGGAGACGACGGCGTCGGCCGTGCGGCTGACGATCTCCGCCTCCATGGCGGTTCTGTTTTGGTCCAAAGGGATGCCTCCTTTAGAATTCGGGCTGGTGGGAGGTGGACTGCTCCGGCTCGGAAACGGCGTTCTCTTCGGGCGCGGGAGCCGGTGCGGGGACGCTGCTTTGCGAATCGGCGGACGGCGCGTCTTCTTCGCCGCCCTTGCTGTCGTCTCCGTCGTCCGGCGGAAGCGGCTCATCCGTCTGGGAGGAGGAGCCGTCTGTAGGAGCCTCGGAGGATGTGTCCGCCACGCTGCTTTCTTCGCTATTTTCTGAGGAAGAGGCGGAACTTTCGTCGACCGGCGGGGTGGACGACGAGCTGTGGGAGCTGCCGGCGTCCGCCTCTGAGGAAGAGGAGCCGTGAGAGCTGCTGCTCTCCGGTCGTGAGGAGGAGGAAGACGGCGCGCTGCTGCTTTCCGGCCGCGAGGAGGAAGAGCTGCCGCTCGGCCGGGACGATGTGTGCGAGCCGGAGCTGCTCCCTGCGGCGGAGGAAGGCGATGCGCTCTCCTCCGGGGTGGAGGAGGGCTCGCTTTGCTCGGGTTGGGTGTTGGCCTGCATATTGCCCGAGAAAGCCGGGAGCTGCCAATCCTCCGAAGGAGGGGTAAACCAGCTGATCAGTCCCTGACTGTAGGCCTCCTGGAAGGTAGCAGGCAGATTGGGGGCTGAACCGCCGCGGTTGTCGTACCAAATCTGCGGCATAAGGGGCTGTGGGTTGTAGCCGGCCTGGTCCACGTCGACCGTGAGGTCCTCCCCTTCGCGCACCTTGCGGGCCATGACCACCGTGCGAAAATCGGTGTATTCATAGGAGCAGGTGGAAAGGGTGAGGATGGTATCGTCCGGGCGGATATCCACTGGGGTGTTCAGCTCGGAACGGATGCGCACGTTGTAGATGTAGTTGAGAAAATCCGATTCGGTCGCGAAATCGCCGACCAGGTAACGGAAGGGTTCGCCCTGTGAGGAAAGGGTGTTAGTCTTGAAGACGGCGAACACCTTCCACTGGGATTTTTCGTAGATGGTGTCAAAGGTGATGACCGGCGTGGAGCGGTAGAAATCGAGGTTGTCGTACTTGAGCAGGTCGGTGAACATGCGGCCGTCCCACATATTATGACCGTGCAGGATGATGTTCTGGGTCTCCTGCCCCGGTTCCAGGGAACAGCGGGTGTCGATGAAGATGCTGCCGTACTGGGAGTAATTCTTGTCAAAATCCAGATAGAGATAAAATTCGGGGTAAGCCTTGCCCGACTGGAGCACCGGATAATCGATGACCGTGTTGGGAATCTGAAGCCAGCCCTTGGTTTCCGAATTGCGCGCGAGCAGGGCGTCAAAGGTGGAGTCCTCCCCGTCCTCACTGCCGGAAGCGGAGCCGGAAACGTCCAGCGAGGGATTCTTGGGGCGGTACATGTTTTGTAGCTCGCCCATGATGTTGTCATTTTTGGCGGGCAGGATGACGAGCTCGTTGACCAGCATGCTGCCCGAGACCAGGAAGGTGATGATGGCGACAATCATAATGCATTTGCGGATGATCTCTCCCGGTCTGTCCCCCTTCCAGGGGAGCAGGCTGCGCCAGAAGCCGACCTTTTTCTTCTTTGGCTTCTGTTCCTCCTCCGGCGGCGGGGCGGCGGCAGGTTCGCCGCCGGACGCCTGCGCGGCGTCCTCCGGTGAGAGCTCCTCATAGATGCCGTCCTCAAAGTCCTCCGCCTGTTCCGGGAGCGGGGCGAAGGAGGCGGCGTCTTCAGGCTTTGGATCAGACGGGTCGGAGGGGCGGTAATGTCTGTATTTCATAGCGAGGTCTCCTTTCACAGGGACTGTGCGTTGCCGGGGAGGCCGGCGGGGCCATATCAGGACGCGTCAGGGTTCAGGGCAGAATTTTGACCAGTCGGACGTTTTCCGCCGCTTGGTTCAAAAGGTCGTCCAGAGGAAGTTTCTGTTCCGCCTCAAGCACATATTTGAGCACCGGCCGCGTGCGGGGATGCTTGGGGGTAAAGACGGTGCAGCAGTCCTCATACGGCTGGATGGAGATTTCAAAGGTGTCTATTTTGCGGGAGATGGAGACAATCTCCTCCTTATCCATCCCGATGAGGGGACGGAAAACGGGCATGGTGCAGGCGTCGTCGGTACAGGCGATGGCGTGGATGGTCTGGCTGGCCACCTGGCCGAGGCTTTCCCCCGTGATGAGAGCGGCGCAGCCCTCCCTGCGCGCGATGCGCTCGGCAAGGCGCATCATCAGCCGGCGCATGAGGATGGTAAACAGCTCCTCGGGGCAGCGGTCGCGGATTTCCTCCTGAATTCTCGTGAAGGGGACCACAAAGAGGTTCATTCTGCCGCCGTACTGCGCCACCTGGCGGAGCAGCTCGATCACCTTCTCCTCCGCGCGCTCGCTGGTGTAGGGGGGACTCGCAAAGTGGACGGCGGTCAGCTCAACGCCCCGCTTGGCCATCATCCAGGCGGCGACGGGACTGTCGATTCCGCCGGAGATGAGCACGGCCGCCTTGCCGCCCGTGCCCACGGGAATGCCGCCCGCGCCGTGGAGCGCCTCGCCGCGCACATAGGCGGCGAAGTCGCGCACCTCAACGGTGACGGTCAGGTCGGGATGGTGGACGTCGACCCGCAGATGGGGGAACTTTTCCAGCAGATAAGCGCCGGTCTCGGCGCAGATTTCGGGGGATTTCAAAGGGAAGGTCTTATCCGAACGCTTGGCCTCCACCTTGAAGGTGGCGCATTCGGAGAGGGCCCCGCCCAGATAGTCGGCCGCGGCGGAGAGGATGCTCTCCATGTTTTTTTCGGCCACGCGGGCGCGGGAATAGGCGGCGATGCCGAACACCCTGCCGATCTTTTCGGCCGCGGCGTCGAGATCGAAGGCTTCGTCCCCCGGAATGACGTATAACGTCGACTGGGCGTTGCGGATTTCGTGATTGCCCAGCGGAGCGAGCCGACGGCGGATATTTTTGACAAGCACGTCTTCAAACGTCCTGCGGTTTAAGCCCTTAAGGGCGATTTCTCCGATTTTAACGAGGATGATTTCCATTTGTCCTTCTCACTGCAATTCTCCGCGCGGATTTGAAAGAGGGCGGGAACTCTGCCCGGCCGCCGGTTCGCGCGGGAAGCGGCGGGATGCACTGACGGAACGCATTTTGATTGTCGGGTACGCCCGCACGGCCGGGCGTTCAGCGGCTGCGCGCAAGGGTGTTTGCCCCTTCTTTCAGCGCCGCCAGCAGCTGGTCGACGTCCTCCGGGGTATTGTAGCGCGAAAAGCTGACGCGCAGGGCGGAAACAATCCGCATTGCGGGGTAATCCATCGCCTCCAGCACATGACTCTGCTTGCCCTTGGCGCAGGCCGAGCCGCTCGAGACGTACACTCCCCGCGAGGCGAGATGGTGGAGCATGGTCTCCGACCGGATGCCCTCGACCGAAAAATTGAGGATGTAGGGAAGACCGTCGGCCGGGGAGTTGACGCGGACACCGCCGATTCCTTCCAGACCGGCGAGCAGGCGGTCCCGCAGGGCGGCGGCCTGAGTCCTTTCCTCCGCCTGGTCGGGCAGCGCGTCGACGGCGGCGCCGAACCCGGCGATGAGCGGAAGGGCTTCGGTGCCGGGACGCAGGCGTTGTTCCTGTTCCCCGCCGAAGACGCGCGGCAGAATGCGGGCCGATTTGGCGAGGTAGAGCGCCCCCACGCCCTTGGGCCCGTGAATCTTATGGGCGCTGACGCTCAGAAGGTCGGCCCCAAGCTTAGCGGGCCGGACGGGAATCTTGCCGAAGGCCTGGACGGCGTCGACATGCACCAGGGCGGGCGCTTTTTTGAGCCGCACGGCCCGTCGGGCGGCCTCCACCGGCTGAATGGAGCCGAGCTCGTTGTTGACGAGCATGACGCTTATGAGAATGGTTTGATCATCGACGGCGTCGAACAGGGCCTGTTCGCTGACGCGGCCGTCCGCTCCGGGCGGAAGCAGCACGACGTCAAACCCCTGGCGGCGCAGCTCGAGGGCGCTTTCCAGCACCGACGAATGCTCGATGGCCGTGGTCACAATGCGGTTGCCCAGCCGCCTGCGGGCGTAAGCCGCGCCGAACAGGGCGAGATTGTTGGCCTCTGTGCCGCCGGAGGTGAAATAGACCTCGCGCGGCTCGCAGGAAAGAAGGCGGGCCACGCTCACTCGCGCGCTTTTGAGCTCCCGCTCGGCCTCCAGACCCTTTGTGTGCAGCGAAGAGGGGTTGCCGTAGGTTTCGGTCATCACCCGCACTGCGCGCTCGGCCGCCTCGGGGCACACCCGCGTGGTGGCGCTGTTATCGAGATAAGCCTCCCGCATGCGGGCGCCTCCTTTGATTGCGGAATGGGATGATTTTTCCAGCGGTTTCATGGAAAAAATCATTATTATTATACATCAATCTCTGTTTGGAGGCAACCTGCGGAAAGTTAACAATTTTGTAAGAGAAAAACTGCGCGGATTTCCGGCGGCCCCGGCAAAGGCGCAAAGGGATAATCCCCGCTCTGCGGGGAAAAAATAACAGCGCCGAAACTGTAAACGGGCAAAGAACGCCGCCGGGGAGAAAGGTAAGCGCGTCCGCGCGCCTTTGAAAATCCTTGTACGGCTTTGTCCAAACGAACACGAGGAGGAACAAGAATGCCTTACCGACTGACCCACCGGGGATGGATACGGCTGATCAGCTACTCGCTGGCTCTCTGTCTGGCGCTGGGCGGGGCCGCTCTCAGCGGCTACCGGGTAGCGGAAAAATACCGCACCGACCTCGAATACACCTATCTGCGCGCTCTGAACGATCTGACCGATTACATGGCCAATCTGGAAATCGCTCTGCAAAAGGGGATGTACGCCAACACGTCCGCCCAGCAATACGGACTGACCTCTAAAATCCAGCGGGAGGCCGAAGGCGCCAAGTCGGCGCTCGGGCAGCTTCCTTTGAGCGACACCGAGCTCGACGACCTCAACAAATACATCGCCCAGGTGGGCGATTACGCCCTGTACCTCTCAAAGAAACTCTCCTCCGGCGGGAGCATTTCGGAGGAGGAGATGGGAAACCTCAAAACTCTGGCGGGCTATGCCAGGGACCTCACGCTGGACCTCCAGGACATCAACGCCCGCTTCTTAGACGGCTCGCTCTACATCGGCGAGGCGGTGGAGGCCTCCAAGAATCTCTCTGAGGAGTCGGAACAAGCAGAGGAACCCTACCTCAACAGCGGCTTTCACGAGATGTCCGAGGGCTTTGTCGATTATCCCACGCTGATATACGACGGCCCCTTCTCCGACCACATCACACAGCGAAAGCCCAAGCTGCTCGAAGGACTGGAGACGGTCTCCGAAGAGAACGCCAGGAGCATCGCCGCCCGCTTTCTGGGGGTGGAGCCCTCGTCCCTTTCTCCGACCGGCAACAGCGCGGGCAACATGCCCACCTACTCCTTCGGCCGCGAGGGGATGGCCGTCACCGTCACCAAAGCGGGCGGCTACGTCGATTACATGCTCGATTCGCGGACCGTCGGTGAAAGCGTCATCGGCTTTGAGGAGGCCACCGAAAAGGCCAAGGCCTTCCTGAGCGAGCACGGCATGGACAATCTGAAAGAAAGCTACTACGTGACGGCCAACGGCATCTGTACCATCAATTACGCCTATGAGAACGAGGGCGTGACCTACTACAGCGACCTTGTGAAGGTGGGCGTCGCACTCGACGACGGCAGCATCGTCGCCTTCAGCGCCACGGGCTACCTGATGAACCACACCGAGCGCGAGCTTGAGGAGCCGGTCCTCTCCCTGGAGGAGGCGCGGGCGGTCTTAAGCCCCCATCTGCAGGTCGAACGCGAAGGGATGGCCTGTGTGCCCACCAGCGGCCTGAATGAAGTGCTTTGCTACGAGTTCGAGTGTTCGGGCGAGAACGGGGACAAGGTGCTCGTCTATGTCAACGCGTCCACGGGCATGGAGGAGAACATCTTCATCCTCCTGATGTCCGACGGCGGGACGCTCGTCATGTAAAGGAGAACACGGCGCGGCCGGTCTTTTGAGTCATTTTTGACCATTCCATCAAAAAATATGTTCCGGGCCTCTTCCACATTCGCGGAAGAGGCCCTTTTTGGCGCGGCAATTGACCTTTTGTGACGAATCATGTAGAATAGATGCAAGAAAAAGTCTTGTGCTGGGAGGCTTGGAAATGCAGATTGCGCCCTCTTTGCTGGCATGTGATTTCTCAAAAATGGGCCAGGAGGTCCGGCGGATCAGTTCGGCCGGGGCCGACCTGGTCCATCTGGACGTGATGGACGGGAATTTCGTGCCCAATATCTCCTTTGGTCCCGCGGTCATCAAGGCGCTCCGGGGCTGCACCGTGCTGCCCTTTGACGTTCATCTGATGATCGACCGGCCCTCGCGGTACATCAAGGATTATCTCGATGCGGGCGCAGACCTCATCACCTTCCACGTGGAGGCCGAGCCCGACGTAAAGGGAACCCTGCGCGCCATCCGCGCAGGCGGAGCGAAAGCCTCCCTCTCCCTCAAGCCGGGCACGCCGGCCGAGGCGGTCTTCCCCTATCTGGACGAGCTCTCCATGGTGCTGGTGATGACGGTTGAGCCCGGCTTTGGCGGGCAGAGCTTCATGCCCGGCATGATGGACAAGGTCCGGGCGATCCGGGCGGAGGCCGCACGGAGAGGGCTAGCGCTCTTTATCGAAGTTGACGGCGGCATCAATCTCGAAACCATCCGCACGGCCGAAGAGGCGGGCGCGGACATCGCCGTGGCGGGGACCAGCGTCTTCCGCGCGGCCAATGCTGCGGCGGCCATCCACGCCTTAAAACACGCGGCGCAGTAACGCAAGAAAGACCGGAACCGCCCTGCCGCCAGGCAAAACGGTCCCGGCCCGAAAGACGCCGGCAGCGGACAATCCCGCCCCGCTTAACTGAGATAGCGGCCCAGCGCTTCCACCGCGTTGTGCTCGGCCAGCAGCGTCCCATGCTCCGAGGCCGCCGCCGCGGCGATGTTTCCCCGCCCCTTCAGGCGGCCGTACTCGCTGAGGACGGCGTCCACCGCCGGCGCGAGCGTGCCGAGCGGATAGAACACCAGCCGGTAGCTTTTTTCGCCTGCGATCAGGCTGTTCGGGCAGGATGGGCGGCTGCCGGCCGCCTTTAAATGCGCAAGCGCGCTCAGCAGCTGTTCGGCCGAGTCGAACTGATAGACATAGGGGCCGAACCTGCCCTTAATGCGGAATTTCTTCCGGGTTTTCCCCGCCTCCCCCGGCAGGAGCGTGACCCAGAGCCGGCAGCCGCCGCCCCCCTCGGGCAGGGCTTCAATCAGCAGTTTGTGGCCGTCGGCCGTAAAGCCGGTTTCGTTCTGGGCGAGCAGGATGAGCTCCTTTATCACTTTTTTGGAATGGCAGTCGCGCCAGTCGAGTTGTTCAAAGCTGATGTCCAAAAGCTGCATGTCGGCGGGTGCAAGGGTAATCAGAAGCCGCGACTCATCGACGAGCTTGATAATCATAGCGGCACCCCCTGTGAGAGTTGATAGTGGATCAAAAAGAATCGTCCTGATACCATGATATGAAAGGTACAGGCCGGATGCAAGAGGTGAATGCAGGATGTATTTATTTTCCGGGCGCGGCGTGCGGCTCGAACCGAAGAAGAAAGCCTCCCTCCGCGCGGAAATCGGCGAGCCGGCCCCCTGCGGCGAGCTTGTGGTGCCGCTTCACACCCTGGGCACATCCAGACTGGAGACCACGGTGGGAATGGGGGGCCTGTTATTAAAATATGCACCGCTCGCTGTTTCTGGGAGTAAAAATCACGCGGTGATGTCCCCCGTCAACGGGACGCTGCTGCGGGTGGAGACGCGCCGCCACCCCTTCTACGGGCAGGTGCCCTGCGCGCTGATCCGGCCGTCCGCGCAGGAGGAGGAGCTTCCCGGCGCGCGGTACGATCTGCAATCCATTACATTGGACGAAATGATTTCCGCCGCCAAAACGGCCGGGATCATCGACGAATACGACGGCCTCCCCCTCTACCGCAAGCTGCGCGCGCTGCGTCAGGAGCGCCCGCGGCTCCTGGTGGCCGACGCCGTGGACGACGAGCCCTATGTCACCAGCGGCATGGCGGTGCTGCGGGAGTATCCGGATGAGATCGAAAAGGGTCTTTCTCTCATGGCGCACGCCCTGGGGGCGAAGGAAACTCTCATCGCCGTCTACAGCCCGGGGGATTTCCGGGAACGGAAGGCCTTCCACAAAAAGATCGGCAAGACCCCCGTGCTCCGCGTGAGCGGGAAGTACCCCCTCTGGCCGGCGCTCGCCAAAAAGCTCGGCAAGGACGGCCCTTTCGGCAAAATCGGCGTGCAGGCCTGCGCCGCCCTCTGCCGCATGCTGCGCGACGGCGCACCCCAGACCGATGTGGTCATCACGGTGGCGGGGAACGCGGTGGAGCGCTGGAAAAATCTGCGCGTGCCCGTCGGCACGCCGGTAAGCTATCTGCTTGAGCAATGCGGCCTAGCGGAGGAGCCGGTGTGGCTTGTGGGCGGCGGCTCGATGACGGGGCTCTCCCTGGAGGACGGGGACGTCCCCGTGGTGCAGGGGATGCGGCTGCTGCTGGCGCTGAGCCGCCGGGAGTGGTACAAGCGCTATTCCTGCATCGGCTGCGGCCGGTGCATGCTGGTCTGTCCGGTCAAAATCATGCCCTATTTCATCGCCCGCCTGGGCGAGCTGGGGGACGCCGAGGGCGCCAAACGCTACGGCGCCGACCGCTGCATCGGCTGCGGCGCGTGCGCGGCGGTGTGTCCCTCCGGGGTGGAACTGACGGCCATTATGAAAACGGTGCTGACGGCCAAGCCGCCGGTGCTTTACGATTGGGGGGAGCTGGATTGAGCTTCAAGGAAAGCCTCGCGCCGCATGTGCGCAAGACCACCTCTGTGCGGCACATGATGCTCGACGTCGTGCTCGCCCTGCTGTTCGCGATGGTGATGCCCATCGTCTTTTACGGCTTCCGCGTGGCGGCGCTCGCCGGGCTGACCGCCCTCGCCTGCGTGATCAGCGAGGCGCTTTTCTGCCTGTTTGCCCGCAAGGAGATCACCGTCACCGACTGTTCCCCGCTTGTGACCGGCGGAATCATCGCGCTGCTGATGCCGGTGAACGTGCCCGTTTGGGTGCCGGCAGCGGCGGGCGTCTTCGCCATTCTGGTGGTCAAAATGCCCTTTGGCGGCACCGGACGCGCCCCCTTCAATCCCGCGGCCGCCGGGGTGGTGTTCGCCACCCTCTGCTTTCCGGAGCACGTCTTCGGCTACGGGGCGGATTTGATCGGCCAAAAGCTGCCGCTTGTGGAAAACGTCTCTTTTACGCCCGCCCTCTCCCCCGCCGCCGTCCTCAAGGAGGGGCTGCGGCCGGAACTTCTGCGGGAGGAGCTGCTTCTGGGGCGCTTTCCCGGACCGGCGGGCGCGACCTGCGCGATTCTGCTGCTCGCCTGCGGGCTTTATCTCTTTGTGCGGCGCACCGCCAACTTTGACACCGCCCTCTGCTTTTTGGGCGCGGCGGCCGTTTATGCCGCCCTCTTTCCGCGGATCGTCGGAACGCGGGGCGAATCGGTCTTCTTTGAGCTGATTGCCGGGTCGCTCGTCTTCTGCGCCGTCTTCGTCATCACCGAGCCCTCCACCAGTCCGCGCACGCGGGTGGGGCGCTGCATCTACGGCGCGCTCGGGGGGATCATCGCCATGCTCTTCCGCCATTTCGGCGTCTACGAGCAGGGGGCCTGCTTTGCGGTGCTGCTTATCAACACCTTGACCCCCGCGCTCGACCGGCTCTCCTGGTCAATCAAGCAGATGGGAGGGAAGCTCCTTGCCAAATGATAAACCAATCAGCGGCCTGCGCGAGCTGGGAAATATCTTCCTCAACGGCCTGCTCTTTAAAAATCCGGTGCTGGTCAACGCCCTGGGACTCTGCTCGGTCATCGTGGCGGGGACCACCCTCAAAAACGGGGCGGCCTTTTCCCTGATGCTCCCGGTGCTGCTGCTGCCGCAGTGCGTGCTCTTCTGCCTGTTCGGGGATTTTGTCCCCGCCTGGGCGCGGCCGGCGTGCAGCCTGATCCTCTCCGCCCTGCTTTACGCCCCGGCGGCCCTGCTGGTCAAGTCCGCTCTGCCCGGCACGCTTGAGGCGCTGGGCGTTTTCGCGCCCCTGATTATCGTCAACGCCATCGTCTTTGTGCGGTGCGACGGCTTTGCCCGCACCCACGTGCTGCCGGCCGCGCTCGTCGACGCGGTCGGCCATTGCCTCGGTTTTGCTCTGGCCATCTGCGCCGTCTCCTTTGTGCGCGAGCTGTTGGTCTTCGGCACGGTGTGGGGCAAATCGGCCGAATGGCTCGGAAAAGGCAACCTGCCGGCGCTCAATCACGCCTTTGCAGGCTTTCTTGTACTCGGCTTCTTCGCCGCCTTTGTGCAGTGGCTCCGCAACCGCCGGGCGCAGCGCCTGGCCAAACGGGAGGAGGATGCAGAATGAAACCGGCAATGCAATTTCTGCTTTACGCGCTGCTGGCCGTCTTCGCGGAAAATCTGGTGCTCGAGGGCGGCATGGGCACGGGGAAAATCCTGCGCGCCGCCCGCCGTCCCAAGCAGTTGTTCCTCTACGGGCTGCTTGTCAGCTTTTTTACGCTGTGTTCCTCCTTTTTATCCCTGCTTTTTAAGGACGCGTTCCTTCGCTCGCCCGCCGAGTTCTGGCTGCGCCCGTTGGTCTACGCCGCCTGCGCGGCGGCCGTTTACGCCCTTGTGGCGGCGCTGCTTTTCTATCTGCTGCCCGCATGGTATGAGAAGCTCGGGAAGCTTCTCTCCGGCGCGGCCATCAACTGCGTGGTGCTGGCCGTTCCCTTCCTGGCGCAGGCGGCCCGCTTCAACTTTTTTCAGACGGCCGGCTTCGCCCTCGGCACGGGCGCGGGCTTTATGCTGGCCGTGTGGCTGACCGCCGAGGGGCTAAGGAGGATTGACAACGTCAACATGCCCAAAGCCTTTTTGGGGCTGCCGGCCATCTTCCTATACCTGAGCATCCTCTCGATGGTGTTTCTGGGCTTCACGGGCGGTTCGATGTTCGGCTGGTAAACCCGCGCCCGGCGCCTGCAATCTTGTAAAAAGAAGTGACCCTTTCCCATGATCATTGATTTTCATACTCATGTGTTCCCCGACCGGCTCGCTCCGCGCGCCGTGGCCGCGCTCGAGCGCTCAAGCGGCGAGACGGCGGTGCTCCAGGCGACGGCGGACGCCCTGCGCGCCTCCATGCGGGAGGCGGGGATCGACTATGCGCTCAACCTTCCCATCGCGACAAAGCCGGAGCAGACCGAATCGATCAACCGCTTTGCAGAGCAGGTAAACGGCACGCAGGGGCTTCTCTCTTTCGGCAGCGTCCACCCGCTCTGTGAAGACTGGAGGGGTGCGCTCAGACGCATTCGGGACGCGGGCCTAAAGGGCATCAAGCTGCATCTCGACTTTCAGGGCCTGTTCGTGGACGATCCCCGCGTGGTGGAGGTCATCTGCGAGGCGGGCAGGTTGGGGCTGATTGTAATCCTCCACGGCGGGATGGACGTCTCCTTCCGCGATTTGCACCGCTGTACGCCCGAACGGCTGACCCACATCCTGCCCGACGTCAGGGGAACGACCCTCGTCATCGCCCACATGGGCGGGTACGATTATTTGGACGATGTGGAAAAATATCTCCTGCGTTCCGAGCTGTACATCGACACCAGCGCCACCTTCGGCCGGTCGGACGAGAAGCAGGTCGCGCGCATTCTGCGCAGCTTCCATCCCGACCGTATTCTCTTCGGCAGCGATTCCCCCTGGTTCGGGCAGAGACGGACGCTCGACGCTCTCCGCTCTCTGCGCCTGCCGGAAGCGCTCGAACGGAAGATTCTCGGAGAAAACGCCGCGCGGCTGCTGGGAATCGACAGATGAGAGCGCCCGTTATAAATAACCAAGAAGAAGGCCGGAAGGGCAGCTGTCCTCCCGGCCTTGCGCATGTAATGAGAAATCTTTTCACATTTGTAAATAATTCGCTAAAGAGTCTTGACTTTTGGGCCTCAATAAGCTATTCTATATTTGGGCTTCGAAAGTGAGGTGAGTTTATTTGCCCGAAAAAAAGAAGATGGGCCGTCCCACAGACAATCCCAAAGGTGTATCCATTCATGTAAGATTGGACCAAGAGGCAGACGAAATTCTCCGGGCTTATTGTGAACAGGAACAGGTCACAAAAATGGAGGCAACCCGCCGGGGCATTAAAAAGTTAAAGGACGACCTCAAAAAGTGAAGGAAGCGGCCCCATCTCACAAAGATACACCGCTTCCCTCTCACACCGGCAGACCGCCGAAAGCGGCCCCAGCGTAACTATTTTACCATACGCTGC
>CABSLJ010000019.1 GCA_902478455.1 uncultured Oscillospiraceae bacterium | reverse complement strand
GTCTGTGTCTTCTGCGCCTTGGTGCGCATCTTGATGGTGTCCCAGTTGCGCAGCACCTCTTCGCTCGTGTTGGCCACGACGTCGGAAAACACATGAGGATGGCGCACAATCAGCTTGCGGCAGATGCCGTCGACCACATCGGAAAAATCGAACGACCCCTTCTCTTCTTCCATTTCGGAATGAAATACGATCTGCAGCAGAACGTCTCCCAGCTCCTCACAGAGCAGCTTGGAATCGTTCAGGTCAATCGCCTCCACCGCCTCGTAGGTCTCTTCAATGAAATTCATGCGGATGCTCTCGTGCGTCTGTTCCCTGTCCCAGGGGCAGCCGCCGGGAGCGCGCAGCATTTTCATGATGGAGAGCAGGTCCTCCACAGTATATTTTGACTTGG
The DNA here is from genome assembly GCA_902478455.1 of uncultured Oscillospiraceae bacterium. GTDB lineage: Bacteria > Bacillota > Clostridia > Oscillospirales > Acutalibacteraceae > CABSLJ01. The sequence continues at coordinate 19,563 of CABSLJ010000019.1, read as the reverse complement.
AATCCACTTTAACATCCATGAAAAAAACCTTTCTCTCCAGGATTGCGCAAAACCTGGGTCTATTCTACCCTATCCAATTGCGCTTTTCAAGTATTTTTGCAATTTTTTGACCCTTTGGCAGCATCAGCACGTCGTCCTTGTTGATGGCGCGCAGCGCGAAAAGGGCGATGATATAGACCAAAACCGCGAGACAGATCGCAATCAAGGTCGCAATCTTGGCATTTATTACCAGAGCGAGGAGCCCCTGTGAGGCATACGCCGCAACCGCGCACAGCAGTCCCGCCAGGAGAGGCTTGAGGAAAACAGAAACAAAATTGGGGATGATCTTGGTCTCCCGGCACAGAAAGAAGAGGGCGGCTACGGTGACAAAGGCGTAGCACACAAGCGTGCCCGCGCTGGCCCCCTGGATGTTGACCTCCGGAATACCGACCAGGGTGTAATTGAGCAGAACTTTGACCGCCAGTCCGATGGTCAGCAGCTTGACCGGCAGGTCAACCCTGCCGACCGCCTGCAGCATACTGCAAAGCGGGGTGCTGATGGCCGAGAAAATGGCGCCGAAGCCCATAACAACCAGAACAGGAGCGGCGATGGTCACCTCGTTCGGACTGCTGCCGTAGAGGAGATTCAGGATGGGCTGAGAGAGGAAGGCGATGCCCAGCCCCGCCGGGATGGTAAAGAGAGCGGAAATGCGCAGCACCGCTTCCACGCTCTTTTTCAGCTCCTTATGCACGCCGCTGGTCCACGCCGCCGTAACGGTGGGCAGAGCGCTGATGCCGAAGGTCTGGGTGATGGCCGGGATAATCATCATGATGTTGCCGGCATAGCCGTAGCAGCCGTACAGATAGGTGTGGACCTTCCCGGAATCGATGGTCTCCTGCGGAATCAGACCCTTGTAAAGCTTGAGCAGCGTTTCGGAACTGGAGTCCATGATGCTGGAAAGCCGCTGCTGGATGAGGGTGGCGTCGATAAACCCGGCGAGATTTAAAATGAGCGCGCCGATACCGACCGGCACAGCGATGCGGATGAGGGAATGGAAGGTTGCTCTGCCGGAGCGCGCGCGCGGCGACTGCATGAGTTCCTCGCGGGTGATGCCGTCCCCCCTGACCTTATGGCGCATCAGAAGGAAGAGGAAGCCGCCGAGCGAGCCGATGGTGATGCCCAGAATCGCGCCCGCCGCAGCGTAGGGCATGGTTGCGGCGCGGGCGAGTTCCTCCGTGTTATAGGGAGTTCCCCACACCGTGCCGGAGGCGTAGTACTCGTTCATACCGGCGGTGATGATGCCCGAACAGAAGGCAAGCCCCAGAATCAGCTTGCACAGCGCCTCGATGACCTCCGAGATGGCGGTAGGAACCATGTTGCGCATGCCCTCATAGTAACCCCGGTAGATGGACATCAGGCAGGCGAACAGGATCGTGGGCGAAAGCGCCAGCATGGCGTAGAGCGCGCCGGGCGCATCGATGATCTTTACATACAGGAAAGCCCCGCCGAACATCAGCAGGAAGCCTACGCCGCCCGTCACCAGGAAAATCGGGATAGAGACACGGTGAATCTGGCGGACGTCCCGGAAACGCTTGCGCGCGATGCTTTCGGAGATCATGCGCGAGATCGCAATCGGAAATCCGGCGCTCGCCAGGGTAAAAATCGGATTATAAAGATTGTAGGCTGAGAGGAAATAACCGTATCCTTCGCCTCCCAGGAGACCCGCGAGCGGGAGCTTGAAGAAAGCGCCGATCACCTTGACGATGCCCATGCTGGCCGTCAGGATCATCGCGCCCTGGAGGAAGGTCTGCCCCCTCTTGCTGCCGGCTCTTCGTTTCATTCCAACACATCCAATCTTACAGATACATACAAAACATTATATTACCCCAAATAATTCCATATGTACAGCCTTCGGGAATATTTTTCAAGAAACAGCCTCTTGTTGCGACAAAATTCCCGGTCCGCAGGGGAAGTGTGTCCGCTGGAAACAGAAGAAGAGGGGTTCTTCACCCCTCTTCTCTTATTGTCACTTGTCCGCCACTTTATTCATCGCCCAACTTGGCGCCGCACTTGTTGCAATAAACGGCGTCCTGCGCGTTTTCATATCCGCATTCTTTGCACTTGATGCGCTTTCTGAGCGCGGCGATCTGCTCATGGACCGCGTCAAGCTGCTCATAGAGTTCGTCGATGGCGGCGACGCATTCGGCGATCAGCTCGCTGGAGGCATTCTCCGTCTTCTGCGCGTCATAGGTCACGCGGCCGAGCGCTTCAAACCGCTTGGAAATCTCATTGTTCAGGTCAGCGGCAGTGATGCGAAGCTTGGAAATATCGACAATTTGCCCGGCCTTTTTGCCGACAACAGTGACGGCGGATTTCGCATTGACAACGACATCTTCAAACAGTCCCATAAAATCCACTCCTCCCGATTTGTAAAACGGAAATACGCAGGGCGTCAACAAACACTTCTGTTGGGTTTATTATAGCACCTTCAAATGCGTGTTTCAACAGGGGGAGTATCCGCAATCATGAACTCTTTGTTAATAAATTCCGCCGCCGAGGAATTCACGCAGCAGAGAATTGGCGGGAACCAGGGCATTTTCAATCGGTTCAAAGCGTTGAAGGGCGCTGATCAGGCGCTGCGCGAGTGGGGCGTGCGGCGATTCCGCCGGGATCATGGCGAAAAGCGGCGTGGCAATCGCGCGGAAGACACAGGGTTCATAGATGTGGATGGAATTGATCGTTTGATCGCTTGTGCGCTTGAAGGGCTGAATGTAGCGCCGTTCCCCTGCACAGACAGCGTCCCACATGGCCAGGCTTTCCTCCGGCAGAGCGCCGCGGTACTGGTAGTCCCGCACCACCCGGCGGATCAGGCGGATGTCCTGATGGGAGAGCACCTCTCCGTCGGCGTCTTTGAGTCCCTGCTTGACGCTGATGTAGAGCTTGAGCATCCCCTGCTCGGGCAGATGTTCGGTGATGAGGGGATTGAGTGCATGGATTCCCTCCACCACGGCGATATCCCTCTCCCCCAGCTCCACATGGCGGCGTTCCGGGGAGGGCCGGCGGGCGGGAAAGTCAAACACCGGCATGTCGCAGGCGCCGTTTAGCATCAGGGAAAGCAGACAGCGTTCAATTTCGGGAACGTCGAGCGCGTGAACCGACTCATAATCGTGTTCCCCGCTCGGCAGGCGCGGCGCTTTGCCCTCGCCCAGATAAAAATCATCCAGTGAGATGGTCACAGCGCCGAAACCGCGCTTTTCCAGTTCTTCCATCACCTTGCGGGCGGTGGTCGTCTTTCCGCTCGCCGAAGGACCGGAAAGCATTATCACTTTACAGGCGCCGCCAGAGGCTTCAACGGCGTCCGCAACCTCGCGGACGCTCTCCTGAAAGGATTCCTCCACCCGGCGGATAAAAGATTCAGGTCTTGCTTTGGCATAAGCATTGATCTGCTCGAGGTGATCGGTAAATTTTAAATAGGAATGAATCATGCTTTGCTCCTTTCCCCGGCTGTGAACGCGCTGTTTTGTCCGGCGGAAAATCATCCGACGCTACCTCTCATTGTATGCGGGAAAGCCGGGAACATGACAGACGATTGTCACGTCGCAGACGGGCATCCCGCTTCCGTTTCAGCGGGCTGTCCGGAAAAATAGCGGCCGAGATAGCCCGCGGCCTCCTCTTTCCTTTGAAGCATTTCCTCAAAGCGGGAAAGGTATTCATAGGGAAACTTAAAGTTAAACACACGGTCGAGCTGTTCCCCGCCCGGCTCCTTGATCTTGCTGACGGCGCCCGCCCCGCAGCCGAGCACGGTGTGGGTTTCATCCATCACATAAACGTTGTACAGCCCCTCATATCCCCTTTTCGCCCAGCCGACGTTTTCGAGATTGCCCACCATGCGGCTCTGGCGGTAAAGGTAATAGGGCAGATAATCCCGGGCAAGGAGGCGCTCCCGGGCGTAAGCGAGCATCTTCTCCGCCTCCTCGCAGTCTTTGCGGTAGAGAGCTTGTCCCTCCTGCGTCAGGCGGGAGGAGCGTTTCATCGCGAGGGTGTGGATGGTGACGCTCTCCGGAGAGAGGGCGAGAATTTTGGACAGCGTCCGTTCAAAGCTTTCAAACGGTTCGCCGGGCAGTCCGGCAATGAGGTCCATGTTGATGTTGTCAAAACCGGCGTCGCGCGCCATGGCGAAGGCCTCCAGCGTCTGCGCGCTGGTGTGCCTGCGGCCGATGGTCTCGAGTACGCCGTCGTTGAGGGTCTGGGGATTGATGCTGATGCGGGTCACGCCGCCCGCCTTCATCACTGCGAGCTTGTCGGGCGTGATGGTGTCCGGGCGGCCGGCCTCCACGGTGAACTCCCGGGCGCTGTCCGGATCAAAATGAGCGCGCACCGCGCCGATCAGCCGTTCCAGCTGGCCGGCGGTCAGGGTGGTCGGCGTACCGCCGCCTATGTAGACGGTCTCCAGCCGCAGGCCGTAGGCGCGCGCAAGCGAAGCGGCGGCTTCCAGCTCCCAGCACAGCTTTTCCACATAGTCCGGCATGAGACGCGCCGCCTTTTCGACCGACTGGGAGACAAAGGAGCAGTAGGCGCACCGCGTGGGACAGAAGGGAATGGAGATGTAAAGGCTGTAGGAATCCCTGCGGGAGAGGGACAAGATTTCCTGTTCGCACCGCATGGTGGTCAGGGCCAGTGCGGTCTTTTCCTGCGATACAAGCAGCTTCTCCCGGAAATAATCCGCGGCCTCCGCCTCCCCCGCTTCTTGGGTCAGCCGGCGCAGCAGCTTGATGGGCCGCACGCCGGTGAGAATTCCCCAGGAAGGGGTGACGCCGGTCAGCTCCTTCAACAGCCCGAAAAGCAAAACGGCGAGCGTCCGCTCGCATTCCGCTTCCAGCTCCTCCGTATCGTCCGGGAGAAAGGCCTCCGCCGTCCGGAACGGACGGCCGGACAGACGCACGCCTGCAGACAGCCGCACGCCGTCCGCTTCGGCCCTCCGGCCGGTGCGGACCAGATCCTCTTCCCCCTGCTCCGGCGCTTCCCGCACGATGGTAAATTTCTCATTAGGGAAAAAGACACGGCAGAGATTTTCCATTTCATAGGCGAAGGGGTGGTTTTCAATCAAAATAATCATAATTGCGACTTCCTGCATATGGATTGTTTTCCCGCTCAAAGCGCAGGGTGGTCTGCTCATCGTGACCGGGATAGACGGCGGCGTCGCCCGGGAGGGCGAAGAGCTTCTGAAGGGAGGCCCGCAGAGTCGGCTCGTCCCCCGTGGCAAAATCGGTCCGCCCGGCTGAAAGCAAAAACAGAGTATCGCCCGAAAAGAGGAGATTACCCGCGAGATAGCAGCAGCTCCCCGCGGTATGCCCCGGCGTGTGGATCAGGCGGATTTCGGTTTTTCCGAGAAAGAGGGATTCTCCGTCTTCGAGCAGAAGGTCCGCCTGTACGGGCGGCAGAGGCATGCCGAAGGAGGCGGAAAGGTTGAGCGAGCCGTCCCGCAGGAAGGATTCCTCCCCACGGTAGAGTGCCATCTTTGCGCCCGTGAGTTCCCTGTAGTAGTCCACTGCGCCGATGTGGTCAAAATGGCCGTGGGTCAGCAGAATATAATCAAAGCGGCGCACGCCTCTTGCACGGACGGCGCTTTCCAGAGCGGACGAGTTGGCGCCCGGATCGATCAGGGCGCACCGGCCGGTCTCCTCGTCGCTGATGAGATAACAATTGGTCGACACCGGTCCGACCACATAGACTTCCACTTGCAGCATATTACAACTCCTTATCGGGGCCGCCGGACGCACGTGCGGCCGGGCGAATCTTTATTTTGTAGCTTCCTTGGGGGCGAGCTCGGCGGAATCGAGCAGCAGGGTCACGGGGCCGTCGTTTAACAGCTCAACCTTCATGTCCGCCCCAAAGCGCCCGCGCTCCACCGTGCGCACCCCATGTTGCCGGAGCGCTTCGCAGTAGCGTTCATAAAAGCCCTCCGCCTGCGCGGGGACGGCTGCGCCGGTAAAGGAGGGGCGGCGGCCCTTGCGGCTGTCCGCATACAGGGTAAAATTGGGGACGACGAGCACTCCGCCGTCGATGTCGAGCACCGAACGGTTCATCTTGCTGTTTTCGTCCTCAAATACGCGCAGAAAGGCCGTTTTGGAGGCAAGGAGTTCAATCTCCTCCCCCGTGTCGCCCTGTCCGGCGCCGAAGAGCGCCAGAAATCCGCGGCCGATCTGCCCGATGATCTCGCCGTCGACCTTTACGCTCGCGTGCGAGACCCGCTGCAGCAATACTCTCATGTGATTATGACCTCCCGATGGAGATGATGCCGCTGATGTTGGAAAGGCGCGCCATCACCGTTTTCAGATGCTCCAGACCGTTGACCGTGATGGTGGCGTAGATAACCGCGTTGCCGTTTTTCACCTCACGGGAATTGAGCGAATGGATGAAGATGTGCATCTGGGAAAGCTGGAGGGTCAGGTCGGCCAGCAGGCCGTTGCGGTTGTTGGCGACGATTTCTAGCGTGGACTTGAACTCCTCGCGCACCTCGTCGGCCCAGCGAGCGCCGATCCAGCGGTCGGGCTCGGGCGCTTTGGAGATATCCTCCGGCACGTTCGCGCAGCTGCGCTTGTGGATGGATACGCCGTAACCCCGCGTGACGAAGCCGATGATCTCGTCCCCAGGCAGCGGATTGCAGCATTTGGAGAACTTGATGAGGCAGTTGTCGATGCCGTCGATGATAACGCCGCCGGACGCCTTCTGCGGCTTCGGCTCGTTCTGGATGACTTCCGGCACGACGGGAGCCGGCTTTCGCAGCTTGAGATATTCCTCCTTGACGCGCGGCATAATCCGCCACAGCTGCACGCCGCCGTAGCCGATGGCGGCGAAGAGGTCGTCAATGGAATTGCAGTGCTGACGGCGGGCGATGCCCTCCAGGAAGGCGCGCATGTCGGCGTCCGGCAGCTCGATGCCGTTGCGCCGGAACTCGCGCTCGAGCTCCTCCCTGCCCTCTTCAATGTTTTCCTCCCGCTTTTCCTTTTTGAACCATTGGCGAATTTTATTGCGCGCCTCGCTGGTGCGCACGATCTTGAGCCAGTCGCGGCTGGGGCCGTGAGCGACCTCCTTTGTGGTCATAATCTCAACGATTTCGCCTGTTTTGACCTTGTAATCGATGGGCACGATGCGGCGGTCCACCTTGGCGCCCACCATTCGGTTGCCGATGGCGCTGTGGATGGCGTAGGCAAAGTCGATGACGGTTGAGCCCACCGGCAGGCTGATCACATCCCCCTTGGGGGTAAAGACAAAGACCTCCTCGGGCGCAAGGTCGGATTTGATGGTGCGCACGAGATCGGTCGCATCCTCATTGTCCTGCTGGTTTTCAATCATCTGGCGGATCCAGACGAGACGCTGCTCCAGCGAATCATTGCCCGAAAGGCCAAGTTTGTACTTCCAGTGAGCGGCAATGCCGTATTCCGCCGTATGGTGCATTTCCCAGGTGCGGATCTGCACCTCGAAGGGGATGCCCTCCTTGCTGATGACGGTGGTGTGCAGCGATTGATAGAGATTGGGCTTTGGGGTGGAAATATAATCCTTAAACCGGTTGGGGATGGGGCGGAACATATCGTGAATAATGCCGAGGACGTTGTAGCAGTCGTTGACCGTGTCCACAATGACCCGCACGGCGTAAATATCGTAAATCTCCTCCATAGAGCGCCCTTGAATGAACACCTTGCGGTAGATGCCGTTGATGCTCTTGACCCGGCCCTCCAGGTAGACGTTGGGGATGATGCCTGAAACGCGGTCGACAATCCGCTTCTTGATGCTTTCGATAAAGGCCTCCCGGTCGGCCTTGCGCAGGGCCAGGGTGTCTTCAATCTCCTTGTAGGCGATGGGGTCTAGGATATGCAGGGAGATGTCCTCCAGCTCCTCCTTGACGGCGCGGATGCCGAGCCGGTGGGCGATGGGCGCGTAGACCTCCATGTTTTCTAGCGCCTTGTCCCGCTGCTTCTGCTCAGGCATAAAACTGATGGTACGCATGTTGTGCAGGCGGTCGGCCAGCTTGATGATGATGACGCGGATGTCGTCCGCCATGGCGATGAGCATCTTGCGCAGGTTTTCCGCCTGCTGCTCCTCGCGCGAGGAATAGGGGATGCGGCCCAGCTTGGTCACGCCGTCGATCAGGCCGGCGATCTCCTCCCCGAACTGCTTGCGGATTTCCGAAAGTCCGACCGCCGTGTCCTCCACAACGTCGTGCAGCAGGGCGGCGACGATCGATTCGGTATCCATCCCCATTTCCACCAGGATGCAGGCGACAGAAACCGGATGATAGATATAAGGGATGCCGGAGCGGCGCTTTTGGTCTCCGTGCGCTTTCAGGGCGACCTGATAGGCCCGGTCGATCAGCTCCATGTCAAAATCACGCTCGCTGGACCGAAGCATGGTCACGAGCTCTTCATAGGTTTTATCCACTTTGTGTTCAGGCATTGCAGATCACCTCCCCGCCCTGCGGCGCAGCCCGGAAAGCACCACGGAAGATTCGAGGTCCACCTTGCCGGACACCGCCTTTAAAGTAATAGTATATGTTTCACCGTTTAAGGATATTTCAATCAGTGACAAATTCTCCATGCAATCGAGAATAATAAGCAGTTTCTGCGGGCCGATTTCCTTTTTCTGTAGCCGCCAATAAAGTTGGTCAAGCCCGGCGTTCCAGCCGCCCTCGGCGCGCAGAAAACGGTAGACGGCGGCGAACTCGTCCCGGTTGGGCGTGAGGGCCTCCAGCGCTGCGGCGGGCAGGTCCTCCCCTCTGCGGAAGGCCTCGTAATCACGCAGCCGCCGCAGAAAGTCCTCCGCCTCAAAGCCGGCCGGCCGGATTTCCCTGATAAAAACAGAGAGCTGCTCCATCCCCCGGTATTCCGAACGCTCCAGCGTGACCGCAAGATCGACGCAGTCCCCTTCCCGGTAGGGGAAGGCCTCCTTCGTCGTGTGAAAACGCATGGCGGTGACCGTGCTGTTCCCGCGGCTGAGCTTCAGGCGCAGATGCTTTCCGCCGCCCACCGGGGTGATCTCCCGCAGCGTCATGCCGTAAAGGCCGAACAGGGGCGCGGCGTTGCCGCAGCCGAAGGGCTCCAGAAGGGCGATTTGGCGCACCAGATCGGTGGAAAGGGCCGCGGGATTGAGCTTGCAGTCGATTGTCACCGCGGGATAGGGCATGCCTTCCGGCAGGCTGCGGGCGTAGTCGTTGATCGCCCGGCGAAAGGCGGGAACGTCGGCCGCCTTCAGGCTGACGCCGGCAGCCATGGGATGTCCGCCGAAGCGAGTCAGCAGCGGCGCGCAGGCGCACACGGCCTCGTGCAGGGAAAAGCCTGCCACGCTTCTGCCCGAGCCCTTGGCTTCCTCCCCGTCAATTGCGAGGACCACCGTCGGGCGGCCGTACTTTTCCACCAGCCGGGCGGCCACAATGCCGATCACTCCGGCATGCCAGCTCTCGCCCTCCACGACGAGGACGCGCTCCAGACGGCGTTCCGGCTCCCGTTCCAGCAGGGCTTCCGCCTCTTTGAGGATATCGGCCTCAATCTGCTGGCGGCGGCGGTTGTCCTCGCCGACCGAGGCGGAAAGCAAATCGGCCTCCTCGCGGTATTCGGACAACAGCATCCTGACCGAGCGCTCCGAGGAACCGAGGCGGCCCGCCGCATTGATGCGCGGCACCAGGGTAAAGGCGACGTTGCCCGCCGTCACCCGTCCGCCCGTCAGACCGGCCTCGTCCATCAGGGAACGCAGGCCGATGCGGTCGGTATTGGAGATGGATTTTAATCCCTTTTTGACAATGGCGCGGTTCTCCCCAAAGAGGGGCACCACATCTCCGATGGTGCCGATGGCGGCAAGGTCGGCGTAATTTTCCCAAATGGCGTCCGGGTCGCCCTCCGCGCTCTCGAGCGCCATCGCCAGCTTGAGCGCCACGCCCACGCCGGAATATTCGCGGAAGGGCGCGCCGCAGTCCTCTCTGTGCGGATCGACGACCGCGCAGGCCTGCGGCAGTCTCTCCTGCGGGCGGTGGTGGTCGGTGACGACGACATCCACCCCGAGCTGCGCGGCCCGTTCCACCTCGGCGACCGAGGCAATGCCGTTGTCCACCGTGACGATCAACCGCACACCCTGGGCGGCGAGCGAGTCGACGGCGTCCAGATTGAGGCCGTACCCCTCCCCCTCGCGCTCCGGGATGTAATACATCACGTCGGCCCCGGCCGACTCCAGATAGGAATAAAGCAGCGCCGTGGCAGTGACGCCGTCGGCGTCGTAGTCCCCGTAAATGCAGATTTTTTCGTAGCCGTCAAGCGCGCGCTGGATGCGGGCGACGGCCGGCTCCATATCCACCAGCTCAAACGGATCGGAAAGAAGGTTTCCCTCCCCCAGAAAATCCTGTATCTCCGCCCGGTCGGTCATGCCGCGGATATCCAACAGCATGGAGAGAAAGAAGGGAAGATTCAGCTCCTCCGAAATGCCGGAGGCCGATTCTTTATCCAATTGTAATAGCTTCCAGATTTTTACGCTCAAGCCTTCCACCTGCCTCATAGAAAATAATTGTAACATTTTTCGGCAGGTTATTCAATATTTCCTGAAAATCCGCACCGCCCTCTTCGGCCGTCCGCTCAAAAAGCCGGAAAACTGCGGTACTCTTGCCGGAAAAGGCGACCGACGCGCAATAAAATCGGGAGGCAAAAACACAAAAAAGGATGGATGCCCGCCTCGTCCGCCAAAACAGGTATCTTCCCCTGCCGTGCGGACGGATGCAGTCATCCACCCCTGTTTGTTTTGACGATTTATTCTTTCCTTTGATGTGATCCAGGGCGAAGAAGAATTTCCGCGGCGCACGCGGCAGCCGAACGATTCACCTGGGAGAAAAGGCGGACCCCCCGGCCGTCCGACGTTTCCCCCTTCACGCTTTACTCCCGGACCGCCTCATACAGCACGTAGCTTTCGTCATTGACGGCAATCTGAGAGCTATAGATCAGCCGGATTCTGGTGTTCTGATCTGCGTTTTCCTTATGAAAATTCGGGAAGATAAAAATGATTTTCTGGTCCTCGGGAAAATACGCATAAGCCGCATCCACGATGGAATCGATCGACATCCCGATATTGGACATATAGGCTTCGTCCCAGGTGGTGAAAGTGCTGAACTTCTGGTCAGCCGCGTGCCATACGCCCTTTTTATCGTCCAGATAGGCGGTGATGGGAGAATCATAGGCCGGCTGACTGCCGACAAACACAGCATCGTGAAAAGCCGGCTGATTGAGGTACAGCCCCACCTCCTTTGAGGCGGAGGCCGGCGCCTGCGGCTGAAGCCGGGAATCGATATCATAGACGCCGTTTTTGAAGCCGGTGGCAAGCAGCAGACAAAGCATCAGCGGCATCAGCAGGTCGGTGGTTCTCCACAGCGCCGGCGGCGAACCGGCCGGCAGCCCTTCCTCAGCGTGTATGAGATAAAGCCAGTAGGCAAAGACGAAATATACCAAAAAGAAATCAAAGGGCTTTTGATAAACACGGCTGTACATGTAGAGCAGCAAAGCGTTGGTCGAAAGAAAAAACAGCAGCGCTTTATAGCTTCTGAGCAGGCTGATCACCATAAAGAAGAAAAACGCGAGGGCAAGCACGAGGGATACAGTCGAAGTCGCCGTCCCAAACAGATTGGCGCTGAACTTCTCCAGCAGACGCAGGACGGCGGAAAAGAGCGGTTCTCCGCTGTCGTCAATCATTTGGTTGGACGACAGGGATTCCCCTACCTGCAGCACGAGCAGCAGAAATCCCGCCAGCATGATAAAAAGTCCGGCAAGCTGTTTGAGCAGCGTCTCCCGTTTTGTTTTCAAGACATGCCGTCTGGCGTAACGGGACAAGTCGGTCAGAAATTCGACGCCGCGCACCAAAGCAAACCCAACGGCGAGAAAGGCGCCGATCAGATGGGTGTTGGCAAGCAGTGCGACCACGCCGGAAAGCAGCAACGGGTGTGCTTCTCTTTTGGGATACAGGGTCAGAAAAAGCGCGCCCAGAAAGACGAAAACGGCGTAATTTCGAGCGAGCAGAATGGGAGCCGACAGCATCATTCCCGAAATCAGAATGAAAAAACGAAGCGTGAGCTTCAAAGGGCTTCTAATCAGAATGAGGTAGGCGGTTCCCGAGGTAAAGCACCAGTTCAGAATGCACATCGACACCACCGGCAGATTCAGCTTGGCCAGGGGCATGACCAGATAGTGAAGCAGAGCGGGATGCCCTTCATACCGCATCTGCCGGAAAATACCAGCCGGTGAAAGATCGCGCGCGATGAGCCAGACCTGAGTTTCATCCCGCCATGGAACATGTCCGACCGCAAAGACAAAGGTGACGATCAGATACAGCACAAACAAGCCCCAGCAGAGGTTGGTCTCTGTGGAATTGCTTCGAATTCTGTTCAGGTAACGTTTTATCACTGCGCCGCATCCACCTTTTCGTCGTGCTCGGAGGCGTGAATTTCTTCGTGATACTCCTGCTCTGTGTTGACGTTCCAGATATTCGACTTGTCGGCCCGGCCGGTCAAAATGTTGTCAACCGCTTCAAACGCCGTCGCCATGGAATGATCCATGTTGTTGTAACGGTGCTGGCCGTTGCGGCCGACGCAATAGAGGTTACGGATGCCGTTGAGAAAGGCGATCAACTCATCCATCTGCTCATAGGTATCAAAGTACGCGGGATAAGCCTTCTGCACCCTTTCGCGGTGGCTGTCCAGCACCGTGCTTCTGTCCTGAATCAGTCCCATCCGCATCAGCTCCTGTGCCGCAAAATCGACGCATTCCTCCTCGCTCATATTCCAGAAAGCGTCTCCCTCATTGCAGAAATATTCCAGACCGACCCAGACGGTATGCTCCGGGTCGGCCACCATGTAGGGCGACCAGTTGTTGAAGATCTGAATGCGGCCGAGCTTGACGTCGGTATCCTGGACGTAAATCCAGCAGTCGGGCACGATATCGCCCAGGGTCTTAATATCGGTTTCATTGACCAGATTCAGTTTTTTTAAGAGCAGACCGACCGTCACAAAATCGCGGTAAGGCAGCCCATGGGCGATGGCCGCGCACCGCTCGGGCACGCTGTCGCCAAGCCCTGCGACCAAATCCCGGACCGGCATGGAGGAGATGACGATATCGCCCTGCAGTACAGCCGTTTCACCGTTTTGTTCATAGGTTACGCTGCGAATCTGCCGGCCGTCCGACTGCAGGGAAACCACGCGGCAGTTTTTGCGGATTTCGCCGCCCATTTCTTCAATGCGCCGCGCCACGGTTTCCCAAAGCTGCCCGGGACCGAATTTGGGATAAATAAATTCCTCGATCAGAGAGGTTTCCACTTTCTTCCGCTCTTGTTTCCCTTTGGGAAGTATTTTTTGGAACATATCCTTGATTACTGCTGTAACGGATAATCCCTTTACACGCTGAGCACCCCAGTCGGCGGACAGCCCGCTCGGATGCCGCCCCCACAGCTTTTCGGTGTATCCCTCAAAAAACATACCGTAAAGGACCTTGCCGAAGCGATTGATATAAAAGTCTTCCAGAGATTGTTCCTCACGCTTTACCATGGCCGATTTCAGATAGCTGCCTCCGGCCTTCATCGTGCGGGCAATCCCCATGTTGCGGAATGTCTGCCACTTCATGGAGATGGGGTAATCAAAAAACTTCTTCAGATAATAGATGCGGGACACCCTCTGACGAACCAACATCACCTCATCGCTCTGCTCGGGATCGGGGCCGCCTTTTACAAGCGGCTTTTTACGTCCAAGCAGCTTGTCGTCAAAAGAGGGAGCGCCCTGCAGCGGCATCATGCTTTCCCACCATTCGGTCACCTGCTTGTCCTTGGAAAAGAAGCGGTGGCCGCCGATGTCCATACGGTTGCCCTGATAGCGGACTGTGCGGGATATGCCGCCGATTTCCCCGCTCTGCTCAAGTAGGATGACGCGGTAATCCTTCGATTGACGGAGCAATTCATATGCCGCGGTCAAACCTGCGGGTCCTGCGCCGATTATGATAGCTTGCTTCATTGTATCCCTCCTGCATTGTTTCCAAAGTTCTTCACCAGAGCAAACCCACAAATTATTCTATTTTTCTCAAGCTATAAGATGTACTTTTTATACTATAGCATACCTCATAACACTTGGCAAGCCATACAGTCGGAAAGCAATTTCGCCCCCTCTGTCACCCTGTCTTCGGAAAATCCGCACCGCCGAATCAGTTAACAGAAAAGGACAGGAATGCCGCGTTAAATTCTCCGCAACTTTCCCAAAAGTGGTGGTCAGTCACGGGAGTCCGCGGTTGTTCCTGCCCTGTTCCAGTCAGATTTTTGCGCGCTCCATGAGGTCGGCAAAGGATTACAAGTCCTATCTTCCGGGGACGTCCCCCTCCGTCGTCTCCAAAACGGTTCCGCAGTAAGGACAATTGGCATAATAGCCGATCATCACTTCCACACCGGCGCCGCAATTAGGGCATACCCTCGTTTCCAGCGCGCCGACCTTCAAATTCGGAAACAGCAGATAACCGTTCTTTTCATCGATATGCGCATCCCTGAAATAGCCCCAGCTGATCGTCTTCCGTAAATCTTGGATCAGCTTTTCCCGGCTGCAATTCAGCCGCTGCGCCATCCAGTCCAGCGGAATCCTTTTTTGCGTGCCGATCAGCGCTGCCAGGCGATTGACCTTTCGTTCCCGGCCCGCGATCAGGAAGCGGTAAACGGCACACGCTGCACCGGCGCAGAAGCAGACGCTTCCAAAAATAAACATGCGCCAGAAGACCACGGGGTCTTCCAAGCCGATCGACAGAACGAGAGTCGGCACACCGAAAGAACCGCATATAACCATACCAAAGGTGAGCGCAATCTTTTTCATAGACACAATAACTCCTTACAGCCGCATGACAGCCATCACGGATTCATCGGGTTTTCAGAATTCTTTTTTAAAAACCGGGAGCCAAAATCCCGTTTGGCTCCCGGTTCTCCCATCAGATCAAAACAATATCATGCATCTGCGTTCTATTCCGTTTCTTCCTTGAGGCTGACGCTGATGTTGGCGGTGGGTTCCACGGCGTAATAGGCCCAGCATCCGGGCGCGTTTTTGATGCGGATGGTCACCGGCACCTCGGTGTGACCGGTAAAGGATTCCCTGCCCCTCATATCGATCACAGCGACGATATCCTCCTCGGTCAGGTTGGCGATTTCGCCGGCCGGACCGTTGATCTCCACATTGAGACTTTGGGTCGAGACGCTCGCCTCCTTGTCCGACGAAAGATTGAGCACCTCAAATTGGGTGACGGTGAAGGTCTGGTAGGTCATCCCCGACATATCGATGGAAAGCGAAGCCTTGTAGGCATTGCTCAGATTCTTGCAGCCGGTGGGAATCAGGATTTCGAGGTTGTCAAAGCTGCGGTAGCGGGTGTTGATCCTGGAAAAATCAAGCTGTTCTAGCTTAATGGTGTCAAAACTCTGAAAAACGTCGTCGGTCGCGGCAATTTCCAAAGACGCGGGATCGATGGAAACGCGGGACATGTCAAATCCGCTCGGTTTGCCGGCGAAATCCGGTTCCAGCTCGACCTCCCTGCGCAGATAAACAGGAACCGTCGCTTCGACCTCTTTTGCGCTCATCACCAGATGCTCGTTTTGGATGATCTCGCCATACTTGTCATACAGCACCAAACTTGCCGTTTGGGTCTGCGTTGCGGTCAGTTCACCCTCAAATACGCATTCCGCCACCACGCGGTCGACGGTGTCCATCACCGTCTCCGGTCCGGAAACGGTGATCTCCTTCTGGGAAAGATCGACCGAACCGGCATAATGCTCCGAGTCGATGGTGCGCTCAACGCCGCTGTCATCTATGGTAAATGTCCTTTCCCGCAGGCGGTCCACATAGACGCTCACAAGCTGCGGGGACTGGGAAACGATATCGAAATCCAGCGTCCCCACCTTTTCATAGTTCAGTTCCAGCGTATAGGTCCCCGGCGTAGCGACCGCCGCCGTTTTGGCGGAGATTTTGATGTCATCCGCGCCAACAAGGCCCGCCACCAGCACATTTCCCCGGATCCGCACCGTGCCGGTGGTCTCCTTACCGTCAAAAACCTCCAGACCGGCTTCCTTGGCGCTGTCGCTCAATTCAATTTCTATGGGGATGTTGGAGATGGAATACTCCCGGCGGCTTTCCGGACTGTTGACCGAGATAAAAATCCACAGCGCCAGTGCAGCCACCACGGAAAACAGCATGACGAATCTGTCGTTGTAAAAAATCTTACTGAGGCTGAATCTATTCTTTTTCATGCTTTTTCCCCTTCCTCAGCGAGGAAAACAGCGGCTTTTTCTCCCCGTCTTCCAAACTTTCCGGCACCAGAACGCTTTCCAGGGCACTTCTCAGGGTCTCACGGGTGTAATTACGCGTCAACACGCCATTGACCGCCATCGAAATGGTCCCCGTCTCCTCCGATACGACAACCACCACGGCATCCGAATTCTCGCTCATACCGATGGCGGCGCGGTGGCGCGTTCCGAGATCGATGCTCACCGCACCGCTCTTGGTCAGCGGCAGAATACAGCCGGCCGCGTAGACGCTGCCTTCGCGGATGATCATCGCCCCGTCGTGCAGGGGCGCCTTGTTGAAAAAGATATTGCAGATCAGCGGGGCCGCGGGCTTTGCATCCACAATCGTGCCGGTGTCGATGATATCGCCCAGCTTGGTTTCCCGCTCGAACACGATGAGCGCGCCCGTTTTCTGACGCTGCAACGAGGAAGCGGCGTCCACCACGCCGTTGATGCCCTTGCGGATTTTCTCGGCGAGCAGCGTCTCCTCATCCTTTGCGCCGGCAAAACTCCAGTATTTGCCGATCTTGCTGCGGCCGATCTGCTCCAGCGCGCGCCGGAGCTCCGGCTGGAACACGACAAGCAACGCCAGCACGCTGAACTGGAAAAAATTATCCAGCAGCGAGCTGAGCATTTTGAGCTGTAATTGCGACGAGACAAAATAAGCCAGAACAAGGATCAAAATGCCCTTGACCAGCTGTTCCGCTCTGGTTTCGCGCACCAGCTTGACCAGACTGAAAATCAGAAAAGCCACCACGACCACGTCAAGGAGGTCAGCTACCCTGAAGCTGTTGGCGAGGCTGATGATGGAATTATATAAATTGGTAAAAAACTCTCCCATGCTCTTGCTCTTCCTTCCGACGCGGTCAACATTCCTGAATCGAGAATCTGTGTGCAGCAAAATCCGCTGGACGCGGCTTCCGCGCAAGGCGGTTTCAAAACACCCCCTGCTCTGAGAAGCTTCCCCCAAACGCTTCCGGTTACACACAGAAAGACATCTATCTAATTTTAACATATCCTGTGACTTATGCAATCATTTCTTCCGGTTTTTCAGAGAATTTTAAGAATTGCCGTACACAGGGCGTCTATTTCCGTCATTTTGCTAAAGGCCGAGGGACAAACCCGGACGGCGCCCCGCTCCATCGTGTGACAGAACTGATGGGCCGCCGGCGCGCAGTGGAGACCTGCGCGCACGGCAATGCCGCGCTTGTCGAGCGCTTCGGCCACCAGCTCGCTGTCCTTTCCCTCCAGATTAAAGGAAAGCAGCGGAACAAAGTATTGGGAATCCGGGCGAGGCATGTAAAGCTCTACCCCTTTCACGCGGGAAAGACGGTCGTATAAATGCTGAATCAGCTGCATTTCATGCCGTTCCATCCGTTCCATCCCCACCCGTTTGACATATTCGATTCCGGCGTGCAGTCCGGCAATACCCGGCATATTAGGGGTACCGCTTTCAAAGCGGTCGGGCATGGACGAGGGCTGCTCAAAGGAGATGGAATTGGTGCCCGTTCCCCCTTCGAGGATGGTTTTCAGCTCTTCCCCCCTGGCGGTGATGAGCATGCCTGTGCCCATGGGACCATAAAGCCCCTTGTGCCCCGCGGCGCAGATGTAATCGACGCCCCAGTCCTCCATATCGATGGGAACCGCGCCTGCCGTCTGAGCCACGTCCACCATGGTCTGCAGGCCGTATTCCCTAGCGAGCGCCGCGATGCGGGCGACGGGCAGCTTAATGCCCCAGACGTTGGAGGCGTGCATACAGGCGACCAGAACGGTCTTTGCGTTGATGCTTTCCCGGAAGGATTGGAGCGTGCGGTCGTTGTCTCCCGGATAGACCTGCGCCGCCGTGTAGGTGACGCCGGTTTTTTCCAGCTCCTTGAGCGGACGCATGACGGCGTTGTGCTCTAGACAGGAAACCACCACATGGTCTCCGGGTTTCAGAAGTCCTTTGAGCACCATATTGGCCGCATGGGTGCAATTGAGGGTAAAGGCGACGCATTCGGGTCCGGGCGCATGAAAAAAATCCGCTGCAGAGACCCGGCAGCGGTAGATCTCGGTGGCTGCGGCGAGGGACAGCGCGTGTCCGCTGCGTCCCGGATTAGCTCCGTATTGCCGCATCGCCGTCTGGACTGCGTTTATCACCTGAGGAGGCTTGGGGTAGGTCGTGGCGGCGTTGTCGAGGTAAATCATAAATGTTCCTCCCTGTCAATCCGGCCAAGTACCCGGATGCCTGCCTGGCGCAGAATTTCTTCCGCCTCGTCCGCCCTATCGGACACCGCGATGCTGTAGCCGCAGCCCCCAACGTTTTCGTGCCGGGGCGTTCTTTCCAGATAAGCGTGAAATCCTTTGTTGTTGAGCAAATCTCTGCCCTTCATTGCATATGTGATGGAGCTGACCATAATCAAAGGCTGGCTCATACGTATCACCTCACTGTTTTTACTACAGTATATGCAGACAAGCGGTGGACGGTCTTTCCTTTTCACTGCTCTTCCTGATCCGGGCAAATTTCACCGTCCATCCGGAATGATTCCTCGGCCTTCGAAGGACAGAACTCCCGCCCTCCCGTCGCCTGTCAACGGATGCCCCAAAGGCTCGCCGGACTGCAAATAGATACAGCGCCGTAGAAGAAGCTTCTTCTACGGCGCTGCGTTTTCCTGTTTACGATGTCAAAGGCTGTAGCACGGAGGAACCGCTATATCCGGGCTTTATCAGCGCCTGGATAAAAATTTCTTCAGATACCTGCCGGTGTAGGAGTCCTCCATCTCGGCCACCTCTTCCGGAGTACCGGTGGCCACGATGTAGCCTCCCTTGTCTCCCCCTTCCGGCCCGAGATCGATAATGTAATCGGCCGTTTTGATGAGGTCGAGGTTGTGCTCGATCACCACGACGGTGTTGCCGGCGTCCACCAGGGTCTGGAGCACGTCGATCAGTCGGTGTACGTCGGCGATGTGCAGTCCGGTGGTCGGTTCGTCGAGGATGTAGATTGTCCGGCCGGTGGGACGCTTGGAAAGCTCGGCCGCGAGCTTGACGCGCTGCGCCTCTCCGCCGGACAGGGTGGTGGCCGGCTGGCCGATCTTGACATAGCCGAGGCCGACGTCCTGCAGCGTCTGCAGCTTGCGCGCAATCTTCGGGATGCTGGAGAAAAACTCAAGTCCCTCGTCCACAGTCATTTCCAGCACATCGTAGATGCTTTTGTCCTTGTATTTGATTTCCAGCGTTTCACGGTTGTAGCGCCGTCCCTTGCACACCTCGCAGGGGACGTAGATGTCC
>CABSLJ010000018.1 GCA_902478455.1 uncultured Oscillospiraceae bacterium | reverse complement strand
TGCATCGCGGCCGTCGCCTTTGCTGCGGTGGCCTTCTTCGGGGCGAATGTACTGATCATCATCCTGTGCAGCGCGCTTGTCGGCCTCGCCTACAGCATGATCGCCCGGAAGGGAGGGGAGAGCAAGTGATTTACCTCGAGCTGTTCCTCACCTTTTTGAAAATCGGCGCGTTCACCTTCGGCGGCGGCTACGCCATGCTCCCGCTCATACAGGAGGAGGCCATCCGCAAGGGCTGGATGACAATGGAGGAGCTGGTCAATTTTGTGGCGGTCAGCGAGAGCACGCCCGGCCCTTTTGCCATTAATATCTCCACCTATGTGGGGGCCGAGACGGGCGGTCTCTTCGGGGCTTTCTGCGCCACGGCGGGCGTTGTGCTGCCCTCTTTTGCGGTCATCCTTCTGGTGGCCAAATGGTTTTTGGCCTTCCGGAAAAACAGATGGGTAGCCGGCTGCATGACCGGCCTTAAGCCGGCGGTCATCGGGCTGATCGCCGCGGCGGCCGTGTCGGTCGGACAGGCGGTCTTTTTCCCCGTTGAGGTGAGCTTCAGCGCCATGGCCGATTTCGCCTTTCTCAGCTCGGCCGTTATCTTTTTGCTGATGGTCTTTCTGGAATTTAAGAAGGTACACCCGATCCTCGTGGTTGTGCTCTCGGCCGTGCTGGGGATCGCTGCGGGCTATCTGGAACCGTATCTTCATTCGTGAGCCCGGCGCGAGGGAAAGTCTGTTTGTCCGGAGAAGCTCGGCCTGCTCTTCGGACAGAGTCCGGGGTTAACCGGCCGTTTGATTTCGGTCCAGTCCCAGGACTGAATCGGATGATACATGGTAAAATCGGCACAGCGTGATCAAATGCCGGATTGGCAACTCGTTGGCCCGGCGCTCATAACGGGCGTACATCGTTTGAGAGGTGCCCAAAATTTTGGCTATTTGCGCTTGTGTGAGGTCGCGGTCCTCTCTCAATCCCCGCAGACGGTCAATATGATCAGACATAAAAACACTTCCTTGAGGTTAGTATGTCTTAATGTTAGCTAGTAATTATAATTACCGTTGACTTTAGTAAATATATTTACTATAATGAATGTAAGGAAGATACCGAATCTCTCAACAACTGATATCGAATGGTAATTTATAATGCTACGAAATACATTGGCGCAGAGAATCTCCACGTCGCAACAGCACGGCGCCGGCGGCTCTCTTCCTCAAAGGTGGACGGAAGAATGCGAAGAGGCGGTACTGGTCGCCCTGGCTGTGGAATTGTTGCTTTTGAATGTCCCACACGACGCCTATTTTGAAAACAAAACCTCTGTTGAAAAAGAAGATGACGCCTATGTCGTCTCCTCATGGATTCATACGCGCAATGCGAAGGGCGACGTTATCAGGACGCCTTTTACGCTGTCGGTCGCCAAAGTAAACGGAGCGTGGAAGGCCGTTTCCAGCTACCTTAGTATATCCACCAAAACAAAGGTCAAGGCGGCCAAGAGGACTGTTGCCGCCGTCCTCATCGCGGTGGCGTTGGCGGTGATTGGCGGCTTGATTTGGGCGCTTATATAAAAAATGTTTGCCTATTATCAGGCGGGAGACTTCAGCTCCGGCGCAATTGCGTCCGGGGCTTTTTTGCGTGTCTGCTCCTGGGATTTTCCTTTCCGTCGGAAGAATTGCGGAATGGGTGGCGGTCCGCGCGCCGCTGTGCTATGATGAAGTCATAGATCCCTGCTGCGGGGGCAAACTGTTCCTGCATGCAAACCAAAGGAGGGGAAATATGAAGCGGAAATCCAGGGGAGCAAAAAGGGAAGCGCTGTTTTCGGCGGTGAGGCTGATTTTTTGGAACTGGCCGACCCTGTTGTTTTTTGAGGTGCTTTACAAGCTCTTCCTGCATATGCTTTCGCCGTTGGCGCGCTGGACCTTTCAGCTTGCCCTTCGGCAGGCGGGCATCGGTTACCTCAGCAACGAGAACGTCTGGACCCTTCTTACAAACCCGCTGTCCGTGCTGATTCTTTTGCTTTTGGCTGTCGGCTTCGCACTTTGCGCTTATCTGGAAACGGCGGCCCTTGTGCTCTGTTTTTCCGCCGGCATGGAACAGCGTTCCTTCGGTCCCCTCCCTTTGTTTTGGGAGGCCGTGAAAAAATGCGGGCAGGTTTTTCGCCTACGAAACCTCCCGCTGCTGCCCTTCTTGCTGCTTCTTCTGCCCCTTGTGGGGGTGTCGCTCGCCTCCGGACCGCTTTCCGCGCTGCAGATTCCGTCCTTTATCCTGGATTTTATTTGGCAGAATCAGACGCTTGCGGCTGCTTACGGCGCACTGATGATTCTGTTGTACGTTGCCCTGATGCGTTGGATTTTTGCTCTGCACGGAGTCGTCTCCAAAAATCTAGGCTTTCGCGAGGCGTGCCGGGAAAGCGCCGTCCTGATGCGGAAAAAGCTCTTCAAAACCTCCTTTTTGCTGCTGGTGGCGGTCGTCTTCTCCAGACTTTTCAGTGAAGCCGTCTACTATCTGGTCGCCGCATTGCTGCTGGCGCTGCTGCGGCTGATTTCCGGCGCAACGGCCGCCTACGCCGCCTTTTGGACAAATATGGCCGTCTGGCAGACGGTCTGCCAAATCCTGGCGGGGGTTTTTGTCGCCTGCTGCAACATGAGCCTTCTGACGGTGCTGTACTACCGCAGGCAGGGAAGGCTTTTCTCTCCCGCGCGAGTCGACCGTCAGGGAGGAAAAAAACGCCGTTTTGCCTCCTGTTTCACGGTTGCGGCGGCCTGTGTTTTGCTGCTTTTGTATGCGGAAATCCGCGTCAGTCATGAATTTCGGGTCAGTCCCCTTCAAGAGAGCTCCATGCAGGTGGTCGCCCACCGGGCCGGGCCGCTGGTCGCCCCGGAAAACACCCTTTCCGCACTGCGGGAGGCCATCAAGAGCGGCGCGGATTACGCGGAAATCGATGTGCAGCAGACGGCTGACGGCGGACTGATCGTCCTGCACGACACAAGCTTCCGGCGCACCGCAGGCGTGGACCGCAAGGTCTGGGAGGTGACGCTGGAGGAGGCGCGGCGCTTTGACGCGGGCCGCTATTTTTCGGGGAATTCAGACGGATCCCCGGAGCCGGTGCCGACGCTGGAGGAAATGCTCCTGGAAGCGAAGGGGAAAATCGGCCTGATGATCGAACTCAAGGACAGCGGCCATGCCGAAGGCCTGGAAGAGGCGGTGGTGGAGTTGATTCGGCGGCACGGGTTTTCCGATTGCATCGTCGCCTCCATGGACCTGGAGATTCTGGAAAGGGTCAAAGCAATCGCTCCCGAGATCAGGACGGTCTACATCTCCGCCCTGGCCTTCGGCGATCTGGAAGACCTGAGCTGTGTGGACGGCGTCAGCGTGGAGGCCACCTTTGCCACCGTGGAACTCATGGAACGGATGGAGACCGCCGGAAAACCCTTGTATGTCTGGACGGTCAACGACCAGCAGACCTTGAGCCGCCTGTGCAACCGGAACATCGCCGGCATTGTGACGGACAACCCTTACCTGGCGCTGTATGTCCGCCAGACACGCGGGCGTGACGTGTTCCTCAGCAGGCTGGCGGAATGGATGCTCGGGCCGGTCGCACAGCAGTCGCCGTAAAGCGGGCGCTGCTGCAAAGAAAATGCGCTCCGGCTTACATAGAAAGAGGCCGGTGCAACCAATCCGCAAAACCAGGATTCTTACCTGCGTTTGCGGGGGTTGCATCGGCCCTCCTTGTATTTTCGGGCTCTGTTTTTACCGCCCTTCTATAAGCCTTCCTGAAAATCTCCTGGCCGGGAGGGCGGAAAGCTTTTTAAGCCTCTTAAAAATAGCGCCTTTTCTGTTCCACCAAATAGCCGTTGACAAACAGGCTCATCACGCCGGAGACGTCGGTCACGGTGATCAAATTGTCCGCCACCAACGCGTTTAACTCATAGACGTTGCCTGCATAACGGCTGCTCTCGGCATAGACCCAGCCGTTGACAAGGAGTTCGGTCGTGCCCCGGACCCGCTTGACGACGATGAGCAGATTCTGCACATTCTGGGCCAGAATCACCTTGCCCTTGTCCGACCCGGCGCGGATAGGGGAGGACGGCTGCATGGGCGCGCGTTCCGTTGCCGCCGGAAGGGGCTCTAGCGGCTCATCGGCAGGGACTTTTTTGAGGTCGGCCCAGGCTTTTACCCCGCTGATCAGAGAGAAGAGCACCCACACGTGGAAGAGGATATCCAGAACCATGCTCGCCTCGAAGCCGAGAGAGAGCAGCCAGAAGAGAAACAGGGTATCCACGCAAAACAGGATTAGGGCGATCAGGATGCATACCCGGTGCTTTTTGGAGAGGAAAAACAGCGCCGCGTAGCCGGCGATGGCAACAAAGGCCAGTACAATTCCAAGCACGAGATAGGCGTCGTTGAACATCCGGATGCTCAATGCCCGGCCGAATTCCACGGAAAGCAGCGGGAAGGAGGCCGAAAAGAGGAAGTACATCCCCGCATCCAAAAGCTGCAACACCACATTGACAAAGGTAAAGATCACAACCAGCATGAGATTGTTTCGCCCATTGTTGTATTTCTGCTCCAACAGAATCCGTTTCTGCATGAATCCTTCACGCTCCCAAGTCGTTTTTTTTACTATATCAAATCGTATCCGAGAAATCAATCTCTTTCGGGGATTTCCACACAGCGCGCCGGCGTGAAACCGGCGGGCGATGAATCCGGTCGCACCGGGAATCACTTTTCCCGGAGGCATCCTCTGAAAATGTCCCGCCGCCAGACCGTTTCCCCGTAGAGGCAGGGAGGCGGGGAGCTGGCTGTTCCGGTGAAAAATGTATTGAGTTTACATCCCTTATAATTTTAAAATAGAATTATAGTTGACATGCGGAATGATAAAATG
Organism: uncultured Oscillospiraceae bacterium; assembly: GCA_902478455.1. Lineage (GTDB taxonomy): Bacteria > Bacillota > Clostridia > Oscillospirales > Acutalibacteraceae > CABSLJ01. The sequence goes on along the minus strand of CABSLJ010000018.1, from coordinate 15,656 downwards.
TTTGCGAAAGAAGATCGGTTTCTCTCTCCCAAACCGGTTGTCTTTTGTGGTAATTCCCTTCCTGTTTTTAATCCATCGAAAAATGGGGACCCCTTGTGCGCCTGGACGCGCCTCTCCCGTGCGCCCGTACGCCAGGGCAGGGTTTCCCGCACCCGCTTTCGGACGTTTTCCGGGCGGGTTCAGACAACGAAAAAGGAGTTGAAGCCATGCTCTATTTGATCGGAGTGGACATCGGCACCTCCGGTACAAAAACCGTGCTGTTCGACGCGACCGGGCAGGTGATCGCCTCGGCCACGGAGGAATATCCCCTCTACCAGCCGCAGAACGGCTGGGCCGAGCAGGACCCCGCCGACTGGTGGGGTGCCGCCCACCGCACCATCCGCGCCGTGCTGGAACAAAGCGGCGTCAATCCGGCGGACGTCGCCGGCGTGGGGCTTTCGGGCCAGATGCACGGGCTTGTCATGCTCGATGACGCCGGCTCCGTGCTGCGCCGCAGCATCATCTGGTGCGACGGACGCACCGGAAAGGAATGCGCCGAAATCACCGAGCGCGTGGGCAAAAAACGTCTGATTGAGATCACCGCCAACCCGGCGCTGCCCGGCTTTACGGCGGGTAAAATCCTCTGGGTGCGCAAAAACGAGCCCGAACTCTACCAAAAATGCCGGCACATCCTGCTGCCCAAGGATTACATACGCTACAAGCTCTGCGGCGTATTTGCCACCGAGGTGTCCGATGCGTCGGGCATGAATCTGATGGACATCCCCGGCCGCTGCTGGTCGGAGGAGATTCTCTCCCAGCTGGAGATCGACCGCGCCTTGCTGCACGATATGTTTGAATCCTATGAGATCAGCGGCAGAATCACGCCCGAGTCTGCAAAGCTGACCGGCTTGCTTTCGGGCACGCCCGTGGAGGAGGGCAAGGCCTTCACGACCCTGGGCACCTCCGGCGTCATCTTCGCCCATTCGGACAAGGTCACCATCGACCCCGAGGGCCGGGTGCACACCTTCTGCGCCGCCGTTCCCGGCGCGTGGACGGTCATGAGCTGCACCCTCGCGGCCGGTCTTTCGCTCAAGTGGCTCCGGGACAATTTCTTCCACGGCGAGATGCAGACGGCCGAGGGGATGGGCGTTGATCCCTACTACCTCATGGACAAACAGGCCGAGCGCGCCCCCATCGGCGCCAACCGCCTGATCTACCTGCCCTACCTGATGGGCGAACGCTCCCCGCTGCTCGATGAGAACAGCCGCGGCGTTTTCTTCGGCCTTTCGGCCATCCACACCAAATATGACATGCTGCGCGCCGTGCTGGAGGGCGTCAGCTTCTCCCAGCGCAACTGCCTGGACGTCCTGCGCGGCATGGGCGTTCCCACCGCCGAGATGTTCGCCTGCGGAGGTGGCGGTTCCAGCCCCCTGTGGCGGCAGATGCTGGCCGATGTTTACGGCTGCCCGGTCAAAACGGTCGTCTCCAAGGAGGGTCCGGCCCTCGGCGCCGCCATTCTGGCCGGCGTGGGCGCGGGAATCTATCCGAGCGTGCCCGAGGGCTGCAGGCAGGTTGTCCGCGCCAATCCGCCGCAGGAGCCGATTGCGGCCAACTCTGCGGAATACGAAAAATTCTATCAGATTTACCGCGCGCTCTATCCGGCGCTTAAAGAGCAATTCCAGGCGCTGGCGGCGCTTTAAAAGGAGGAGAAATCCGATGAAAACGGTATTTGACCCGGAATTTCGCACCTACGGCGAGGTGTTGACGGGCTATGACTGCAAGGAGCTGCTCGCTCTGCTGGAAAGCACGACTGAACGTCCTGCAAACGGCGTGGTCTACGTCCCGGGCAATGAGGCGTTTGAGGCGCTGCCCGTGGCCGAGGCGCTCAGCCTGGGCGCTTACGGCGGCATGCCCATTCAGGTAGGTTACTGCAACGGCAGCAACAAAAAGCTCAATTGCCTGGAGTATCACCGCGGCAGCGAGGTTAACATTCCGGCGGAGGATATGGTCTTTCTGGTCGCGCCTTTGCAAAAAATGGTCGACGGTGTGCTGGATACCAAAGAGGTCGAGGCTTTTCTCGCCCCGGCCGGTACGGTTGTCCTGCTGTATGAGACCACCTTGCACTACGCCCCCTGCAACGCGCCGGGCACAGACGGCTTCCGCGTCGTCGTCGTCCTGCCGAAGAACACCAATACCGACAAGCCGGCGCTCGTGGAGCGCAACGCCGAGGACCGCCTCCTCTGGGCGCGCAACAAGTGGCTTTCCGCCCATCCCGATTCGGACGAGGCCGGGCAGGGCGCCTTCGTCGGCCTTAAGGGCGAGAACATTACGGTTGAATAAAAAGGAGAATTTGATATGAACAATATTCCTGAAGTAAAACTCGGCATCATCGCCGTCTCGCGCGACTGCTTCATCATCTCTCTTTCGGAGAGCCGCCGCGCCGCCATTGTGGAAGCCTACGCCAAAAAGGGCGGGGAAATCTATGAGTGCAAGACCACCGTGGAGAGCGAAAAGGATATGCTCAAGGCTGTGGAAGAGGTCAAGGCCGCCGGCTGCAACGCCCTGGTGGTGTTCCTCGGCAACTTCGGTCCCGAGACCCCTGAAACCCTCATCGCCCAAAATTTTGACGGCCCGGTGATGTACTGCGCCGCCGCCGAGGAAACGGGGGAAAATCTCATCGACGGCCGCGGAGACGCTTACTGCGGCATGCTCAACTGTTCCTACAACCTCGGCCTGCGCAAGCTCAAGGCGGTCATCCCCGAGTACCCGGTCGGCACCGCCGAGGACATCTGCGGCATGATCGCCGACTTTGTCCCCGTGGCCCGCACCCTTTTGGGCCTCTCTTCACTTAAAATCATCACCTTCGGACCCCGTCCGCAGGATTTCTTCGCCTGCAACGCGCCCATCAAGGCCCTCTATGATCTGGGTGTGGAGATTCAGGAAAATTCCGAGCTCGACCTCCTGGTCGCCTATCAGGCGCACAAGGACGATTCCCGCATCGCCGAGGTGGTTGAGGACATGGCGAACGAGCTGGGCGTCTCGGGCAATCAGTATCCCGACCTGCTGCCCCGCATGGCGCAGTTTGAGCTGACCCTGCTCGACTGGGCCGAGCAGAACAAGGGCGCGCGCAAGTACGTCGTTTTTGCGGACAAATGCTGGCCCGCCTTCCCCAAAGCCTTCGGCTTTGAGCCCTGCTACGTTAACAGCCGCCTGGCCTCCCGCGGCATTCCGGTCGCCTGCGAGGTGGACATCTACGGCGCCCTCTCCGAGTACATCGGCGCCTGCGTGACCGGCGACTCGGTCACCCTGCTCGACATCAACAACTCCGTCCCGCGCGACCTCTATGAGCAGGAGATCGCCGGAAAGTACGATTACACCCTCAAGGACACCTTCATGGGCTTCCATTGCGGCAACACCCCGCTGTGCAAGCTGTCCGCCGGGGCGGTCAAATATCAGCTCATCCAGAACCGTCTGCTGGAGAACGGCGCCGAGCCCGACTTCACCCGCGGCACGCTGGAGGGCGACCTCGCCGCCGGCGAAATCACCTTCTTCCGTCTGCACAGCGCGGCGGACACCTCCCTGCAGGCCTACATCGCCCAGGGCGAGGTGCTTCCGGTCGCCACCCGTTCCTTCGGCGGCATCGGCATCTTCGCCATCCCGGAGATGGGCCGTTTCTACCGCCATGTGCTCATCGCCAAGCGCTATCCCCATCACGGCGCGGTGGCCTTCGGCCACGTCGGCAAGGCGCTTTACACCATCTTCGATTATCTCGGCGTGGAGGACATCTCCTTCAACCAGCCGAAGGGCATGCTCTACAAGGGAGAAAATCCCTTCGCATAAGCGCACAAGAACAAAAGAAGATTTCAACAAAGGCCGAGCGCCGTCCACTGCCGTGGGCGGCGCTCGTTTTGTCTGTTTGTCGTTTACCTGTGCTCCGGGCGGGACATCCTACTCCAGCCCATAGTATTTGAGCCGGATGAGAATGTCGGCGTTTTGGAGTTTTTTGCCCATCAGTTCGCGGAAGCGGACCGAGCGGGTTTTGCCCTCTCGCTTGAGCGCGTCGAGCTCGGCCGTGTATGCGGCCTGGGCCTGAAGAAGGTCGCAGTAAAAGTTCTCAAACCGGGCCAGCCGCTCAATCGCCTCCCCGGCGTAGCCGCCCGGGATGGGCGCAACCTGCTCGGGCGGCACCGCGTGTCCCCACAGCTCCAGCTGTTTTGTAAGTCTTTCCATTGGATGTTTCCTCCCGTTGCAGGACGGCAGGGTCCTGGCGGTCTATTTGTTTTTTAGTATAGCAGAAAAGCGGCCGTTTTGTCTGCCCAAATCGATCAAAACCGCGTCCCTGCCCGGCATGACCGGACAGAGACGCGGTTTTGATTTCGGGCCTGCGGCTTGGGGATAAAGGGCGGCTACGCGTCGGCTGAAGGGACGCGCAGCATTCGGTAGCCTACGCCGATGTGGGTCTGGATATAACGCGGTTCAGAGGGAACCGGCTCGATTTTTTTCCGAAGGGTGGCCATAAAGACGCGCAGGGAAGGGGTATCCGAAGGCAGGGCGCTGCCCCAGACCTCCTTCATGATATAGTTGTGCGTCAGCACCTTGCCGGTGTTTTTGGCGAGCAGGCAGAGCAGACGGTACTCGATGGGCGTCAGGTGGATTTCCCTTCCGCTCAGATAGACGCAGCCGGCGGCATAGTCGATTTTGAGGTCGCCGTTCTGGTAAACGCTCGATTCCTCGCCGAGCTTGTCGCTGTCGTACCGGACGCGGCGCAGCGCCACGCGCAGACGCGCGAGCAGCTCGTCGACGCTAAAGGGCTTGGTCAGATAATCGTCGGCTCCGGCGTCGAGGGCGACGACCTTGTCATGATCCTCGCTGCGGGCGCTGACCACAATAATGGGGACGTTGCTCCAGGAACGGACCTTGCGGATGATCTCCACGCCGTCCATGTCCGGTAGGCCGAGGTCGAGGATGATCACGTCCGGCCGGTAGGAAACGGCGTCCAGCACGGCGCCCGCCCCGGTTTTGGCGGTGTGGTACTGATAGGACTGGGTTTCCAGCGTGGTGGAAATGAGGTTGCTGATCGCGGCGTCGTCTTCCACGATGAGAATTTGCGGTTTATTCATCTGTGTTCACCTCCGCTGCCTTGAGCGTAAAATAAAATACGGTTCCTTTGGGATGATTGTCCTTCACACCGATGTCTCCGCCGTGGGCGCTGATGATGGATTTGCACAGAGAGAGTCCCAGCCCCAGCCCGCGACGGGAATCCCCGCGCGTGTTATCGGCGGTGTAGAACATATCGAAAAGTTTTGCTTTGGATTGGTCGGGAATGCCGGGGCCGTCGTCTGCGATGCGCACGACCACCAGCGATCCTTCTCTGGCGGCCGAAAGGGTGATGTGAGAACCGGCGGGCGTATACTTGACCGCGTTGTTGACGATGTTGATGATCACTTGGACGACCAGGCGAACATCCATCTGGGCCATTAGGAAGTCATCCGGCAGGGAAACGGATATTTCGTGTTCCGACGCCTTGCGGTCAAGGTGGGACAGCGCCTCGTGGAAGACCTCGTCGAGCAGTTCGGGCTCGGTGTGAATCTCCATTTTGCCGTTTTCGATGCGGGTAACAGAAAGCAGATTTTCCACCAGGTTGATCAGCCACATGGAATCGTCGTAGATATCACTGTACAGAGCCTGTTTTTTCTCTTCGTCGAGCACGGTGGAGTTGCCCATCAGAATGCCTGCGTTGCCCGAGATACTTGTCAGCGGCGTGCGCAGATCGTGGGAAATGGCTCGCAGCAGATTGGCGCGCAGGGCTTCCTGTTGCGCCTTGAGCTCTATTTTTTGTTTGGCTTCATTGAGGGTGGTCTTCTCCAGCGCCAGTCCGCATTCGCCCAGAAGGGCGATCAGCAGGTTTTTTTCAAAGGAATCCAGCTCGCTGTGTCCGGCCATGGCGATGCCCGCGACCGCCGGTACGGAATTTTGTCCCCGCACGGCCAGATAGAGGCATTTGGCGCCCGGCAGGGTATTGGTGGTTGCGCCGGCGTGCTTGTTGTTGCGCCCCACCCATTGGGCGACCGCCCGTTCGTCGGCTGTGGTGAGTTCGGCTGTGTTAGCTCCCGTCCCGACAGGGAAGACCTGCGGTTCGAGAAGGTTGCCCTCCTCCGCCGGATAGAACAGGACCGTGCGGTCGAGCAGCTTGACCATCTGCCCGGCGGTGGCTTTCAGAATATTGTCAAAGCCCTCGGCCTTTTGCAGCATTTGGCTGGTTTCAAACAGAACTTCGGTCCGGTAGGCCTTTTGCGCCGCATGCTGCGCTTGTATCTTGACCCGCCGGGTCAGGGTGCTGGTGATGAAGCTCGCCACAAACATGATGAGGAAGGTAACGGGATAGCTCGGATCATAGGCCTGCAAGGTAAAGCGCGGTTCGGTAAAAAGGAAGTTGAAGAGGACGACGCTGACCAGCGAAAAGAGCGCCCCGTAGACGTGCCCGTTGGTCCAGACCGAGACGAAGAGCACGCCCAGAATGTAGACGGTGATGATGTTGGCCTCGGAGAAGCCGGCTGCGTCAAAGACAAAGGCGACCAGAGTGGCCAGAAGGATCACCACGGCCGATTTGAGAAAATCAACGCCGCTGATCTTTAGAAGATCCTCGCGCATCCGGCTGCGACGGGGGCGGTAGGGTGGCTGATTGTCCGGGATAATGTAGATGTCCAGATTGGGGGCGAGCGCTGTCAGGCGGTCGACCAGGCTTTTGTTGGGCAAAAACAGACGCTTTTTGTTGTTGGTCCGCCCCATGACGATCTTGGATATGCCGCTCGCTTTGGCATATTCGGCGATCTGTACGGCCACGTCGTCTCCGTAGACGGTGGCGATGCGAGCGCCCAAATCCTCGGCCAGCTTGAGATTGGCGCGCAGCCGGCGGATGTTGTCGCTTGTGAGCTCCTTGGTGTCGGGCGTCTCCACAAAGAGGGCGGTAAAACCGGAATGGAGCGCCTCCGCCATGCGGGCGGCCGCGCGGATGACCTTGGCGTTGGAGGGGGCGCTCGAAAGACAGATGAGGATATGTTCCCCTACCGATCCGGAAGCGATGTTCCCAGTCTGCTCTGCGGTGCGGTTCAGGCGGTCGGCCGTCCTGCGCAGCACGATTTCACGCAGCGCCGCGAGATTTTTGCGGGTAAAAAAGTTACTGAGCGCCTTTTGCGCCTGATTGCGCCGGTAGATTTTTCCCTGTTCCAGACGGAGGATGAGGTCGTCGGGCTCGATGTCCACCAGCTCAACCTGATTGGCCGAATCGAAGATATGGTCGGGGATGCGTTCGCTGACTACCACGCCGGTGATGGAGGAGACGACGTCATTGAGGCTTTCCAGGTGCTGGACGTTGACGGTGGTGTACACGTCGATGCCTGCGCGCAGCAGCTCTTCCACATCCTGGTACCGTTTGCGGTGGCGGCAGCCCTCGGCGTTGGTGTGGGCCAGCTCGTCGACCAGAAGGAGCTGCGGTTTACGGCGCAGGGCGGCGTCTAAGTCGAATTCCCTTAAAGAAATCCCCTTGTACTGCACCTGAAGAGGAGGAAGAAGCTCCAGACCGCTGAGCAGCTCCATGGTTTCAGGACGGGTGTGCGGTTCAATGTAGCCCGCCACCACATCCACGCCGGCTTCCTTTGCGTGATGAGCCGCCTCCAGCATGGCGTAGGTTTTGCCAACGCCCGCGGCATAGCCGAAGAAAATCTTGAGTCTGCCGGTTTGAGGGGGGGAGGCTGCATCCACCTGACGCAGCAGGACATCCGGATCGGGTCGCATCGGCTCCACGCAATCATCTCCATGCGTTGTTTTCATCAGTATATCACAGCTTTTATTATATCCATATTTTGATTTTTTTGAAGGTGTTAAGATTGCGTAAAGAAAAGTAAGAGGCGTCTTTACGCAATTTTAATCCTGTGGATGTGATCTTAACGGGATATGTACAACGGCTGTGCTATGCTGAGGCTGGACCAATTGGAAGCGAAAACCGGGATATTCATCGATTCCTGCAGATATAAGCCGCAGAGAGCTTTCCCAGCGGCGCCGGCAAAGAAGCCTTTGAGGGAATCATACAGAAAAGGAGAGACGAAGTCTTTGTAGGACTTCGTCTCTCCTGCTTTATGTCTTGCCGCCGGAAAGCAACTGCGTGCCGACCGTGCGCCGGGCGGAGCGGGTTTACCAATCCTCGGCAAAAAAGAGCACCGCGCCGCGTTCCCGGCTGACGGCTGCGCCGCTATCATTTACCAGTCCGGATGATGGCTACAACAACGGAGAGCCATAACCACAGGAAAGAGACCTTTCAAACACCTGTCTCATGCGTCGCCCTTGTACTCCAGCAGATCGCCCGGCTGGCAGTCGAGCGCTTCACAGAGCTTCATCAGGGTGGAGAACTTGATGGCCTTGGCCCTGCCGTTCTTGAGGATGGAAAGGTTGGCCATGGTGATGCCCACCCGTTCGGCCAGCTCGGTGACAGACATTTTCCGTTTGGCGAGCATCACGTCGATGCGCACGATAATTTCCATAGCTTCACCTCATATGGTCAGGTCGCTTTGTTCCTGAAGGTCCCCCGCCTTGGCGACCAGATGGGAGAGAACCGCGCTGACGACGGCGACCGCTATCCCGGCAAAAATGACGGCCAGGGAGAACAGCAGCACGCCCGGATGGCTCATGTCCAGGAAAAGGAAGACGAGGTTTCCCAGAAAGAAGACAAGGCAGTCCCCCGCCGCGAGCAGCGAGATGACGCGCAGCCTTTTGCCGTTTTGTGCGGAAAAGGAGCGGTCCCGGCCGATGTCGGCCGCAATTCGCCACAGAAGAACGAGCGCGGCGTAGCAGGGCAGCGCGGTCGCCCACAGAAAGACAAGCCACGGCCAGTAGCAAAAGGCGTATTCGGGATTGTCCCTGGCGACATTGTTCCCCAGATGGGGAATCACAAAGGCGTAGAGCACAGCGCCGCACAGCCCGATGCCTGCGACGATGATTTTTAGCCATACGGCCAATTTTTTCTGATTCATATTTTCGCCTCCAAACAGATTGATTCTACCGATATAATAGCATCGCATAGAACGATTGTCAATAAAAATATATCGTATAACAATAAATTATAATTCCCTTACAATCGTTCTGTATGCATGCGTACGGCAAAAATGTATCAGCGGCAAGCAGATGGCTGGCGTTTTTTGAACCTCCATGATACAATAACGTCAAACTGCGCGCAATCGACGCACAGCCTGACGGGAGGAACACAAATGATCAGACGAGCCGCAGCGGGAGACGAGCGGACGCTCGCGGCGCTTTCCCGCAAACTTTATGACGGACATACAACCGAGGCGCTGGCGCTGGAGTGGGAAGAGCTGCTTCGCTCTCCGAGCGCGGCGGGCTTTCTCGCTTATGAGGACGGCGCGGCGGTCGGCTTTGCGCAATGCCAGCTGCGGCGGGACTATGTGGAGGGAACGCGCAGCAGTCCGGTGGGCTATCTGGAAGGCGTCTTTGTGGAGGAGCACTGCCGCCGGAAGGGGATCGCCGCGCGCCTGCTCTCCGCATGTGAAGCGTGGGCCAAACAGATGGGCTGCACCGAGTTTGCCAGCGACTGCGCCCTTTCCAATGAGGAGAGCATTTCCTTCCATGCAGGCGCGGGCTTTCGGGAGGCAGGCCGCATCGTCTGCTTTGTCAAACGCTTGTAAAGCCGCAGGACAAGCGCCTCCAAGGCGGCGAAGACTGGCTGGAGGGCGTCTGTCCGGCAGGAAAACCAAAAGGACTATGCCGGGAGGCATAGTCCTTTTTTACCATTCCAGGCGTGCCGGTTTCGGCGCGCGAATTTTTTCTTTCAAGGGAGTCCGCTGATGGATAAAGCGATGTGCTGACGATCAGATTCCGGAGATCGCAAGTCGCGCCGTTAAGAGACGGTCAGACTTTCCACGGTAAACGAGCCGTTGACCGACCGGTAGCCCGCAAGACCGTTGCGATGGTCTGTGTTTGCCCGCTCGACGACCAGCCGTCCATCCAGATAAGCGGAGACGGTCCCGCCGCTGACCGAGAGCGAAAGGTTGTGCCAGCTCCCTTCCAGCCCGCTTGTGTTTTGTTCATAGAGCTTTGTGAAGCTGCCGTCTTTCCGGGAGAAAAGCTGCAGGACCTGCTGGCCGTCGACGTACTGGGCCAGCCGCCAGAGGTAGTAGTTGTCGGCGTCGGTATAGCAGGCGACGACACCGACAGAAGAATCCCCGTTGAGGCGGTCCACCCGGATACGGGTGGAAACGGCGTAATCACTCCACAGAAGGTGGCCCCAGACGCCAAGCGCCTCTTTGGAGATATCGGTCTGGGTCAGGGTGGAAACAGCGCCCGATGTGTCCGTCTGCCAGATTCCGCTGAGGAAGTCCCAGCCGGAAAGCGCGCCGGAGAAGTCGGCCGTCTGTGGCGGGGCGGAGAGGGCCTCCATTTCTAGTCCCGTGATGCAGAGATTGTCCACAAGATAGCGCGAGGTGAAGGAGCGCACGCCCGCCCCGCCGGATAGCAGGGAGTAATCGGCCAGCTGCATTTTAAGCGTCCCGTTGAGATAGCCTTTGATGATTCCGCCTGCAAATACCAGCTTGAGCTGGTTCTTTTCCGCTGGATCAAAATCCGCTGGCACTTCAAAGAGCTTGGTAAAGATCCCGCCGACCTTCTTATACAGCTGAAGCACATTAACGCCGCCTGAATTGCCCATACGCCAGTGATAGAAATTGTTTCCGTCCTGATAGCGGCCGAGCACGCCGACGGCGTCCCCGTTTTTCCAGCCATTGACCGCGAAATCGGCCGAAACGGCGTAGTCATCCCATTGGGAGTAGCCGTGGAGCAGTACGGCCTCGCCCTGAACATCCGTCTGCGCGAGGGCGTGGGAACCGTCGGCAAGCTGGGTCTTGGCCCAGGCGCCGCTGACCGTCTGACATAGGACGGCGTCCTCCCCTTCAAAATCCTCCAGCAGAGGAAGATCAACCGGGACGTGGATATCCTCTCCCGCAGCCGCGCGGATGAGGTCTTCCCGCAGCGCCTCCAGGGAGGCGGGGTCATCGTTGTACTGCTTTCCGTTTGTCACCACCTGGTCGCAAAGCAGCTGCGCCACGACGGGATTCTGCTGCTCCAGCAGGCGCAACAGCTCGTATTCCTCCGCGCCGTCTCTGGTGGCGGTCAGGCGGATGGTCTCCGTGACGTCGCCGTGCTCCACATCCGGCCAGACCGTGTAGGTGTCCCCGTAAGGATTCCTTGGCTTGGAGTAATGCCAGGCGTTCCAGCCCCAGTTGAGGTAGCCGTCCAGGCCGTGTTGGTAAACGAGCCACATCAGTGACCGGCCCATCCAAACCGGCTGGTCAATAAAGCGGTTGAGGTAATCCCCGCGCGGGGAGGTGCAGGTGTAGAGCCATACCTCATCGCCCGCCGCCTGGCGGTTTTTATAATAGGAAAGGTTGCTTTCCAGGATGTTGAGCTGCATGATCCAGGCGTCCAGCTTGCCGGCGTAGCTGTCGTTGTAGGCGGTGGTCTGGACGGCTTCCTGGAGAAAGATTTGCGGCGCATAGGTGCTCATATACTGCGCGAGCGTCACCCAATGTCCCGCGTTGGTGGAGGAGTAGGGTTCGTCGGCCACCGATTGCTGCCAGATGTCCAGCCAGGTCTTGCCTGTATCCCCGATGTTTTTGGAGGCGAGGTGGCTTTCAAGCGCGGGCAGAAACTGGCTGAACCAACGTTGGGTTTTCTCGTCCGAGATGGCGACGTTGTTGACGATGGACGCGCCGCTCGCATCCCGGTCGATGAGATAGGTCTCGTAATCGCTCGACCAGCCGTCGTTGCGGTAGGCCAATTGATTGCCTACCAGGCGCTTGACCCAACCGCGTTCGAGCATGAAGCCCACAAACTGGTCGAATCGGCTCCAGTTGAAGGTATAGGTGCCGTCGGCGTTCAAGACGGTGCCGCCGTCAAAGAGAAGCGTGACCGTGGGAACGGTCAGAAAATTGTTGCGGTTTTCCCGGCCGCTCTCTGCGAATTTGTCCATCAGTTCCCACCATTTATCCGAATAGCGGGTGTATTCCGGACCGTAGAACAGCTCAATCTGATCCTCGCTGCGCGGTTCGTTGTACCAGCCGATGTTGGCCTGCCAAAAGTAGAAATCGAGCTCGGCCTCGTCGGTATCCGGGATCATGACGTCGCACACCTCGACGGAGATATTTACCACAATTGCACCAAGGGTGGTGTTCACTGTGGCGGTTCCGGTGTAAACGCCGGGCGTCTGATTTTTGGGGGTGTGGACGGTCACCCAAAGTGGCTGCGCCTTGCAGGCTTCCACGTCGACCGAACTCTCATTGAGCAGCCACTCGGGGTAATACCCTGCGCTTCCCCGTATGCTGTTGCTGATACTCGAGGTGATGGTCGGCAGGTATTCATAGCCGATGGGATTGTACTTGAGTTCTGCAGCGGACAGCGAAGAGCCGCCAGCCGCGACCAGATCGGAAAAGACGACCGACTGAACGGTGAAGCCGCTCCCCGCCTTCAGAACGATTTGTGCCGATTCATATTCATTTTGCGCCATCACTAGCTGGATGGTCTGTTCCACACCGGGCGCGGCGTCCTGAAAGATGTTCTGATAGGAGCTCTCCACCCAATAGCGGAGGGAGGCGTCCCCGTCGGCATGCGCCGCGGGGAAAAGACCGATGCAGAGGGAAACGCAAAGGAAAAGGGCCAACAACTGTTTTTTCATGCTGATTCCTCCATTTTCCATTTCCTAGGCTGCGGATGTCCCTTGAAAGAAGTCATGGCCGCCCGCCGGAGCAGGCGGCAAGCAAGGCTTGGTATACGCCGGAAAAACGCCTGGAATCGCACACGTCGGAAAAATCGCGGAAAACCGCCCGTATGATGGTTTCCGCCCTGCGGGGGTCATGCCGGGTGAGTCCGCGGAGCAGCTCGTAATCCTCAACCCCCTTTCTCATCTGCTCCAGTCGGACGCTCGCCAAAGGTCGGTCCGCGCCGGGATAGACCAGATGAGTGTCCCCCGGCGGCAGATAGCGTTCCTCATGAACGGCGGCAAAGCGGGGGGAAAGGTCGCCATAAGGGTTCTGCCCCTCCCGGTAGCAGTTAAAGCCCCAATGAAGATAGCCGGAGAGCCCGTAGCGGGCGTTGCCCCAATGAAGCAGCCGCGTCTTGAGCAGCGGCAGGTCGAGCAGGCGGTTGCAGTAAGCCCCTCCGGGCAGGGCGCAGGTGTAAAACCAGACCGGACGGCCCGCCTGTTGCAGACCGGAAAAGACGCTGCGGTCCGCCTCATAGCGCCGGGCGTCGGGGATGGGGATGTCCGGCCCGCCGGAGAGCTTTGAGGTGCAGACGGCGTCCAGGAAGGGTACGCCGGGCAGCAGAGGCCGCATCCTCTGCGCCAGGAGCGCGTATTCGCCGATGGAACTGTCGAAGGGCTCGTCGGCCACATGCTGAACGCAGCACTTCTCCCACCCGTGCGCCTGCAAAAAGGCATAAAACGCCCTGAAATACCCCTCCAGAAAGGAGAGTCCCTCCCTAGAGGCCGCCGGTATATTTTCGTCCGTCAGCAGGACAAAATGGGGATCTCCCAAAAAGCGCTGGCGGACAGCCGGCCCGCCCTCAAGCGTTTGGAAGCCATGGGAGAGAAAGAGCTGCGCCAGCCGTTCGACCCGCGCAAAGGAAAAACGCCATTCCCCGCCGGAGCGCGACCACTCCGCCGCACAGAAGGGGAGAAGAAAATGCGTCTGCCGGGTGCGCGCCATCAGCTCTGCGTACCGCTCGGCCATCTCCCAAAAGGATTCCGACCACGGCTCCAGCCTATGCCGGGAGGCGATATTCGGCAGGCTGTACCAGTTGGAAAGCTGCAGGCTTCTCTCCTGCGGGACGCTCACGGCGTACACGCGGACGGCGATTTCCACCGCAAGCGTCTCTCCGCCGGCGCGGACCACCAGCCGGAAGGGGTAGTCCCCCGCAGGACAGCCGCAGGGAATATCAAAGCGCAGATAGAGCGCGCCCCGGCCCGCGGAGAGGGCGAGCGATTCGCCGTCCGGCAAGGGGAAAAGCGCATCGTAGACGAGGAAAGGGGCGGAGCGGACCGTGTGGGAAAGGTCGTCTCCGGGGAAGGCGGTGTAGCCCTCAGGTCCCGTGTTTTTGTCCACCCGGACGGGCAGCAGGGCAAATATTTTTCCATCGACGCCGCGCGGACCCAGGGGGGAGAGGGAAACTGCAAGCTCTGTCTCCCCAGGCGCGTCGAACAGAAGCTGTACCGCTTCGGAGGCGTTGCCCGCCGCGTCCAGGAGAAGGGGCGCAGCGGATCCGCTTTGCTCGCACCGGTCGTCGGGAGAGAGCCAGTCGTACGCGCGTCTTACAGTGTAGCGCATGGCCGTACCCTAGTGGTCGAAGCCGAGCACCGCGCCGGAACGCCGCAGGGTATCCTGCAATTCGCCGACCGGCACCTTCTGCACGGCGCAGCCGGTGCGCGCAGCGATGGCCGCCGCTGTGCCGGCCGCCTCGGCGATGGGCATGGTGTTGACCATCACCCGCACCGCGCCGAGCGCCTCGTGCGTGACCGAAATGCACCGCCCGGCGACGAGGAGATTGCCAAGCTCTTTGGGCAGCAGGCAGCGGTAGGGGACGGAATAATAGTGACCGTCGGCAAAATGGGTCAGGTCGAAGTCCTCGCCGGCCACCTGATGGATGTCTATCATATTGAAGCCGACCGAAATAACGTCGTCAAACCGGCGGCCGGAGGCGAGGTCGTCGGCCGTCAGGATATAGACGCCCTCCAGTCTTCTCGTCTCCCGCACGCCGATTTCACAAGGAACATGGCTGATGTAGCAGTTCTCAAAGCCGGGCGCGTAGGTCTTCAGAAAATCATACATCTCCATCATCTGCCTGCGCGTGACGCATTCAGCCTCGGTCAGGTCCCTGGCATTTACGCCGCATTTGCCCACAACGTTGGTCCCGTTGACGAACACCTCACAGCAGGAAAGGTCGTACGGCCGTCCGCAGCGCGGTACCGGACCGGTCGAGCCCGGACGCACGATTGGAATGTGAAATTTCCCGTCGGCCCGGGCCTTGGAGACGAGCCGTGTGAAATAGGGGTCGGGATCGCCGCCTGTTTCGCGCGCCACCTCTTCGAGAAAATGCGCGTAGTTTACGTTGTTGACGAAGAAGACCAGGGTCATCGGCTGGGTGCGTCCGTCGATTTCCCGGCCGATCTTATAGGGCAGTCCCGCCCGGAAGAAGACGTCGCCGTCCCCTGTGCAGTCGATCCATATTTTGGAACGGATCAACCGCATGCCCTCCTTGTTGTCCACAAGTACGCCGGAAAGCCGGCCGTTTTCAACGACGCTGTCGATAAACCGGGTGTGCAGCAGCAGTTCCACGCCCGCCTCCTCGCACATCGCAAGGGCGACGTGCGCAAAGCTTTCCGGCGCGAAGCAGAGGTCCTCGGTCTCGTCGCGCAGCTCCGCCCCGCCGAAGCGGCGCATGCGCTGCATGAGCTCGTAAGGAATGCCGCCCACCACCCGGAGTCCACCCCGGACGATGGGGCCAAACTCTACCATGGCGGCCGTTGCGCCGATGCCCCCAAGCCAGCCGGTATTTTCAATCAGCAGGGTTCTCGCTCCCTGGCGGGCGGCGGCGATGGCGGCGCAGATGCCCGCCGAGCC
>CABSLJ010000017.1 GCA_902478455.1 uncultured Oscillospiraceae bacterium | reverse complement strand
GGAGATGTGTATAAGAGACAGGTCTTGCTGCGATGTTTCCGTCTCCTGTTCCCAGGCAGTGTTTCGCCGTTTGGCGCATCCGCAGTGCGTCTTCTCTGCCCGGCCGGATCAAACCAAAGGCCTTCCATTCAGCTGGAGAAGCAGTTGTCTCGCAACAAAATCAAAACGAGGAAAAGACGGCGCATGGAGACCGTCTTTTCCTCGTTTGCAGCTTTGAGGCACAGCAGAGACAGAACCCTGAGGGAAGGACTTGCAGCCCTCCACAAAGCCCGAAATGCTCGCCCGGGACAATCAAAAGCTTCCCTGTTTCAAACTTTCGTCAAACAGGGCTTCCAAACTGGCGATGGGCCAGTCCTTCGTGGAGCCGTTTCCCATGGTCAGTAAGAAGCGGCCATCCTCTCTCCAGAAGGTCTTCATGATGCGGCCGATCTCACGGCGCACCTCGTCAGGCGTGCCGTAGGGAATGGTCTGCTGTACGTCAAAGCCGTACCAGATGCAGATTTGATCCCCATAGTCACGGGCAATCTTTGCGTCATCCATGGTGTATTTTTGAATCGGATGAATGACGTCCAGGCCGATCTCGATCAATTCCGGCAGCAGAGGTTCAATATTGCCGCAGCTGTGCAGCCAAAAATGCATGCCGAGCGCGTGTGCTTTTTCAAACAGCTGCTTATAGTAGGGCTTGAAAAACTCCCGGAAAATCTCCACCGAAAAGAACGGGCCGGTTTGGGTGCCGATGTCGTCGGAAACGAAAATACCGTCCGCATCCGTTTCTGTCTTCGCGCGCTCCATCGCAGCCATATAAAAATCGGTCAGTTTCTGAAACAGTCGGTGTACCTGTTCGGGATACAGATAAAAATCCGTGAGGGCGTTTTCCATGCCACGGAACTCCCAGAGACGTTCAAACAGGCAGAACCACCAATTGACCAGGCGGTAGCGGTCGGTCGGTCCACACGGCGGAACCAGTCCCGGCTCTTCCGGAGAGGGAAAGTCCGCCAGAAAATCATCGAGCTCCTCCCAGTCCTGCAATACGGCGCGGTTGTCGTACCCCTGCCGCTGCACGCGGTCCGGCAGAGGCTTCCGGTTCCATACATAGGCGTCCGGCGGCGTCGACTCGTACTGGACCTGCGGAAAATTCAGCTGTACCGCATCCAAGTCATACGGACAGCTCTTCATCAGCCGGCGTACGGCCGCTTCCTGTTCGCCGAAGCACTCCGGCCGGATCCAGAAGTGATAGAGGAGCGGCACGCGGGATGCATGCCCCCTCCCCTCAATTACCTTTTTTATCTCTTCTTTTTTTAGCGTAAGCATCATTTCAGCACTCCTTCGGCACCGACGTGCACATTTGATTCAAAAGTATCGGTTTTGGGATGGCCCGGTCAAGCATCCGGAAGATCATCGTGAGGATGTGGAAACAAAAAGCACCGGGAGGACAGCGCCTCCAGGACACAGTTTAACACAAGGTTCCCCTGCTCGTCTAGAGTCCAGGGAACGCGAACGGTTTTCCCTGTACTGCGGTCGATTGCGCAACAGCTTTCCACCGCAAAGGGGAGGTCCAGCACAACCCGTTCAAAAGCATCGGTCGCGTAATTGACCAGCAAAATCATTTCCCCCTCCGGCAGGGAAAAATGGTTGACGGTCACATATTGCGTCTCCAGCGCCATAGCCGGCCGGTTCCCGGTAGGCGCGTCGCGCAGCAGGGAGCACAGCATTTCGCGGCGGACCGGGTTGAGCAGGTGCATATAGCTTTCTTCCAGATGGCCGTATGGGAAGAAGATAACGCCGTCCCTCCGGCACAGCCCGGGACCCGCCCGCCTGCCCGTCTGTGTTCGCAGGTCGGAATGCTCGGTTACGGGAGCATTGTATGAGATACGCAGGTAATCTCCCGATTCGGTCCGCTCGTCTATCGCCTGAGCGCTCATCCTCGCTTTGGAGAGGCCATGGTACGTCCGGCCGTCGGTCACCTGCTCATAGCTGTGTTGTCCTCCATTGAGCGCAAGCCATTCCACCTCGTCTACGCCGATGAGATCGCCGCAGCCCATATCCACCAGCGTATCGATTGCGTCTCCATTGAGCAGCACGGTGTTGTCGGCAAACAGGGCGCGCAGCTCCTCTTCCTGCAAATTGCGGAAATACTGCCCGGCCACCGCCACGACCTCCCCCGAAAAGCGGCGTCTGGAGGTGTATACGTTGGCGATGCCGAAGGCCGAAAGATATTCCGCCCAGAAGGTCTCCCGCGGCCGGATGGCGTCCAGCGAATCCCCTTCGTAGGCGTGAAGCGTATAGGAGGAATCCGGGCAGAAAAGCACTTGAACACCTTGTTCGCTGCCTCGCGTCGCCCCCAGCCCGAGCACACCGTCCAGATAGGGCTTGACGCCGCGCAACATGCGGTCGTTTTCCTGGCACTCGGCGACGCCATTGCCCGTCATGTCAAAAATATTGATGGTGATCCCCTCGCTGCACAGGGACAGGGCGCTTTCCATCTGCAGCCTTGCAAAGGCGTGCGATTTGGAAAAGGTGGTATGCGGAAGATTGTCGAGCTCCGGCCAAAGCTCTGTGTTTTCCGGAACAGCCGCCGCGGTCAGCCGGGAGTAGCGTTGAAACGCAAGGCAGTACCGAAATCCGGCCTGCTCGTGGTAGGCGGGCAGATGCGGACGGACAAGGGGTCTGTTGCCGCAGGACAAGCCCTTGAGCACCGCCTGCCAGTCCCGCCCTTCCACGCAGTGGGTCTCGGGCGCGCTGCTCATAAGGGCGACCCGGGTTTGCGGGGATACTTGGTGTACCGCCTTGCCAATCAACCGGGCGAGGTCCGTCATGATCTCCCGCGCGGTGTCTAGCCATATTCTGCGGTAGGGATGCGGTTCTCCCGGCCGCAGGACGCCGCGGACAAAATCCTCTCTGGAAAGCGTCCTTCCTGTGCGTTCGGAGAAGACCTTCCTGTGCAGCTCGCAGAAGCAGCCGCCCCACTTCAGGGGAGCGTGGTTATGCAGCCGAAAATCATCCTCCACCCAGATGATATCGCACCCCAGCTCGGAATAATGGGAATACATCTGTGAAAGATACGTCCGGAAATTGTCACACAGCGGACAGGCCACCGCCTGCGCAGAGCGGCCGTCGGCGTCAACCATCGTCACAAAATTTTGACCTGCCTTGAGCCTTCTGCCGCGGTCGGCATGCAGGGTGGTCGTCCAGGGATTGAGGGAAAAGGTCACCCCCCGTTCTTTCAAACGGGGCGCAAAGGAACGGAGCATTTCCAGCCAGGGCTCCGTTTCCTCAGGCGTAAGGTGTCCATCATTGATTTCCTCCATATTCAGAAAAAATTGTACGTCGTCAATGGCGGCGCTCTCCACAAAACCGAGCAAATGCTCCAGCTTTTCCTCCGGCTCAAAGTCCGGGCAAATGCCGATCCGCAGGGAATAAACGTAGGGCATACCTGCAACTCCTCTCGTATCGAATCACAAAAAAGGGATAAGGGAATGCGTTCCCCTATCCCTTCCTTGGAATGAACGGTCTATTTATTTGATAAGCTTGTCGCGTACCGAGGTGCTGACCTCTTCGGTCTTCTCAATCCACTGATCGACCGTTTCCTTCCCCATCAGGACGTCTCCGACCTGGTTGTAGAACTCGTCCTTGGGGCTGATCTCCGTATCCGCCACTACGCCGAACGGCTGGCCGTTGACCGGCTATAGCCCTCTTCGTAGACCATGTAGGATTCATAGACGGCATCGGACACATATTCCTTGAGATAATCGGCCGCGCCAACCACCGGTGGCACGCCCTTGGCCAGTTCGGCGTTGAGCTGGATCATTTCGTCGGAATACTGGAAGATTAAGAACTTCTTGGCCAATTCAACATTCTTGGCCGCCGCTGGAATGTACATCTCCTCAATGGAGGAGAAGACGTATTTGTCCGCCTCAGCGTTGAGGACGGGCGGCGCGCAGAAGCCGTATTCGAACCCCTTCTCGCGGGGAGCGTCTGCCATTTCGCCTTCAATCCAAGAGCCGCAGGGGATAAACAGCGCCTTTCCCGCCAGCCATTCGCTTTGAGACTGGGTGTGGTCGAGCGCCACCGTGCCGTCCATCAGATAGCCGTCCGAACCGATTCTGGCAATATTCTCCAGCACCTGACGGATGCCTTCGTTTTTCCAGGCGCCCTCCTCATAGGCGGCGCATTTCTCCATTCCCTCCAGCCCCGCGCTGGTGGCGATTGCCGGAGTGACGAGGCTTTCCAGATAGGCAGGTACCAGACCCTGATAGGTAAAGAGCGCGCGTCCGAGTTCCTTGGCCTTGTCTCCCAGAGCAAAGAACTCCTCCCAGGTGGTGGCGGGTTCCAGATTGTTCTCCTCAAAGAAGGTCTTATTATACCACAGGCCCATGGAAGAGTAGTACATCGGCGCAAGATAGATCTTTCCGTCTCCGTAGGGCTGGCAGTTGCTTGTCTCCAGGAAGCCGGGGAGTATTTTGTCCTTGACCTCTTCCATGACGTCGGTCAGGTCGGCGAGCGCCTTATCCTTGATCAGAGCCGTGGCCACGCCGGAGGCGTTGTTGGAGGCGAGATAGATAAAGTCGGGCGCGTTGCCGGACAGGATATTGGGCCGGATGATCTCTCCGATTTCCGGGTTGGCCGTGATGTTCACGGTGACGCCGGGATTGGCTTCCTCAAACGCTTTGGCGGCGGCGTCCCAATAAGCGCGGCCATAGCCGCCCTCAAAAACGGCGATCTCCAGCACCTGCTCTTCCACCGGTTCACCGGAGGCAGAGGATTCCCCCGCCGCAGAGGATGGGGAACCGCCCGGCGTCTGCTGGCAGCCGGCCAGCATGCTCACCAGCAGCAGAAACGCCAGGAAGCACGCGATTCTCTTTGTGTGTTTCTTCATTGATAATTCCTCCTTATTTGAAATAATATTGTGTTTTTATTATAGACACGCTCTTAAAAACGCTCAAGAAACAGATTGATCGATTCCTAGCAGGATTCTTCACAGATTCATTCGCTCTAAGACGATTTGTGCCGGAGCTAGAACGATTTTGCTCTCCCGATGATACAGGGCCGCCCAGCCGTAATATGTCCGGCGGCCCTGTTTTCATCCCTTGTGAAGCGGAACAACCGTTTCGCTTTCGGCGTTGTTAAGAGGCCCTGCGCCGGGCAAAGATCAGCCCGCCGGCGCACAGCAGAGAGAGGCTCAGCAGTACAAGCCACATGCCTGCAACACCGTCGGCGCCCGTAGAGGGCTCGTTTCCGGAGGATACATCCGGCGCGGAGGAACCGCCTTCGGAGCTGACAGGCTGCTCACTTGAGGAGGGCTCGCCCGGCTCCTCGGGACGGCTGGATTCATCGGGCTTTTGCTGCAGCCCGGAAACAGCGTCCTGCAGAGCACGCAGCGCATCTTCCACGTCGGCCTGAGAGGCGTTTCCGTTCTTCAGAACCGCTTCCGCGCCTGCCAACGCCTCCCGGAACGCCTTCCAGGTCGAATCGGTGTAGTTGCCCTGCTGTTTGTCTTTGTTTGCGTCGTACAACGCCTGCAAAGCGGATTTATCGGTCGCCTGCAGCCCGGAAACAGCGTCCTGCAAAGCACGCAGCGCATCGTCCACGTCGGCCTGAGAGGCGTTTTCATTCTTCAGAACCGCTTCCGCGCCTGCCAACGCTTCCTGGAACGCCTTCCAGGTCGAATCGGTGTAATTGCCCTGCTGTCTGTCCTGATTCGCGTCGTACAGCGCCTGAAGGCTGGAGATTTCTACCAGGCCGTTGGCAGCCGCTTGCAGGCGATCCATGGCAAGCGCCACTTCATCGTTTGCAATGTTGCAGCCGGTGGTCTTAAGCAGCTCCACCGCACGGGCGCGCGCGGTTTCGAGCTGAGCAAGGCTGCCCGCCGTATACCTTTCCTTCTCATATCCGTCCGTCTCCTCGAGCAGACGGTTGAGATGATTGACACTGACTTCACTGGAAAGATCATTGACGTAGAAGTTGTCAAACGAGAGGTATTCGGTTTCAATGTCTGCGATGCCGCCGATCTGATAGACCTCCACATAGCAATCCTCGCTGCCGTCGGTGGTGAAGGTGACCGAGGCAGTCCCGGTTTCTCCCTCACCGACCGCCTTAAGCACCATCACCGAGCCGGGGATGGTCTCTCCCGCGCCGTTCTTGACGCTGAACTGATAGGTTCCATCCTTGCGGGTGAAATAATCCAGCCCCATCTCATAGGTGGTGTTGGGCTCTAGCCGCAGCGTGGAGGGAACCGTCCTCAGGATTCGGGCATTGCTCAGAGCATTGTTGTTCATCTTCAGGGAGAATCTGCCGTCCACCACATAATTTTTGATCTGGGGATGCTCGGGGTCGGGATTCTTTTCGGCCAGATGGGCCTGTTCAATCGATTGGTAACCGGGAGTAGCGTAAAGGAAGGGGCCGAGGTTTTCGGGGACGTTTTCAAAGTCCTCAAAGAAGGTATACCGGGACTGCTGCACCTCGCGCAGGCTTTGGAAGGCCCGCACGTCGTCAAAGCGGACGTAATCGGAAGACGATGCGTTTTCTCCCGCTTTGGCGCTTAGCTCAATGACCGCGCCGGTCACATCCTCCGGAACGGTAAAGTTGACGCGCAGCTGCTCATAGGTGGTATATCCGTACTTATGATTGCGCTCCTGACGGACAAAGAAGGAGGTGTCCCCCACATAGTCGGTCAGCGTGCGGTCCCCCACCCGGACCGTTAGGAGGGAGGTCATGTCGCCGCGCACGTCGGTCCACACCGAGATGGTATAATTCTCTCCCGGGACCAGACCGGTGATCTCCTGCCGGAGCGAGGCGTCTTCACCGGCGATCTTTACGTCGGAGTCACGGCGGTCGGTAAAGCCGTTGACGGCCGAGTCGCCTTCCACTTCCCAGTTTTCAAAGTTCATGCTGTCAAAGCCGGGTTCCCTGATCAGGGTGTTTTCGCCCCATTGATTGTCGGCCTGATCAGACGTCACAACCGTCTCGTCCGCCTTGTGGACGATGTAGGGAACGCCTTTTTCGGCCTCAATAGTGACCTTGCCGTCCAAAACGGGAACCGCTTTGACAAAGACGCGCCCTGTGTTGGTCAGCTCATAGAGCTTGACCGCCTTCTGTCCCGCCCAGCTCGGAGGCAGCTCCCAGGTGGAAGAGGTTCCCAGAGCGTTCCAGTAATAGATTTTGTCGGCGTCAAGCGGATCTTTGGTTTCGCTGTCCTCCGCATACCAGGGGATAAAGATCATGCTGTTGATGTAGGTGTCCCGGTCGACGTTGTCCACCGGACGGTAGTTTCCAACAGGCAGAGAGGCGATCAGCACGCCGTTTTGATACAGGTTGACCCGCTCTCCCAGTCCCAGGGAGGCGTTGTTTTCCTTGACGACGCGCAGGCCCCGGTCGAAGACCACCTCAGTAGAGGACATCTGCATAATATCCTGATGCTGCATATATTTGGTCGCCAGATTGTTGTTGTAAAAGACCTCTACGGCTTCATTAAAGTTGGTGGTGTGTTCCCAAGCTCCCACGGCAGGCTGTTGCAGATTCTTGAGCAGCTCATGGGGCGGGAAGATATCCCCCCAGCCGTTCTTGATGAAGCGGTACATCGGCGTGTCCTGCGGATGGCTGACGGGGTAGTGAATATCGGTGGAATTATGTACCCAGACCATATCCTTTTCCATGGGGCCGCGGTACTCAGTTCCCACCGGCAGGCCGTTCCTGTTGAGGGATTCGGCCATTTTATCGGCGTACCAGTCAATACCGTCAAAAACATCGATGTACACCCAGCCCATGTCGGGGTAGGCGTCGCAGAATTCCTGCATGCGGGCATCCATGGCGCCCTCCAGGATTTCCAGGTTTTTGTTGTTTTTATAGGACTGGTCAAGATAACCCCAGCCGCCCTGCAGAGGCTTATAAAGATACTGGTCGTCCAGGAAGAAGGAATCGAGGGTGTATTCGTTGACGTTGATGTGCACGCCGATCTTGGCGTTGAAATCCTTGGCGCGCGCCAGAAGATACTGGAAATCTTCCTCTCCTCCGGCCCGCTCGTTGACATGCCCGACCAGGTCGTACAGCACATCGTCGTGGCCCTCGCCGTTGTAGCCCTTTTCCAGGATCATCTGACCAAAACCGTCGTAGTAGTTGTACATGGTTTTGATGGTGTCGAGCTGGCGCATAAAGGGCATGCTGGCGCCGCTCATACAGTTCATGAAGATGTAGGAGATGTAATTTTTCATCTCATCCGAGCCGAGCGGCCGCACCGCCATCTCCCGGTACCGGATGGCGCCGTCCTGCCAGTCGACCTTCTGATCCCCGTTGCAGTCCCCCGTCAGGGCGACGACCGCCCAGGGCAGCTCTTCTGTGCCCCAATAGTCGTCGTTGCCGGGACCGCGGTAGGTCCACGCGCCGTTTGTCAGCGCCATATAGGAATCGGACCCTTCGGTTTTTGTCTCCACCAGCACTTTGCGGGTGGTTTCAATGACGTTGCTTTCCATGGTGACGGCGAAGCTGTCGTCATGGATGACGGCATAAGCGCCGTACCAGCTGCCGCTCGGGTTGGCGGAGAGCAGGACGCTGCTTTCGCTGATGCCGCCGTAAGCGGTGGTGAGCGTCGTCATCCGCGCCTGCGCCTCGGTATAACCGCCGCTGTTTTTTACCGTGCCGAAATACTGGCCCGGGAAGGCGATGGTCCGCACCAGGAAATCCCCCTGTTCGGCAATCTCCAGGACGTCCATCCGCAGCTTAAGCGCCTCTGCAGTGAATCCGATTTTTAAGGAGGCGAGCACGCCGCATTCCTCCGGCTGCGCCGGATAGGGTTCAAAAGCGGTTGCGTCCAGCACGTCCAGACTGTATTCCACCGTATTGTCCGAGCGGGACGTCACCTGGACGTTGGCGGCATAATACTCGGCGCCGTTGAGCGTTACGGTGCGCAGCTGCGCCCTTTGACCGGCTACCGTCTTCCCGCCGATCTGATATTCGTACACCGAGGGGAACCGGTTGTCCATCAGGACGGTCATCTCCTCCGTGGTCAGGACGACGGCCTCCAGCGGATCGTCTTCCACCTCCTGCGGGATGATTTCGGTCAGCTTCAGGTCCTTGATGACGACGTCGGGAAATTCCCTGCCCCAGTCGGGACCGTCCCAGATGCGGAAACCGATGTGCCCCTTGCCGGTCCGGCCGGTCTGCGCCGTCGTGACCAGCATTCCGTCCTTGTAAATGGTTACCCTCGTTCCGTTGAAAATCAGCTTCACTCGGGTATCCTGCCCGTAGTTCAGATGCTCCCTGGAATCCAGATCGGTATCCTTGGAAACGCCCGCCGTCCGGTCCTGCAATCTCATGGGGTCCGAGCCGTTGCCGTAATCAAAGGCGACATAGCTCAGATTGTTCTGATCTTCCGCCCGGAACAGCAGTGCAAAGCTGGCTGGTGAGCTGACATTGACGGTAAATTCCAGAATGCCGTCCGCAATCTCGGGCGAATTCAGATCGATGGCATGCCCCTTGAAGGCCTCCGCCGCAAGGCTTCCGTCCGGTTGCACGATAAGCTCGGAGGAGACGCCGCCGTCGAGCAGGACGTCCCAATTCATCGCGCCGTCCTGCGTGTAGTCGGGCGTATATCCGACCGGCTCACGGTCTGGATCCTCGGGCTGCTCCTGCGCCGGCGTGACCCGGACGTCCTTTACGGTCACATCGGGAGCCGGTTTGTTCCAGCCGTCCCAAATGCGGAAGCCGAAGTGCCCCGCGCGGACAGGCGCACCGCTCGCTTCCAGCACGAGGACGTCGTCCACCCACAGCTTAAACGCCTCTCCGGCGAGCTCCAGCTTAATCTTCATGTCGCCGCCGAAAACGGGGTCCTTGACCACATTCAGTGGGATGTCGCCGTCCGTCCCGTCGATGCGGTTTTGCAGGAACATCGACCTCCCGCCCGCATTGCCGTAATCGAAGCACAGCGCGCTCAGATTCTTCTGATCCTGCGCGCGGAAGAGAACGGCAAAGCTCGCAGCCGAGCTGATGTTGACGGTGAACTCGATGGTTCCGTCGGTCATCGAGGGGGAGAGCGTGTCGATGGCGTGGCCCTTAAAGGCCTCCGCTTTGACGCTTCCGTCCGCCTGGGCGGTCAATTCCGAAACCACTCCGGCGTCAAGCGCAACATCCCAGCCCATCGCTCCGCCGGCCGAGTAGTCCGGCTCATAGACCTCCGGGGCTTCCGCCGCAACCCGTCCGGGCGCCACGCCCAGCTGCAAAACGCACAGGCAAAAAGCCAGCAGCAGTGAGAGCAGTCGTTTGAACGGATGTCTGACTCGCGTGATTTTTTTCACTCCTCATTCACACCTTTCTCAAAATTTGGGGATTAGGGAATTTGTGATTGTTTCCAGTATATTCTTCCGGTTTTTTTGTGACAAGAGGAAGAATCCCCCAAATCTAATACGATATCTCCCCCCTTGCTTTCCACCTTGTACTTTTTAGCAGAAACCTTGTCGCATTTATGCTGCTTTTCCGATTTTCTATTTTTTAGAGACCTAATCCTCCGATTTATGTTATAATTCACAGGGTGATGTGATATGAAAAAACAGTCTCTGATCGGTTTTGTCAGAAATATTCCCATCTCCAAACGGATCGTGCTCCTGGTCCTGCTGGTTTCCATCGTCCCGATTCTCATTGCCAACATCTTTGGCTACTACAAGGCGTATAACGCCGTTCAGAACACGGCCGTCAACTACAACCTGCGTCTGCTGGATTCTCTGAATCAAAACATCGTGTCCATCGCCAACTCGGGCAGCATCTATCTCGACGAGCTGATCACCGAATCCGCGGTGCGCAACACCGTCATCCATTTTGACGAGCTGGACGCCTTGGAGAAAAACAAGGCAATCTTGTCGATCCGCGATATCGTCAGAGGCAAAAGCAATATGATCCGCTATCTTTACGACCTGCGTATCGTCACGGCCGACAACCGCCCCGTCTATACCATGGGCCGCCTTTTTACGCGCGAGCAAGAGCTCGTTCCCATCTTTGAAAAAATCCGGGATCACAAGGAGATTGAATCCTGGTTTCTGGCTTCCATCAACAACCGGACCTCCGTTGTGCTCGCGCGCAAAATCATCCACATCGGCACCGGTGAGGTATACGGATATGTGATGCTCTATATAGACCCAAAATTTCTGACCATTCCTTCCGGCAACGAACCCTTTGACAGACACAATCACCTGACGCTGATGGATTCCTTCGGCGAGCTGCTGAGCTATTCGGACGGGGAGTATACCGAACAGGAGTTGAGGACCTTTCAGGCCATCCTCAACGCTCCAAAGGGTCAGTCCGGCAGACAGTATAGCGGAGACGCGGACAACTTTGTCTGCTATTCCTCCGTGCCGAAGCTCGGTTGGACGCTCGTCTCTTCCACTCCCATCTCCTATCTGATGCAGCCCATCGAAAGCATGAAGTACACCACCATCGTGCTGGCCGTTCTGCTGATTTTTCTGTGTATTCTGATCTCCAGGCTCATCATCAACAGCATCACCGTTCCGCTGAACAACATGCTGGCATACATCGACAAGGCGTCCGACCTTAAATTTGAATCAGAGCTGATCGACAACAACACCGACGAACTCGGCTATCTCGCCCAGGCGTACAATAAAATCTGCCGGCGTATTCGGGAGCTTGTGATCCAAATTGAGGTAGAACAGGACAGCAAGCGCCAGGCGGAAATCAAGATGCTGCAGGCGCAGATCAACCCGCACTTCCTCTTCAACACGCTCGACAGCCTGCGCTTTGCCGCCATGATGAGCAACGCCCCCTCCGTTAGCGCGGGACTTTCCGCCCTTTCCCATCTTTTACGCAACTCCATTCTGCGCAGCGATTCCTTTATCTCTCTCAAGCAGGAAGTGTCCGATATCAACGATTACCTCACCATCCAGAAAATACGGCACGGTGACGTCATCACCCTGAACACGCAAATGGATTCCGCCGCCGAGCACGCACGGATCATGAAGCTATTGCTGCAGCCCATCGTGGAAAACAGCGTTATCCACGGCTTACGGGAGGACGCCGAACTGGTGATCACCCTTTCCGCCCAGGTCGAAGCCAGGCAGCTGTGTATTGTTTTGCAGGACAACGGCCGCGGCTTTGATCCGGCGCGGGGAAGCGAACAGCAGAAGAATGGCCACAAGGGCGCAAGGATGTCCGGCGTCGGTCTGGAGAACGTCCGCGAGCGTCTCCAGCTGGAATACAAGGATTGCTATCAATTCACACTGGAAAGCCGTCCGGGTGCAGGAACCATTGTGACTATCCGGCAGCCCTACGTGGAAACAGACTGATCCGAGGGGGAAGACGATGTATAAGGTACTGATTGTAGATGACGAAAAGATTGTGCGCATCGCCCTGAAATCAATGCTCAACTGGGAGAAAGAGGGCTTCCAAATCTGCGCGGCCGCGGGCGATGTATCTTCCGCGCTCGAGGCAATTCGCATACACAGGCCGCAGCTGGTCATCACGGATATTGAAATGCCCGGGCGTGACGGAATCGCCCTCATGGAGGAAGCCCGCGCGTGGGGATATTCGGGAGAATTTATCATTTTGACCAACCATCAGCATTTTTCCTATGCGGTGGATGCGCTCAAAAACGGCGCGCTGGATTACCTGATCAAGACCGACATTTCCCCGGAAAACCTCACAGCCATCCTGCGGAAGGCCTTTCAGAAAATCAGCGTCTGCGCCGCCGAACCGGGCCCGTCCGCACGCGTCATCCCGCCCCGGGACGGAGAGGCAATCAACGCCTGCCTATTCTCCGGAGACAGCGGCAGCCAGCCGCTGTCGTCCCCCTATTTTTTCCTGTATCTCTTTTTGCGCAGCCGGTTGACCGGCGCGCGTCTGGACATTCCGGTGGACACCCTGAAAAACGTCGTCTGCGAGGCGATTCAGGCTCCTTCCGACTGTGTTTTCACCGTTACGAACGATAGCGTCATCCTCCTCATCCCCCAGCAGGATTTCCAAAGCTTTTGGCAAAGCGCGGAAAACGACCTCACCAAAATACAAAAACTGATCCGTCTTTACATGAACACCGATTGCGGCTATGTCTCCTCCCGGCTCGTCCAAACCACCGGCGAGCTCCGTGCAAGCCTTATGCGCTGCGTCGGCGCGGAAAAGCTCGTCCTGTACGAAGGCTTCGGCGCTGTGGTCGATGAGCAGGCGCTCGACGGCTACACAGGGATTCCCGCACCCTTTCACGAGGCCTACCGCGCCGTCAAACGCTGTATTTTTCAAAACAGCTACCCGGAGGCGACGCAGATTTTCGCGCAATATCTCTCCGGCTGCAGAGAACATAAGGTTTCGCCCTCCTTTGCCTTTACGGCCAGCGAGCGATTTCAAAATCTTTTGCTGATCGACTATTCCCTGTGGATTGAACAGAGCAAGCCTTCAGGCGCCGACGCCCCGAATTCCTGCCTTCAGCCGGTCACACTGGAAGAGCATATTCACAGCTTTCAGCAGCTTTTGAAAACCATCCGCAAAAACAAGACCGATTTTTCCTCTCCATCCTATCGCAGGGAGATCAACGAAATCGACCGGTTGATCCGTGAGAACATCAGCCGGCATATTTCCCTTTCCATGCTCAGCCGGCAGGTCAATATGACCGAGAATTACATCAGCCGTCTGTTCAAAGCGGAGACCGGCGTCAACATCATCTACTATATCAATCTAATGAAGCTGGAGCACGCCAAGGAACTGCTGGCGGACAGCGACGAAAACGTCAAATCCATCGCCATGATGCTGGGATTTGACGAGCCCTCCTATTTCAACAAGCTCTTCAATAAGACCTATGGCGTAAGCCCGACGGAATACCGCAAGCTTTTATGGAAGCAGGGATATCGAGAATCCAACACCGCCGGGTATTAAAACGCCCGCTGCGCATTATCGCCCTTCCACGAACCACTTGGGTCCCTCATACCAAAGGAACCGTTCCTTCCCCTGTATTCTGACCGTGTATCGTACGCCCACGCCGCCGGCCTTTAGGCTGGCCGCTCTGCGTGTATCCAGTACGCGGTCTACGGCATAACGCCGCCCGTCCGTCCAAATAATCGCCGTGGGGATCAGTTTTCCGTCCGGATTGAAATGTGCGTCTATGGCGACATATATTTTTTCCGTCTTCATTTTCATCACCTTCTATCGCAGAAATCCCACCGGATGGATCACATGATCGCTCTTGGGGTCAATGGAGGAGAGAGTGCGGTCGGTCATCGCGATGCCGCGCTGGATGCTGCGGCGTCCGAATCTCTGCCGGATCGCATCTACCGTCCTCTCCAGGTCATCCCCGCGCTGCGCGCGCCTGATCTCCGGCAAAAAGGAGGTCTGCAAAATACAATCGGGCGACAGATTGCACGCCCGCACACCCAGACTGCGCAGAGGCTTTGCCGGATTGCGGTTTTGCCGCACCAGTTCAAACGCGCGCCGGAAAATACTTTCCGAGTTGCACACGGGCGTCCCCAGCCCCGCCTGCCGCTCGCATGACCACAGATCGTCGTATCGGATCCACACTTGTACGGTGGAGCAAACCAAATGCTGTTCGCGCAGACGTTCCGCTACACTTTCGCACAGCACATAGAGCGTTATTTTGATATCCTGATCGCTGTTCAGGTCCTTAGGCGTTGTTGTGCTGTTTCCGATGGATTTGATCATCGGTCGGGCATCAAAAGAGGTTACGGCAGAGGCGTCATGTCCGTTGGCGAACGCTTGCAGCATGGCTCCCACTTTGCCGAAGAGCGATTGGAGCAGCCCTGCATCGGCGGCGGCGAGATCGCCGATTGTCTTGATTGTATAGCGTGCCAGCTTTGCTGTGGCAGCAGGCCCTACATACAGCAAGTCGGACACCGGAAGAGGCCAGACAAGCTCCTTGTAGTCCTCCCTTGTGATGACGGTGGTGGCATCCGGTTTATGCAGGTCGGACCCCAGCTTGGCAAAAATTTTATTGTAGCTTACTCCTACTGAGGCCGTGATGCCCAACTCCCTTTTGATTCTCTCTCGAACGGCGTCCGCTATGCGCCTTCCGTTTCCGAACAGCCCGACGCTCCCGGTCACATCCAGCCAGCACTCATCCAGTCCGAAACTTTCCACCTGATCGGTATAGTCCAGATAAATTTCCTGGGCCAATTTGGAAAACTTCAGGTATTCCTCGAAATGCGGCGGCACAAAGACAATATCCGGGCAAAGACGCCGCGCCATCCACAGCGGATTCCCTGTTTTGACGCCGCAACGTTTTGCCTCATAGGACTTTGCAAGCACAATACCATGGCGCGCCTGCGGGTCTCCCGCCACCGCCACCGCCTTCCCTCGCAGTTCCGGATGAAGCAGCATTTCCACACTCGCATAAAAGTTGTTCATGTCACAATGCAAAATCGCCCGATCCACGGCCGTACAGCCTCCTTAATAACAGAACATATGTTCTATTATATCCCCACCGCAAGGGAAATCAAGCGGTAATATCTGGGCCGGCATACCTGAGACTGCAGAAGTGGAAATCTTACGTCAACAGCGGACAGATTTTAACGCCTGCCGCTGTTGTTTTGAAGCAAGCACGGGGTTATTTTCACAGGTGTTGGAATCCATATAAGAACCATGTCCTTCTCAATAGATTTCTCCTGTCTGTCAAGGCTTCCATCCTTGACAGAGCGCCCAACTAATAATATAATAAAAATAGCTAATAAAATTCAATCCAATCTGGAACCCGGAATCACAAGGAGCTTCAACATGAAGAAAGTAACCTCTAAGCAAGTGGCGGAACTGGCCAAAGTGTCCCAGGCGACTGTCTCGTTGATTCTGAATAACAGTCAAAAAGTTACCTTCAGCGACGAGACCCGTGAACGCGTACTGGCTGCAGCCAAGCAGTTGGGCTATAAACTGCCGTCGTACGACCCGAAAAAAAATTTCAACCATAAGTTGCTGCTATTTGTACCCACGTTAGCGAACTATTATTTTATTGAACTGGTTCAGTATGTCCAAGGCTATGCCATCACGCAGGGATACAATGTTATGATCTGCAATACCTTTCGCAACAAAGAAATCGAACGCATGTATCTCAACCTGGCACAGGAAATGGACGGCATTATTTATACGTATATTCCCAATTTTCCCAAGGAACTCGAACAAATCGCTCAAAAAATCCCCGTAATCATGATCGGAGAAAAAAAGAAAAATCTGAATATCTGCTCCATTGAGCTGAGCAATCACATCTCCGCCGCGCTGATCGCCGAACACTTGTATGAGCTTGGGCACCGCAAATTTATGTTTCTGTCCACCCCTCTTGCCCAGTTTTCTCTTTCACGTGAGCAACGTCTTCAGGGACTGCAGAACACCTTTGAGCAATACGGCCTGGAAAATGCAATCACCGTCGTGACGCCTGATGCATCTTCAGAGAAGGAAAACATGGTCTCTGCTGATTCCTATGAATACCAGGTCGGGCGGCGTCTGCTGCTCAATGCTTTGGATCAGGGGCTTGACCGGGGCATTACCGCCATCATCTGTGTAAACGATATGACGGCTTACGGCGCGATGATCGCCCTCAAGGAGAAGGGCATGCGCATTCCTCAGGACATCTCCCTGTGCGGATTTGACAACATCGCTCCCTCTTTCCTCACAACACCGACTCTTACTTCCGTGGACCATCATTTAAAGGAACGCTGTAAATCAGCAATCGATATGCTCCTTCAATGGTATGAAAAGGGCTATGACCCGACGCCGTCGGTCAATAAAATTGAATACACGCCTCGGTTGGTGATACGGCAGTCCACCGGAAAACCACGGGCCATATAGTGTAAAACTCCCCTCTCTTTTCTGCAAAAGAGAGGGGAGTTCATTTTACAAACCAGAGAGACATAGCCGCGCTGTTTTACGGCAGGCAAATGATCCTGCATGGCAACTCCTCTTGATCTTCAGAAATTTGATCAGACAGAGCAAATGCCGCTGCGCGGCTAACCACACAGGCGGCACTTGCTTATGGAGATACGATTCCGGAAGGTCGATTAGCCGTTCAAAGCGGCAAAGTTATCCTTTGCCTCCACCCTGGCTTCATTAAAAGCGGCTTCAAGCTCCTTGGAGCCGGCAGCCTCATAAGC
Organism: uncultured Oscillospiraceae bacterium; assembly: GCA_902478455.1. Classification (GTDB taxonomy): domain Bacteria; phylum Bacillota; class Clostridia; order Oscillospirales; family Acutalibacteraceae; genus CABSLJ01. The sequence goes on along the minus strand of CABSLJ010000017.1, from coordinate 3,670 downwards.
GGCAACATAATCATCCCATTCATCATCGATGTTCTTTTGACCGGTAATGAAAGCAGGCACATACTGCAGCGTGATTTCGCTGAGCTTGGTGCGAATGGTGACGATTTCCGCGGGATACTGGATGATGGTAAAGTAAGGAGGCAGGAAGCCGGCAGCATCATCGGAATAGGAATCTATCACGCTGTTTACATAGTCTTTGGCTTCGCCGTCATCGTCATGGGTATCCACCTTAATGGGGTTAAGAGAGGCTTCGTACCAGTTGTCGCTGGTCTCCAGAGCGAGCTGCTCCTGGCCGCCTGCAAAGAGGTAAGCCATCATGACATACTTGGTCCGGCCGTCTTCAATGTTGTAAATTGCGCCGGTTTCTTTCCAAGCGTCAATGTTGTAAACAACGTTGCCATCCGCGTCGATGTCATAATGCTGGCCCTTGATGCCCTTGAAGATCAAATCCTGACCGGCATCGCTCGCGAGGAACTCGACAAAATCGAGCACACGGTCAGGATGCGCGCAGGAAACCGGAATAAACCAATTGAAGCCCATCCAGTAAGGGGCGGAATAGGTAACGCCCATGCCGATGCTGCCCTCAAGGTTCTTTCCGAGCCTGATCTCAGAAACAAAGTCGCTGTCGGGATTGGTGTCGAGCCAGTCTTTCATCACGTCCTTAACGGCAGTCCAGGTGGAGAAACGGTAGTTACAAGCGCCAATCTGGCCGGAAATAAACTCGTTGTAAGCCTGGGCCCAGTCGTCCTTGACGCCGATACCCTTATCCAGGCCACCCTTCTGGTACATATCGGCCAGAATTTTCAGAACTTCCTTGGTTTCGTCGGAGGTGGTCATCAATTTCCAATCGCCGTCGATGCCGTCCGGGCCGTACACGGGAAGGAAGCCAACCCACGGATCTCCGGTAGGCGCCATAACGGTGGTGCCGTTCGGAGCAAAGAGAGTCTTGTCGATTTCATCTAGATTGGTCAGCGTGTCGTTGCGTGGCCACCAGCCGCTGATCCCCTGCTGACCCAGGGTGTTGCAGAATGCAACAAATTCATCAACAGTCACAGGGGGTTCTTCAAAGCCGGCCTGTTTGAGAAGAGAGGTGTTGTAAAGAGAAGGACCGGACCAGGTCTTTGCAGCGGTTAAAGCATAGATCGCATAGGTTTTTTCCGGATCGCCGGCATACATCTGATTGTACATCTGGTATTCCGGAGAGTTGATCATTTTGTAAAGGATCGGGTAGCGTTCAGGATCGGCGTTGATGATCTCGCCGATGTTGCAGACCAGACCGTCGTTAATCCACTTGGTGGTCAGTTCCTGCTGCCCGTAGTTCGGGAACAGGTCGGCTCCGGTCTGAGCGATGAGTTCGGTCTGAATACGGTCGGTGTAGCCGTCGAAACCACTGTCGTATTCCAATTCGATGTTGACGGCCTCTTCAATTGCCTTGCGGATGGGGTCGTTTGCCATCTTATCCGTGTTGTCCAGAACGGTGTTGGGCTGAGAAAAGAGAATATGTACCTTTTCCCTGGCAGCGTTGCCAGTCTGGGATGCAGCAGCGGAATTGCCTCCGTTCTCCGAACTGCCAGAGGTTGCATTGTCCGAGCCGCCGCAGCCGGTAAACGCAGCCGGAATCAGCATGGCCGCCATGAACAGACCGAGAGCTCTTTTGATACTTTTTCTCATAGTCTTTGGGTTCCTCCTATTATAAATATTATTCACATCACCGTATACCGGCGATGACAGAACAAGCATGATCCGGGCAGGCTTACTCCTTGACCGCTCCGAGCATCATTCCCTGCGCAAAATACTTTTGCAGGAAAGGATACACGCACATGATGGGCAGCGTGGCCACCACAATTGTGCTCATGCGCAGCTGCATTGGAGGGGGCTTCGCTCCGCCCAGCGCATTCTGCGCGTCAGAAGCCATGTTGTTTACGAAGCTGGGATCCACCAGTACGCGGCGCAGCATCCAGGAATAAGGCTGTAACTTATTGACGTTTACATACATCATAAAGTTGTACCAATCGTTCCAATGGTAAACTGCGATGAACAGAGCCACAGCCGCAATCATCGCGGAGGAGGTGGGCAGCACAATCCGGAAGAAAATCTGGATTTGGTTGGCACCGTCTAGCATTGCAGCCTCTTCCAGCCCCTTCGGCACCGAATACATGAAATAGTTTCTCATGATGACAAAGTAGCCTACATTCATGGCCATGGGTAAAACCATGGGCCAGATCGTTTTCAGAATTCCGATGTCGCGATAAAGCAGGTAGGTCGGAATCAGGCCGCCGCCAAAATACATGGTGATAATGACCAGCAGATTTACCACCTTCATACCCGGCGCCTGTTCCTTGGAAACGCCATAAGCCATCATGGCGGTGACCATCAGCGAAAGGAGCGTGCCGCCAATGGTCTTGAAGACGGAAAGCAGCATGGAGGTACGGAACACGGTGGTGGAAAAAATGGCCTGGTAGTAAGAAAAGTCCAGAGGCCACGGGGGTAAAATCGCAACCGGGTTGCTTACAAAATCCTTATAAGGGGTAAGCGATACCACAATAACGTACCAAATGGGGAAAAAGCAAATCACGGCAAAGAGCAGGCAGAAAACGGTAACAAACACATCAAAAAGGGTAACCTTCTTTTTTCTGCGTTTGGGGGCGGGAGGAGTTACTCTTACTTGCTCTTTTACAACTGAATTCATTCGACTCTCACTCCTTTCCGCACGATTTAAAAGATGCCCATGACATCCATTTTGGAAATGGCCTTGTTGCACGCCAGCAGAATAATCAGTCCCAGTACGCTGGCAAACAGATTGACCGCGGTTGACATGCTGTACTGTGAACTTTCCATACCAATTCGGTAAATGTATGTGGAAATAACGTCTCCGGTGTCGTAGACCATTGGGCTGTACAGATTGAACACCTGTTCAAAGTTGGAGGCGAACAGCTTGGAAACGCGCAGCAGCAGGAGCACCGCTATGGTCGGGTAAATACGCGGCAGGGTAATGTGGCGGATCATGTGGTAGCGGTTGGCTCCGTCCAGCATGGCGCTTTCATACAATTCCGGATTCACTCCGGCAATCGCTGCCAAATAAAGAATGGAATCATATCCCGCTTCCTTAATGGTATTCGTAATCACCAAGACCGTCTGGAAATACCGGTTGTCCGTGAGAAACATGACCTCCTGGCCGCCCATACTGGTGATCATGGTATTAATCAGACCGGTCTGCGGATCCAGGAAGGCGCGGATCAATCCGGCAAAAACAACCCACGAAAGGAAGTAAGGAAGATAGACGGCCGTCTGAGCAATTTTTTTGGTGCGGCGCAGCTTCATTTCATTCAGCATCAGCGCAAAGAAGATGGTAAAGGTAAAGCCGACTGCAATATTGTAGAGGTTGATCACCACGGTATTCCAGACGACCTTCCAGAAATAGGAATCGCTGAACATCTGCTGAAAATACCGGAAGCCGGCCCAATCGCTTCCCAGAATGCCCTTGCCGTAGTTGTAGTCCTTAAAGGCAAGCAGTATGCCGTACATGGGTCCGTAGCTGAATACCGCCACGCAAATAAAACCCGGAAGCACCAAAAGATAGATAAACCAGTATTTTCGTAAAATTGTCCCAAGAGAGCGCCGCTTATACAGCGGAGACTGGGGTAGGTCTGCTTGCTCCTTTGTCTTTTGC
>CABSLJ010000016.1 GCA_902478455.1 uncultured Oscillospiraceae bacterium | reverse complement strand
ACAGCAGATGACGGATTTTCAGACCGCCGGTCAGTTTTTCACACCGCTCGCGGACAAAGCCGATGAGGACGGCGGCGAACAGAAAACCGATCAGATAACCGAAGGAGGGCGTCAGCACATAGGCCGGACCGCCTCCCTGGGTAAAAACCGGCAGGCCTGCAAGCCCCAGCGCCACATACAAAAGCACGGAAAGTCCGCCCAGCTTTGCGCCCAGCAGCACGCCCGCCAGCGCGCAGAAGCAAAACTGCATGCTGACGTCCGGCGCGGGGGGAGGCAGATGGATTTTCAGCACGGTGCCCGCCAGGGCGATCAAGGCCGTAAAGAGAGCCGCGAGCGTCATATCCACCGTTCTCATTGCGGAATTTATTTTTCTTTTCTGCGCCATAGGTCGGAACCCCTCTAAATCTATCTGTTTCTTCTACCAGCGTACCGCAAAAAGCCCCTATAGTCAACCTTGTTTTTAATCCGGTTGACAATAGGGGTTCCAACCATTTTTTCCCACGGCACGATTTTTTGACGGAAGGCGGCGGCACAGCTATTGAATACAGGCGTTCGTAACCTCTTCCAGAAAGGAAAATTCCTTGCTGTCAAAAAACTCGTCCAGCGGAAGATGGAATCCACAGCAGAGACGGTGAACCGTATCCAAAGAGACGTCTCCGTCCTTGCCGTCGAGAAGCTTTCGCAGGGTCGTAAGGGACACATCGGAGCGCGAAGCAAGCTCGCGCGGGGTAATATTGCGTTCCTCGCAAAGGCTGATCACTCTTGCAGCAATCGCATTTTTGATACTCACAAGATTTCACCTTACCTTATCGTCGATCCTATTGCACCGGAAAGGCCTCCGTCTTTAACGGGTAGATTCATATACGCCCTGCACCGAGACCTCGCCCGACTGCACCACAAACCGCTCTCCCGCGTCGTTCTCGGCCACCAGACCGCCGTCGGAGGCGACGTCCACAGCCGTCCCTAAGAGGGTGCGTCCGCCCCGCTCCACCGAAATCCGCCGACCGAGAGAGAGGCACAACGGCTTGTATTCGGTCAGCAGCGCCCCGGCGCCGCCGGAAAGGAAGCGGCGACAGCAGCCCTCCAGCTCGCCGAGTACGGCGGCAAGCAGCGGCGCACGCCGCCATGCCCGCCCTGTTTCGAGGGAAAGCGAGGTTGCTTTTTCCCGCAGCTCGGGGGGAAAAGTGGAATTGTTGACATTGATGCCCGCGCCGATCACCACAAAGCTGATCCGTTCGGCCTCCGCGCCCAGCTCGGTGAGGATGCCGCAAACCTTTTTCCGGCCGATCACCACATCGTTGGGCCATTTGATCTGAGCGTCACAGCCGGTATGCGCGCGCAACGCGCGGCAGACGGCCAGCCCCGCCACCAGGGTGATCAGCGTCACATCGGCCGGCGTTCCCTCCGGCCGCAGCAGCACCGAAAAGGCGATGTCCGTTCCCGCGGGGGTCTGCCAGCTTCTGCCGAGCCGCCCTTTGGCCGCAGTCTGCCCTTCGGCCACAAAGGCGCTGCCCGCGGCAGCGCCCTGCAGCGCTCGCCGCTTGGCCTCTTCGTTGGTCGAATCGGTCTCTTCGAAAAAATACACTTTTTTTCCCATCCACTCGGTCTGCAGCGCGCTGCCGATCTCCTCGGGCGTAAGCAGATCGGGGACGTTTACGAGCCGGTAGCCGCGGTTGGTCACCGAGTCGATCTGATATCCGTTTTGTTTCAACTGTTTCATGGCCTTCCACACCGCCGAGCGGGTAATCCCCAGCTTGCGGGAAAGCTCCTCGCCGGAGACGAAACCGTCCGCCGCGCGCAGGAGCGCCAACAATTCTGTTTGCATGCAGGCTTTTCCTTTCTGCCGGTTTTCAGGGAGGTCGTTTTCACGGCCTGCCGGGCGTGGAGAGCACGTCCCGGCATATGTCTATTTTCTCCCACCTTATTATAGACCGGAAATATCCTCTCAGGCAAGAGGGAAAGTACATTCGCCCCGGCAACATTTCCAAAATACGGTTTACCGGGCGCGCCTTTTGTGATAAAGTTAATTTATCAGATTTTTTCTAAAGAAACAGTATTGTTGAGGTTCCGGCCGCGATGAACCCCTTCAGAGCGCCGGCAAACAGAAAGGATGTTTTGGCATGTCTGTCCCCACCCCTCACATCGAAGCGAAGCAGGGCGATTTTGCCCCAACCGTGCTCATGCCGGGCGACCCGCTGCGCGCCCGGTACATTGCCGAGCACTACCTTGAACACGCGCGCCTGGTCAACAACGTGCGCGGCATGCAGGGCTACACCGGCTCCTGTCGGGGAAAAGAGGTCTCCGTGATGGCCAGCGGCATGGGGATGCCCTCCATCGGGATTTACAGCTACGAGCTCTATCACTTCTACGGGGTGGAGCGCATCATCCGCGTTGGCTCGGCAGGGGCTATTAACCCCAGCCTCGCACTGAGGGATATTGTCTTTGGCCAGGGTGCGTGTACCAACTCCAACTTTGCTTCCCAATTTAAGCTTCCCGGAAGCTTTGCTCCTATCGCCGATTACGGCCTGCTGACCGCGGCCGTGGCGGCGGCCGAACGCAGGGGCGTCCGCTACGCGGTGGGCAATCTCTATTCGAGCGACGTTTTCTACGAGGAGGAATCGAGCGCACCGGCCTGGCGGAAGCTGGGCGTGCTCGCCGTGGAGATGGAATCGGCCGCGCTGTATCTCAACGCCGCCCGCGCAGGGAAACGCGCGCTGTGCATCTGCACGATTTCCGACAGTCTCGTCACCGGCGAATCGCTGCCCGCCGCGGACCGCCAAAACACCTTTACCCAGATGATGGAGATTGCTTTGGAAATCGCATGACGCGCCTTTTCCGGCCCTTTGGTCGATTGGCATACAAAGCGCCCCGGCAGACTGTGAAATTGGCACAAGAATCGCGATGGAACGGGAAACAGACTTGGCAGGTGCTCCGCTCGATTTTTGATGCGGAAACCGCGGCAATGTGTTATAATTATCACAGATATGAAGAAATCTGCAAAGATAATCTCTCATCAGACAAATTTTCTTCCCGTCATCCCGCGCAGAACGGCCGCGCGCCGTTTTCAGAAATAGAGAATCTGTTTAGGAGGGCAAAAGAGTGGATTTACAGGCACAATGCAAAGAAGTCAGACGTTTGATCCTCACCACCATCGGCACCCTGGGCGTGGGCCACATCGGCGGCTCGCTGTCCTTAACCGAGCTGCTGGTCGTGCTGTATGAAAAGCACATGAAGATCGATCCCAAGAATCCCAAGATGGAGGGAAGGGACCGTTTGGTGGTCTCCAAGGGTCACAGCGGCCCGGCGATCTATTCCATCCTCTGCCATGAGGGCTTTTTTGACGAAAGCTGGCTTCTGACGCTCAACCAGCCGGGCACCAATCTGCCCAGCCACTGCGATATGAACCGCACCCCCGGCATCGACATGACCACAGGCTCCCTCGGCCAGGGCTTCTCCTGCGCCATGGGCGTGGCCAAGGCCTCCAAGCTGCGCGGGGACGGCGCCACCATCTACACCATCATCGGAGACGGCGAAAGTCAGGAGGGGCAAATCTGGGAGGCCGCCATGTTCGCTTCGCAGCAGAAGCTGGACAACGTCATCGCCTTCACAGATTATAATAAGATGCAGATCGACGGCACCATTGATGAAATCTGCGGTCTTTCCCCTCTGGACGAAAAATGGCGCTCCTTCGGGTGGAACGTCATCGTTGTGGAGGACGGCCATGATGTCGACGAGATCGACCGCGCCATCACGTCCGCCAAGGGCGCAGACAAGCCCAGCATGATCATCCTCAACACCATCAAGGGCAAGGGCGTCTCCTTTGTGGAGCAGGCCGGCGTGGGCTGCCACAGCATGCCGGTCAGCAAGGAGCAGATGGAACTGGGCCTTGCGGAATTAAGGGGGTAAGCAGAATGGAAATGCGTGTTGTATTGGAATCCGAGCTTGAAAAACTGATGGAGCAGAACGAGAACATCGTCGTCATCGACGCCGATCTCTCCAAGCCGAACGGCACCGCTCCGCTGCACAAGAAATTCCCCGACCGCGCCTTTGACGTCGGCATCGCGGAGCAGAATATGGCGTCCATCGCCGCCGGCATGAGCAGCTACGGCTTTATCCCCTTCATCACCAGCTTTACGCCCTTCGCCACCCGCCGCATCTGCGACCAGGTGGCCATCTCCATCGCCTACGCCAAGCAGAACGTTAAAATCGTCGGCACCGATCCCGGCATCAGCGCCGAATTCAACGGCGGCACCCACATGAGCATGGAGGACATCGGCGTGCTGCGCAGCATTCCCGAAATGGTCATCTTCGAGCCGGTCGACGCGGTCCAGCTCAAAAAGGCCATCCCCTCCCTCCTCTCCTATTACGGTCCCGTCTACGTCCGCATGTTCCGCAAGGAACTGCCCGACGTCTTCCCCGAGGATTATGAATTTGATCTCTTCGGAGCGGACACCCTCCAGCAGGGCAAGGACGTCTCCATCTTCTGCACCGGCATCATGGTGCAGGAGACCCTGAAGGCCAACGAGCTGCTGAAGGCCGAGGGCATTGAGGCGGACATCATCAACATCCACACCATCAAGCCCATCAACCGCGAGGCGGTAATAGCATCGGCCCGCAAGACGGGCGCCGTGGTCACGGCGGAGAATCACAACGTCATCGGCGGACTCAAGTCGGCCGTCAGCGAAGTGCTCATGGAAGAATGCCCCGTACCGCTGCGCGCCGTGGGCGTTAAGGACCTCTTCGGTCAGGTCGGCAAGATGAACTTCCTCAAGGAGTTCTACGAGATGCGCGCCGAGGACATCGTAAAGGCGGTCAAGGAAGTCATCACGCTCAAGAAATAAGAGTATTGCGATACAAGGCGGCAAAACAGGAAAGGGAGCGCACAGCTGTGCGCTCCCTTTTTGTGCAGTTCCAGCGTAAAAGCACCGGCCGTACGGTTCGAGCATATTTCCTCAAAAAATTTACAAATTCTGCTTGCAACTTGTCCCGCGCTGTGTTATTTCATAAATAGAGACTGATTTGAGAAACGGAGGAACACAGCATGCAGGAAGTATACGAATTTCTGAAAAAGTGCGAGACCTACTATCTGGCCACCGTGGATGGCGACCAGCCGCGGGTGCGGCCCTTCGGCACCATCGACCTGTTCGAGGGCAAGCTTTACATCCAAACGGGCAAATGCAAGGAGGTCTCCCGGCAGATGACCGCCAATCCCAAAATTGAGCTCTGCGGGATGCTGGACGGCAGGTGGATTCGCGTGGCGGCCACGGCGGTGGAGGACGACCGCCTGGAGGCCCGCCAGCATATGCTGGACGCCTACCCTTCCCTACAGGGAATGTACAAAGCGGACGACGGCAACACCCAGGTATTCTATCTTACGGACGCCACAGCGACCATCTCCTCCTTTACCGAACCGCCCAAAGTGATCAAATTTTAGCAATCAGCAGCCGGATCGTCAAGTTGTTGGCGGTCCGGCTGTTGGTTTTATGCATCGGAAAGGATTGGCCGCTCCCTCAGGGAGGGGAGCGGCCAAAAGAGATGGGGTATGCGTTAATGGACTTGTTGTTTTTTACACATCAGCAGCATGCCGGCTGCGCTGACGGCGAGCAGCGCCATCACGGCAAACGGGGCTTCCACGCCGGTGCTCGGGCCTTCCGGCTCCGGATCAGCTGAGCTGGATGGATTCTCCGGCGCGGGGGAAGGGGAAGAATTTTCGGCCAGAGCCAATCGGCCGAGCGCGTCTTGAAGAGCGGCCGCCGCTGCGTCGACGTCCGCCTGATCATCAGTGCTCAGATTGTCGTCGCCGAACACATTCTTTGCATTCTTAAGCGCGGATTCCAGCCTATCTGCGCTTTCAACCGTATAGAGGCTTAGATCAAGCTTTTCCGCCTGATCAATCAGTGCGGCTAATTCATCCTTGTCTGCGGTCTTGATGTGCAGTCTGCCGCACACCTCAAAGAGGCGGTCGGCGGCGGCATCGACCTCGGACTGGGCGGGATAGTTTTCCAACAGCGCCTGCGCATCCGTCAGAGCCGCTTCAAATTCCCTTATGATGGAGAGAAGCGTGCCTTCGAGCGAACCGTCCGCCTGCAGCGCCTCCGCTCTGGCGATGAGATAGACAAGCGCATCGGTCATAGCCGGATCGCCGACGCTGACCGTTAGAGTATTGCTGTGTTTTATGCCCTGCGCCCGCTGTCCAAAGGATTCCACATTGGCGACGATGGACATTTGCCCGCGCTTTGCCGTTCCGGTAAAGGACAAAACCGCCTTCTGGTTGTCGGCGCTGCTGACATAGACGCCGGAAAAGACGAGTCCGGTGGCGCCGGTATCGATGGTCCAGCAGGTCGGGTTCTCCAGGAAGAAGCAGGAGTCGCCAAGGGCTGTAGCCGAGAAATTGAAGCGGGGATCAGCGATATCGATTTCAATTTCGGGATCAACCGCGCCCTCTTCCAGCACATCGTCATTATAGACGATGGATCTCTGCTCGCCCTCACCGAGAGACAGGCTTCCCCTGTACTTGGCGACTCCCAGATTATCGCCATTGTAATAATAGCTGTTCCAGGCGTCGCTGATACCGTCCACGGTCACGCCGATATCGAAGGGTATGCTGTCCGCGTCATCCTTCCGGGGGATGGTAAAGGCGGCAAAGCCAGATTCATCCGCGTCATAACTGTAGCTCTCATCTCCCAGGCTGATCTCAATTGCCGCCTCCGGCGAGGTAGAGACCTGGAAATGGAGGCTGTCGTCGTCATAAACCACCTGATAGGTTCCGAGACGGCCGATGGGATAGGCGTTTTGATCCGTCCAGGCGCAATCGACCGTACCTTTAAAGGCGATAGCGGTCTGCACCTCGCACTCGGAATCCTCTCTCTCCCATGATGGCCCAAAATGCCTGTTTGGGGTTGTAATCGCCGTCGAACAGCAGCGGCTTACCGGTTCGCTTCCAGGAGGTATCGTCATCCATGCCCCAGAAGACGACGTTGTCAATGGGCACGCCATCCGCTTTGAGCGCTTTCAGGCTCTCAAAGAAATTGTGGTACCAGGTGGCCTGCGCCAGGAAGCCGTCCTCCACCGGATTGGTGGTGCTCTGGCAGTCAAGCTCAGTGATATCAATATGATCTACAAGGGTAGCGAATACACGGGCTGATTCCTCAAAACCTGGGATATTCATATTGATGTGGTGATGAGATTGCATACCGATGCCGTCTACATTGCCGGCTTCAATAGCGGGCATGAGCAGGTCTATAACCGACTGACGCTTTAACGCGCCGTTAATAGCATAGTCGTTGTAGAACAGCAGCACGCTTTCATCGGCGTATTTGCGCGCGTACTCAAAGGCGTAAGTCACATAATCCGGGCCTATGGTCTCATACCACAGAGAGGTGCCGGAGCCGCCCGCGGGATTGGAGCCGCGCATGCCGACATTATTCTCAGCGGCGGCCTCATTGACCACATCCCAGGCGTAAATCAGCCCGGGGAAGGCGGTGTCAAAATGCTCTACAACCGACTTGATGTACCATTCCATGCGCTCAAGCATCACGTCACGATCAACATTCTTGGCACTGCCTGCCGTGGAATAGTCCTCCTTAAAGAACCAGGAAGGGGTCTGACTGTGCCAGACCAAGGTATGGCCGCGCAGCGTCAGTCCGTTTTCCTCGGCATATTGGGCGATTTTATCGCCGTTGGTAAAATTCAGCACCGGGTATCCGTCCGGGCCGATGGTAGGCGTCCGGCCGAGGATGGCGTCCGGCTTCATTTCATTTCCGGCGGTTATGGTGTTGTAATGCGTCAAAAGCTGCTGTGTTATTTTTTCATTATCCAGTTCATAGCTCTGCACACAGGTTCCGATGTAGAACATGTCAAGCGTATCTTTTAAGCTGGGAATCTCTTCTGGCTCCGGTGCGGCCAATACGGCGCCGGAAAGGGCGGAAAACACAATTGCAACCATCAAAATCAAAGAAACAATCCGTTTGCGGTGAACGCTCATTGCTAGCCCTCCTGAATCATATTGTTATGGTAACCAGAGTTTAAAGTACGAGATTCTTCCCCATGATAATGGTCACCCCCTCTCATAAGAGAGGGGGATAACCAGTGAGAGACGCAGCGTTAGCGTGCTCTTTTCTTATTCCGGACAAGAAGCATGCCGGCCGCACTGACGGCGAGCAGCGCCATCACGGCAAACGGGGCTTCCACGCCGGTGCTCGGACCCTTGCCGTCATCCGAGGAGGACGGGGACTCCGAATCAGCGGGAGATTCAGAGGAAACCGGGGTCTCAGAGGAAACGGGTTCCTCTGAGGAGGAAGGCTCCTCAGATTCGACAGGAGGCGTGACGGTCGGGAATTCATAATAATACCAGCCGTCTCTGCCGTCCACGCCGCCGGTTCCGCCGGTGATGGTGTTGAAGCCGCCCCAGTAATAATCATAGGGGGTTTCGGTCTTGTTGTTGGAAACCTTCAGGTTATAGGGATCGGTATTCAGCCATTCATCGGTCTCCTCGGACATCTCTTCGCCGTAGAAGTAGTAGTTGAGATATTCGGCCGTTCTGGCGCGCTGCGCATTGTCCGAGCCGTGGGGATCGCCCACAGTGACGATGGGTCGCTGGTTGTACTTGACGAGGTCGTCAGCGTCGTAGCCGAGGTTGTTGTAGACCGACTTGGCGATTGTCAGGCTCAGGGAGTCGGCTACGCTGCCGTCGTTATAATCGTTGACGGTGTTCTCCAGCACGATGGCGCGCGGGGCAAGGGTGGCGACGAGATCGTTCTGATCGTAGGGCAGGCGGGTGCCGTAGCCGTAAGCGCCCTCCAGATGCTCATAGATATGCCCCAGATTGAGGAACTGACGGAAGAGTTCGGTCTCACGCACACGGTTGTGACGGACGCTGTTGCCGATGGTCTCGGTTCCGAAGGCGGTCACAATCGCGGCGCTCGGGTCCTCGGGTGCAAAGATGGTGTCGGTAAAGTCATATTCCTGGCCCTGGTAGACATAGCGCCAGGGGGACGGACCGGAAGCGCCGGCCGCTCCAGGCACGCAGACGTCAATACGCTCGTCAAACACGGCGGCCACAAAGGCGTATTTGCCCTGATAGGAGAAGCCGGTCACGGCCAGCTTGGAGGGATCGACCGCCTTGGCGATGTCGGACACGCCGGCGACGGTGCTGTCTTCCATCATTTCGAGGGCGTCGATGATACGGGTGGCCGCCCAGGCGTGCGCCATGGTGACGCTGACTTCCTGGAGCGCGCCCTCGCCGTTGCGGCTGTAGGGATAGAGCTCATAGAATTTGCCGGTGCGGGTGCCCCAGGCGTACTCGTTGGTGCGGGTATCGCTGGCGACGGCGGGAATGGAGACGACGGCGATGCCGGCCTCACGATAGGCCGCGATGTCTCCGCCGTAGCTGAGCATGATCGGCACGGGGCCGCTGGTGTGTCCGGAGGCGACAAGCTGCTCAGCGGTGGGCAGGAAGACGGTAAAATCGAGGTTCACGGTTTTCTCGCCGACCGTAATGGCGACGGTCAGCTTGTCCTGGTCGCAGGCGGCGTAGGTGGCTCCCCACATGCTGCTGCCCGTCTGGTCTCCCTCATTAAAGTGCTGCACGGAGATGATTTCCATCTTGTCCGGCGCGCCGGGCTTGTAGCCGTACTCATAGAACTGGGCGAGGTCGAGGATTTCCTCACGGCGCTCCTCCCAGTCCTCGTTGTTTTCGACCAAGCGGTCGCTGTTAAAGAATTGATACGGATTCGGCAGGGTCATCTGGTCCTCGAACTCGTCGGGATCGGGATACTTGGTGTCCGCCCAGCGCAGGCCGTCCATGGCGGCTTCCAGGCGGTCGGCGGCGGCGTCAGCCTTTGCCTTGTCCTTGGTGCCGGCGGCGGACGCCTTAAGGATGGTCTCCGCTTCTCTGCGGGCGGCGTCCAGCTCCTTCTGAGAGGCCTCGGTGTACACGTCCTTCGGGAAGGCGATGGAATCCATGTAGGAAATGGCGCTCGACAGTCTCCAGTCGCTGTAAGCGAAGTCCGCCTTGCCGTCCCAGCCGATGAGGGTCACGTTGCCCCAGTCGACGCTGTTGGGACGCTCATGGTCGTATTCGGTGTAGAGGCTGTCCTGATCATGGCTCCAGAAAACGTCGCGGGCGCGGGCGGGGCCTTCGGGCACGTGGGTCGTCGTCGTTCCGCCCCACCAGTTGGTGGTCACTTCGTCATGCTCGGCCAGCGGCGCAACGTCGCAGATCTGCACGTCGACGCCGAACTCCTTGCCGTTTTCAATGCCAAGATTTTCAATCTGAATGGCCACCTCAACGTTGTAGCCGATCACGTTGCCTTCTCCGTCTTCGACGTCCTTGGCGGCGTAGCTCTTGAGACGGTAGGCGTGCTCAGGATGAATCGGATCAAAAATAGAGCCCAGAGAGGGGATGTTGCTGCTGCGGAAGTAGGAGAGCTCTCCGTTGGCGCTGATGTTGAACACGCCGGCGGTATCGGTTTCATAAACGACCTTGTCGTTGTAGAAATCGAAGGCAAAGGTCACGCTGTCGCGATCCTTGGGGACAGCAGGCTTTGCGGTGAGGGCGCCGCCCGCTTCTCCCGTTCCGCGCTCCGGGGTGTTGTCCTTAACCTCAACCAGCAGGTAGAGGACCGGACCGTCCCACATGGCGCGCAGGCTGCCGGAAGCGGAAGCGGTTTTGTCCAGAATATATTCGGACACATTCTTTTCGTTGACAATCGAGGACTTGGGCGTGTTGGCCCAGGCGTCGTCGATTTCACCGTCCACGATAATTTCCTCATCGGTGAAAACCGCGTTCAAATCTTTTTGGGGATAGAGCGTCTCGTTGTAATCGCCGACATAATTCACAAAATTGCTGTTGTCTTTATTGCCGCTGTAATCATAGGCTGCGAAAACCTGAGTGGAGAGGATACATACTACCAAGAGAATCGCTGTAAAAATCGCCAGAGTTTTCTTTAACACGATTTGTATGCCTCCTTCGGTATTTCTGGTTTTTGGGAATGTGGGGGAACCTGTTCGGCCCCCCCGTATTCCGTCATCCTATCAATGATCCGTACTATTTCACCATCAGGCGCTGCACCAGGTCATAGAGGTCCTGGGCGCCCTGCTCGCGGGTAATCTGACCAAAGGCAATGCTCTGGGAGATGGACTTGAAGTTGTCGATGAACTCCTGGTCGTTGGGGAGGTTGGGGGACTGGGCCACGGTGTTCTCGGCGACGACGTCATAGTAAGCGTAGATTTGCTTGTCAACGTCGCTGGCGTTCTCAGCCAGGGCGTCACGCACAGCGGGACAGCTGGGGATGCCGCGGTCGCTGCCCATCACCTTGCCGGCCTCCACATTCTTGACAAAGAAGTTGACGAAAAGGGCGCAGGCCTCGGGATTGGCGGTTTTCTTGTTGATGCATAGATACTGGCTGACCTGGATTTCGAGGGCGTCGTTGTCGCCGGCGGGCAGTGTGGTCAGCGCCAGGGTATCTGTCATGGAATCCTGATAGGTTCCCAGCTGATTGCTCCACAGCAGGCCCATGGCGGCCTTTCCGGCGACCAGGATGGAGTTGTCGACGGCGGTCTCAGCATAGCCGGCGGTGGTCTCGATGTCGGGAATCAGACCTTCTTCACGCATGTCTTCCCAAAGGTCGACCCACGCCTGCATGCCTTCAA
Source organism: uncultured Oscillospiraceae bacterium (assembly GCA_902478455.1). GTDB lineage: Bacteria > Bacillota > Clostridia > Oscillospirales > Acutalibacteraceae > CABSLJ01. The sequence goes on along the minus strand of CABSLJ010000016.1, from coordinate 9,333 downwards.
CGGTCACATGGGTTTCCTCTTCTGCAGTCCAGATGGGCTCTCCGCGCTGACGCATGAAGTAAGACACGTAGTTGGTCTGGTTGGCGCTGTTATCCACAAAGGGGAACACGCCGTCGGGCAGCTTATCTTTGATGCTCTTGCCGTACTCAATGAGCTCGTCCCAGGTCATGTTGTTCTCGGGCAGCTCCGCGCCGGCGTTCTCCAGCATGGTCTTGTTGTAGGCCAGCACCAGAGTGTTCGTGCCCAGGCAGACGCCGTAGAGATGGCCGTTCATCGAGCCGGTCTCAAGAACGGACTGGTCGAATTCGTCGGACGAATCGATCTGAAGCAGATTGCCCTTGTAGTCTTCCAGCTCGAGCAGGACGTCTCTGTCCACAAAATCGGGATAGTTGCCGCCGAACTGCATGATGTCGGGCGCGCTTCCGCCGCCGATCTGGGTGTTCAGGTTGTCCCAGTAGCTGTCGGAAGGACGGGGCTCGGCCTTGATGGTGATGTCCGGATAAGCTTCCTGGAACATTTCGATGACCTTGTTGGTGGCTTCAGCGCGGGCATCGCCGCCCCACCAGGTAAAGCGGAGCTCGCACGGCTCTCCGGTGTAGGCGGGCAGGCCGTCGGGGCCTTCTTCGGATTCGCTTTCCACCTTAGAAGTTTCCTCCGGTTCCTTGGACTCCGAAGGAGTCGAGGAGGACGAGGACGTGTCGCTGCAGGCGGCCAAAGACAGCACGAGCAGCAACGCTAACAGGACGCTCAGGAATTTTTTCATAAATTTCCCTCCAATAAAAATTTTGTATTTCTGGGCGTTAGCCCTTCATACCGGTGGTTGCAATGCCCTGCACAAAATATTTCTGCAGGGAGAAAAACAGGATAAAGCAGGGAATGATGGACAGGACCGACATCGCCAGCACTGCGCCCCAGTTGGATTCGCCCGAAGCGTCCACAAACATGCGCAGCCCCAGGGAGACGGTGAATTTTTCCGGCGTGTAGAGATAAAGCAGCTGGTTGAAGAAATCATCCCAGGTCCACAGGAAGGTAAACAGCGCCGTGGTCACCATGGCCGGAACCGAAAGCGGAACGATGATGCGGAAAAAGATGCCGGTCTGGCCGCAGCCCTCGATGGTGGCTGCCTCGTCCAGGTCTTTGGGAAGCCCCCTCATGAACTGAACCAGAAGAAAGACAAAGAAAGCGTCCGTGGCCAGCAGCTTGGGGGCGATGATCGGCATGTAGGAGTCAATCCAGCCGAAGTTGTTGTACAGGACAAAGCGCGGGATGGTGGTCACGTGGGTCGGCAGCATGATGCTGAGCATCATAATGCCGAACCAGAGCCCTTTCATGAAAAACTTCAGCCGCGCAAAGGCGTAGGCCGCCATAGAGCAGGTCACGACATTGGCGATGATGCAGACCAGGCACATCAGGATGGAATTCAAAAAGAAGCGGCTGAAGTGAACGCCCGCCACGCCTTCCCAGCCTACCTTGTAATGCTCCAAGGTAAACGCCTTGGGAATCAGACTTGTATCGCTGAAAATCATGGCGTTCGGCTTAAAGGAGCTGACAAGCATCCAAACGACCGGATACAGCATGACAATACCGAACAGGATGATCACCAAGTTGGTGACAAGCAGGCCAATACGCTTTCTGGTTGCTGTTTTCATACTCATTCCCCACTTCCATACGTCACCCAGCGATCTGAGGTGCGGAATACGATGATGGTCAAAACAGCGATGATCGCCAGCAGGACCCATGCCATCGCCGAGGCGTAGCCCATTTCGTAGTAATAAAAACCCTTGTTGTACAGATGCAGGGTATAAAACAGGGTGGAATCCACCGGACCTCCCTTGCCTCCGCTGATGATGTAAGCCTGCGTAAAGGCCTGGAAGGCGCTGATCATCTGCATGATGAGGTTAAAGAGGATGACAGGGGTCAGAGAGGGCACCGTGATGGAAAAGAACTGCTGCACCTTGTTCGCGCCGTCCACGCTGGCAGCCTCGTAATAATCCTGCGGAATCTGCTTGAGTCCCGCCAGGAAGATGATCATAGAGGAGCCGAACTGCCAGACGGTCAGGATGATGAGGGTACTCAGGGCGTACTGCGGGTTGGAAATCCAGCCGGGCAGGTCGGTGATGCCGGTCAGGGCGGTGATGAGCTGATTGATGACGCCGTCCTTGGAGAAGAGCTTCCTCCACAGCACCGCAATGGCCACCGAACCGCCTAACAGGGTCGGGATGTAGTAGACCGCGCGGTAGAAGGGCATCAGCTTGAGCTTCTGGTTCATCAGTACCGCAATCACAAGGGCGAAAACCAGCTTGAGCGGCACCGAGATAAAGACGTACTTGAAAGTGACCCATAGCGATTTAAGGTACTGCGGGTCTCCGGTCACCCGGTCGGAAGAGAACATCTTGCGGTAGTTGTCCAGTCCGACCCAGACGGGCGCATTTGCCATGTCATAGCTGGTAAAACTCAGATACAGCGACTGAATCATGGGGTAAAGCGTCAGAATAAAGAAGCCCAGCAGCCACGGCAGCAGAAACATGTAGGGCACCGCGTTTCTCCTGAGGAATCTTCCGGCGCTTGATTTTGCCAGGGTCGGCGCGCTCGTCCCAGCGCCGCCCGTCTTGGCCTTGCCTGTTTTTTTCTTGCGCATACCATCCACCTCTCCATTCCTTTTTTGTCTTTTGGGGGTTATATGTTTTGCCACGGCTTGGGCAGATAGGCAAGTGTGTTGCGGATCATCTCACGCAGCAGGGCGTCTCCCTCGGCTTCCGTGATTCTCCCCGCAACCAGCGGATCCTGCATCAGCGCCTCGAAGGCCGGCGTGTAATCGCAGTTCATGGCGGCCTCCAGAATCAAAGCGTGATTGCGGACATGGGGCTCGGTCAGTTTCAGGATGTTTTCCGGCATTGGTCCGGCATAGAGCGGACGGACGGCGTCTTGCTCGAGCACGACGTTGGTTTCGACGACCTCGCTGCGCGGCAGGTTGGGAATCTGGCCCGCGCGGTTGGGGAAGTTGACGTTGCTGACCATACGGCCGAGACCGCACAGAGCCTTCATCAGCAGCACGCCCTCCTCTCCCGAGGGTTCAAGGGAAACGTCGCTCTGGCCCGCCACGAGCTTTCCGCTCTTCTCCAGCCGTTCCTTCAGCTCCTGTTCCCGCCAGGCGACGGTGGTCAGGCCGAATTTCCACTTTTTGACCGTCTCCGGATCGGCGAGGTAGAGGTCGCCGGGCATAAACTCCGCCAGGTGACGGTCGCCGGCGGCGGCAATGCTGCCGTAGCGGAGGAAAAGGTCAAACTTGACGCGGTTCATGCTGTCAAAGGTCGACTTTGTCCAGTCCTTGCCGGGCTCGTCGTAGCCTACGTCGTAATGCTCCTCCGCATAAGCCTTATAGACCGGGAAGAGATCCACCCCGCGGCAGGAGGCTGAGGTAAACCAGGTGAAGTGATTGACGCCCACCACGTTGACGTCGATGTCTCGGCGAGTGACGCCGGTGTCCCCCGTCGCCAGTTCATAAATGCCCTTGAGCACCTCCTGGGTGCCGAACACCTCGTGGCAGCAACCGAAAGCCTTGATGCCCGGAAAGACGCGGTAGAGCGTCTCGACGCACAACGTCATGGGATTGGTGTAGTTGATGACCCAGGCGTTGGGCGCGTAGGCGGCCACGGCCTCCGCAATCTCGACGTACATGGGGATGGTGCGCAGCGCGCGGACCAGGCCTCCGGGACCGGCGGTATCCCCCACGCTTTGGTAGATGCCGTGCCGCTCGGGCAGGTGGACGTCGGACGCCATCTCCCGGAAGGTTCCCGGCAGGATGGAGGCGATGACGAAGTCGGCGCCCGTGAGGGCCTCCTTCAGGGAGGGGGCCGTCCTGTACTCCCACTTCCCCACGGCCTCCGGCCGGGCGGAAATGGCGTTGCCGATGATTTTGTTGTGCTCCGCGGCGACGGCGTCAATGTCATACAGCGTGATGACGCCGCCCATCTTCGGCTCGCGCGCCAGGTCGGCCATCAGCTTCCATGCCCAGCCGCGTGAGCCGCCGCCGATGTAGGCGACATGCAGATTTTTCATGTGTGACGCTCCTTCAGCTCAAAATAAGTAAAGTCCGCAGGATGTCCCAAGCCGGTGACGTCCTGGCAGTACATCGCAAAATGTGCGCCGGTAAAGCCGGGCGCATCCTCGTCCGAGAGGAAGGAGCTGTCATAGGACTCCCCGGCCGGACGCCATTCGCCGCCGTCGAGCGCATAACAGAAGCGCGCCTGGAGGGCGTCCGCTTCGACGCGCAGCCCAAGGCGGTCATGCGGCGGCAGCGGAATCCTTTGGAGCTCCTCCCATTTGGAGGCGCGCCGACAGCGCCACACGATCAGCTGGGGCGCGCCTGTATCTTCGGCCGACTTGACAAGGAGATAGAAATTTTCGTTGTTGTAAAGGTAGGCAAGCCCTGCTACGTGCTCGGGGCAGGACGGCGCGTAGATCAGCTCGGTCTCAGCCGTGCAGTGCGGCTCCCGCTGACGGCGGGCCAGCAGCGTGACTTGAAAATTGGAGACGATGGATTCTCGGCCGACCAGACGCAGTCGTCCGGGCTCCACAAGGGAGACGTCGCTCCCCAGCGGCACGCGCATGCTGTTGTACATCGGGCCGGGGGACGTGCGGAAGGTATCCCGCTCAGGGAGCGCGGGGGTCGGCGTCTCAGGCAGTCCGGCGGGCTCGGGGATTTCCTCCAGAGGAGCGTTGCCTCTTCCCTTGAGGCGCAGCCAGCCGTCGGGCGACCACTCCACCGGCTGAAGGGCGGTTTCCCGTCCGGTGAGGGTCTTGTGTTCGACCGGACGCGAACAGAGATGCGCGAGGTACCACGCCCCGTTTTGCGTCTCCACCAGAGAGGCGTGCCCCGCCTTCTGCAAGCTGAGAGCGGGATGATCGCGGCTGGTGAGCATGGGATTCTGCGGGTCGACCTCATAGGGACCGAGCAGTTCCTTCGAGCGCGCCACGGTGACGCAGTGCCCGTAGCCCGTGCCGCCCTCGGCCACCATCAGATAGTAAAAGCCGTCGTGCTTGTACAGGTGCGGTCCTTCGGTGTAGCCCAGCTCGGTTCCCTTGAAAATCGTATGTACAGGGCCGGTTAAAGCGCGCTTTTCGTGGTCGTACTCCTGCAGGAGAATGCCGCGGAAGCCGTTGCGCATATTGACGAGGTACTTTTTATCCCCGTCGTGGAAGAGGGAGGGATCAAAGCCGGTGGAATTGAGGTAGACCGGGTCGGACCATTCCCCGCGGATGTCGTCCGTCCAGACGAGGTAATTGGGCGTGTTGTAATAGGCGTGCTTCTGGGTCTTGGTGTCGGTATAAACCAGGAAAAACAGGCCGTCGTGGTAGGAAAGGCAGGGCGCCCAAACGCCGCCGTTGCAGGGATTGCCCCGCATATTGAGCTGGCTGACGCGCCGTAAGGGAGAGGGAAGCTGCTCCCAGTGCTTTAAATCCTTGGAGTGGTAAAGTCCTACGCCCGGCCACCACTCAAAGGTGGAGACCGCAATGTAGTAATCCTCCCCCACCCGCAGGATGCTCGGGTCTGGACAAAAGCCTCGCAGCACGGGATTCTGAATCATCGGGAATCAACTCCTTGCGTTTGGTCGGGCAGAGCCATGAGATTTTCCCAGCGGACCGTCCAGGAACCGTCCTTGGGGAAACCGGGCGTCGGGCTGTCGCACCCTTCATAGCCGGCGCACATCATGGCGACCGCCAGCAGCAACGTGCCGTTGCCGGGCAGATAGAGCGGCAGGTCGTTTCTGGAGAACTGGTAGTTGTTGCCGCTCGCAACATATCGGTTTTTCACGGTGTCGTACAGCAAAATATCCACCGCGAGCTGCGGGAGCCCCAGACGGGTGGCCGTCATGGCCATCTGACCGAAATCCCAGCCCCACAGGGTCTGGAAGTCCCAGCAGTCGATCACCCGCTCCAGCGTGGCATGTACGCGCCCGGGGTCCAGACGGTCCCCGGAAAGCATTCCGCAGGCGTACAGCATGGAGGGATGGTCGCGGTTGAAACGGGTGAAGGTGTCCGGACAGTGCTCATGCGCGAGGTAGAGGCCGTCCCGTTCGGCGCAGGAAACCATGTGTTCGGCCACGTCTTTCCAGCGTTCGGACGGCTCCTTGCCCAGGCGTTCGGCCCAGCGAAGAGCGATGTTCAAGACAACGCGCCAATACTCCACCTCAAACATGGGGTTCCGGGTGACGCGCGGGTCGTGCTCCTCCTGCACCGGAATGATAGGGGCGACCAGCTCGTAGCAGCCGCGCGGCGCGTTGAAAACAACGAAATCCGCCATGAAATCGGCAGTTTCCTCCACCAGCGGCCAATTTTCCCGCAGGAATTCCTCACGGGGAGCGGCGCGGTAAAGCAATTCCAGCAGCCAGATGATGTGCGGCTGCTGCCAGATCAGCAGCGTGGCGATCGGCGAGGGGGAATCGATTCCCTCCGGTCCAACCATCTTGGGCCAGCGCGCGCCGCGGTAACCGTTCTTTGCGGCGTTCCATTCCGCCTGCGGCAGATGGTCGCGGTACCACGGCAGACTGCGTTCGAGCAGCTCTCCCCGGTTCCACAGCGGCATCCAGGCCGAATGGGAGGGGTGCATCTCCAGGTGGAATTTGCCATACCAGCTGTTGCAGGTGAGCCCCGTTTCCTGCGGCGGAAGGGAGCCGCTGCACTGCACGGCGGAAAGATATTGGGAAAGGATAATCCTGCGCTCCAGCTCCTTGGCCCTGGGGTCGGCGCTCTCCCACAGTTCCACCGCGCCGCCCGTCTGCCAGAAGTGTTCCCAAAAGCGCGCGCTTGCCTCAAACACCTCTTCCGGCGAAAAGGCCTTCGCACACGATGGAGCGAAGCGGACACTGAAGCAAAAAGACTTCCGTTCCGGACGGCCCCGGAGCGCAAAGCGGTGCCTTCCCGTTTGAGCGGCCGTACCTTCCGGCAGACACAGCGCAACCGTGTAGGCCGTGCTGTCCAGGATGCGGCGGATACAGCCGCCTTCCAAAACGGAGGTATGCGCCTCTTCCGCGTCCCAGTCGGCCGCCGACATTGCCGGGCTGCCGTACGGGAAGGCGAGCTCCACCGAAAGGCGGCCGCTCTCCAGCACCGGTCCGTCAATGCAAAAGGCCAGGGTATCCTCTCCCGGCGCACAGGCCGTCTGCACATGACAGGCAAGTCCCTCCAGAGAAAAACAGCTGTCCAGCCGCCCCTCCCACAGATGGAGCTGCTGGCGGACGTCGGAAACCTCTTCGATCTCCCGGCCGTCCAGCAGAAGGGCGATCCTCCCCAAGTGAAGCCGGTGGGGATTTTGCCTGAGCCAATTGTAAATTGCCTCGTTGCCCGGCTTGCAGTCCACCGCATAGCCGACCGTCCGCCCGTTGCAGTCGTATTCGGTCAGTTCCACCTCGTCCGGCTCGTGGACATCGGGCGCGCTGTGCCATCCCCATTGAGACATCGTACACAGCGGCAGGGCCGCATCGTAACGCCAGTGCAGCGTCTGCATACCGGTGACGTCGGCCGTAAAGGCAAATTCACCGTTTCCCACCGTAAGCGGCGAATGGACGTCCACCGCACGCAATACGGGATTGTGACGGGTTACAAGCGCTTTTCGGTCAATGGCCATCTCAGGGACGCCTCCTCCGTTTTGATTCCGGCGTCTCTTGCCCGCCGGGCGATTCGGTTGACCTGGGAAGTCCCAGCAACACACGGTCTGCCATCAAAGCCGCATCGGAGCTCTCTCCCTGCCCGTCGCGACCTTTCGGCAGCGCCAAGTTGCTTCCCCTGCGGAAACGTCGGTTCCGTCCTCTTCCGCGTCACGCCGCCATTTACAGCGTATTTTCTCCCGCTTGTTCCGCATAAGCAAATCGCTTTCCGGAAAACGAAGCCTGACCAGCAGGAACATATCAGACAGGTTTCATAGGAAGCAGCTCATTTGTAACCGGTTTCATGTTCATTTTAACACACTTCTTTGAAATGTCAAGATTACTAACAAAAATTATTGTTTATTAGTATCAATATCGTTTATTGCAAACCTCAACACTCTATGCTATATTTAGAATCGGGCAAAAGGCCTGAATTTCAGATCGTAAACGGTTACATTGGAGTTGTTTGCAATGAACATACGGGAAATAGCCCGGCTGTGCGGGGTTTCGACCGCCACCGTTTCACGCGTTTTGAATGACAATCCCAATGTCAAACAGCAAACGCGGGAGCACGTGCTCAACGTGATGCACCGGGAGGGGTACACTCCAAACGCTTTTGCAAGAGGTCTAGGACTGGATACCATGCGGATGATCGGCATTCTGTGCACCGATATTTCCGACCTGTACTACGCCAAGGCGGTCTCCCTGATTGAATCCGATCTGCGCTCGCATGGATTTGACACGCTGCTGTGCTGCACCGGACACAGACTTTCCGACAAAAAGAAATACTTGGAGCTTCTGCTGCAGAAACGGGTGGACGCCGTCGTCCTCGTCGGCTCAGCCTTCCGTGAGGCGAAGGACAACAGCCACATCCGGCAGGCGGCCAAGCAGGTCCCCGTTGTGATCATCAACGGCTTTGTGTCCATCCCCAACGTCTACTGCGTCCTATGCGACGAAAAGGAAGCCATGAAGCAGAACGTGTGCCTGCTGGCGGAGCACGGCCATCGGGAAATCCTCTACGTGTACGATTCCATGACCTACAGCGGCTCGCAAAAGCTGGAGGGATACAAGGAGGGCTTGTCCGACTGCGGTCTGGAATGCCGTCCGGCACTGATGATCAAGACGGAAAAGGACATCGACGCCGCAAAGGCGGCGGTGGAGGACGCTCTGCGGACGAATGCGGGTATTTCCGCGATTCTGACCTCTGAGGACCTGCTGGCCGTGGGCGCGCAGAAGGCGGCGGACGCGCTGGGACAGCATCTGCCGCTGATCGGCTTCAACAATTCTCTGTACGCGCAGTGCGCCACGCCCGCGCTCAGCAGCGTGGACAACCTGCTGCATTCCCTGTGCCCGACGGCCACGAGTCTGGTCATCGACCTGCTCGCCGGCAAGGAGGCGCCCCAGCGGATTATGATGTCTGCAAAGCTGGTGGAGCGGGAAACCTTCCGACGGTGACGGGGGACCCTCCTTCTCTCCGCCAAAAAGCGAAAAACAGCCCTCCGGCTCGCAGCATAAACGCAACTGGAAAAGCGGGAGCCCCGGACCTCATCAGAAGTCCGGGGCTCCCCTCGCGTTATTTGCAAGGAATTACGGAGAAATCATTGCTGAAATGTTTGCGAGAACTAGCAGCCACATCCACAACCGCTGTTGAAGTTGTTGCCGAAGCCATTGTCATTGCCGCCACAGC
>CABSLJ010000015.1 GCA_902478455.1 uncultured Oscillospiraceae bacterium | reverse complement strand
CCTCTCTATTCGTCGGCAGCGTCAGATGTGTATAAGAGACAGCCGTAGGGGTTCATTTATCGTTTAAAACCGCGTTTTTTGGACGATAAGAAATTCGGATGATTGCGCTGGATAACCACCGCCACGCCAAAGCCCGCCGCCAGGCAGACGAAACAGAGCATGATCGTCAGCCACAAGGGGGAGCCGGAGGAAGCTTCCACGATTTCTGAGCTTATCTCCTCTTCAGAGGAAACCGGTTTCGAGGATTCTGGCTCGGAGGGCGCTTCGGACGATTCCGGCTCGGAAGATTCCTCCGGCAGACTTTCCACAGAGCCGTCATGTGCCGCCGCCCGCTTGACAATTACCAGGTATTCCTGTTTGTCTCCGTTTTCGGCGGTGCAGGTTACGGTGACAGGGTTATCCTGCCCGGCGAGCAACGTTTCCCCGCCGTTTGTCTGGACGGTGGCCTTGGCGTCGGCGGCCGCGCCGCTGATCTCGACGCTTTCGGTCTCATAGGGCAGCCAAACGACGTAGCTTTTTATATCCGGGCTGAAGGGCGGGGAAAGAAGGAAGCCGTCCACTGCAAGTGAGGAAAGATCGTTGTTTCCGCTCGGCTTGTAGTTGGGGTCCTGCGCCCGGGCGACGGAGATGGAGTAGGCTTTCGTTGCGCCCGTCTGCGCCTGTACCGTGATCGTCACCTTTGTTGTGCCGCCCGGCGTCAGGTTGGGCTGGTTGATGGTAACCTTGGATTTGGCGTCCTCGGCGGTCGCCTTGATGCTCAGCCGGCTGACGCTGTAGGGAACCTGTACCTGGTAGGAAGTCGTATTTTTGTTAAAAGCAGGGGATAGGGCGGCGTTTTCTATGGTAAGCCCCGAGAGGAAGGTGTTGCCGGAAAGCGGCTCTGCAATCGTAACGCTGTAGCCGGCATTTCCGACGTTGACGTCGGCTGCGCCGTCGGAAGCGATGACGCCCGAAGAGGAAAGAGAAACCGCCGTGCCCGCGGCCACGTTGCTTACCTTGAAGGTCATTGCGAACAGATCCGCCGTGCCGTTGATGGGGGAGGTAAGGGCGTTGTCATAGGCGACGAACTTGACCACGCCTGCCGTATTGTTGAATTCCACCATCCAGGGATTGCCGATTTTCTGCTGCGCGCCGGTCAGTGTCAGCTGGGAAGCGTCGTACCTGACCTCGCCGGTAAAGCCGGTTACGCCGGAGGCATTGACGCGGAAGGTAACGGTGATGGTATCCCCCGCCCGCACGGTGGAGGGACCGGACAGGCTGGCTGAGGCCGATGCGGCGGAAACGGCGGGCGGCGGGGCGAAGGCAAGGCAGAACAGAAAGCTCAAAAGCAGCGCAAGGATTTTTTTCATAAGAATACCCCTCTCGTCATCAAGCCTGCGGCTTGATGCTGCCCTTCCCCAAAAGGAAGGCTTTGATTTGGATGAAGTCGGTGATGGAAATAGACTTATCGCCGCTGGTGTCGGCCGCCTTGGCCGCGGCCCCGTTGAGCTTTACCTTGCCCAACAGGTGGGATTTGACGGCGAGCATATCGGTGATGGTGACTTTTCCGTCTCCGTTGGTATCTCCGGTGACCACAATGGTCAGCGTTTGCAGGACGGTGTTGCCGTCCATAAGCTTGACCACCATTCCGGTGCCAAGCTTTGTGTCGCCGGTCACTTCCCTGCTGCCCTGATAGACTTTTACATAGTTCCGTTCGGCAATGGAGCTCAGCAGACTGTTTACCGTACTGCCCGCGCCGATTTTGCTGATGAAGCCGTTTTGGATGCTCAGTGTGGCGCTGGTGATCTGGTGTGGAACAGAAGCCTTGACCGTGACCGTAAAGGAAGCGGTCTTTCCGCCGTAGGACACCGTGATGGTCTGTGTACCGAGCTTCTGCGGGTCATAGCCGCTGAGATCATAGCCGGTTACTGTCTTTTGTGTACCGTCCAGGTACGTGGCGGTGACCACCATACCGGTTGGATCAAAGGCCTCGTTCTGTAAATAGCTCAGTTTATTCGGCTTGCGGGTAAGCGTCAGGGCGGTTACGACGTTTTCCAAGACGGTCACCGTAAAGCCGGCCGTTTTCCCCTCATAGGACACCGTGACGGTCTGTGTACCTAGTTTCTGCGGGTCATAGCCGCTGAGCTCATAGCCGGTCACTTCCTTTTGTGTGCCGTCCAGATAGATGGCGGTGACCACCATGCCGGTAGGTTCCAAGGATTCACCCTGCAAATAGCTCAGCTTATTCGGCTTGCGGGTAAGCGTCAGGGCGGTTACGGTGTTTTCCAAGACGGTCACCGTAAAGCCGGCCGTTTTCCCCTCATAGGACACTGTAATAGTCTGTGGGCCGAGCTTCTGCGGGTCATAGCCGCTGAGCTCATAGCCGGTGATTTCCTCCACCTGGCCGTCGGCCCGCGTGGCGGATACGCGCAGGCCGTCCGTGTTGAGCTGTTCGTTTAGGTAATAGGTTGTCTTTGCAGGCGGAGAAAGAATGTCGATCGATTCCACCGGATGCGGCACAACGGTGACCTCAACCGTATCGGTCAGGCCGGCGTAGGCGACAGTGACGGTCTGTTTTCCCAGCAAGGCGGGATCATAGCCGGAGACCTCAAAGGGGACGGGGCTGAGCTCCTTGCCGTTTTTGTAATAGGCGGTCACCACCATACCGGTGGGATCGAATTCCTCCAGCCGTTTGTAGGTGGTTCTGTCGGGCGGCGTGGTGACCGCAATGCGGACCAGCGGATTGGCGAGAATGGTGACGTCATAGGTAATGATGATGCTGGCGCCATACAGAGCGGAAATTTCCAGGGACTGCACGCCGGGTTCCCTGGAGGATAGAGAAGCGGTAAAGGGGACGGCTTCGCTGGTGCCGTCCTCATAATGGGCAACGAGCACCATGCCGGAGAGGTCCAGCTCCTCATCCTCATAAAATTCGGTCTTTGCAGGGGGAGAGGCAAGCTCCAGCGAGCGGATGGGCTTGAGGCAAATGGGAACCTCGTGGATGATTTCGTTGCCGAAAACGGTGACGTATTTGGCGGTGACGCTCATTTTGTCCCCGATTTCGATCCCTTCAAAGGAGAATGCACCGTTGTCGCCGATGGAGATCAGCTGGTCCTCCACATAAAGGTCGGCAATTTTCAGCGCGTTACCGAAGCCGGAAACCTTGCCCTCAAACTTGACCGGGTTGTTCCAACAGAATTCCAGCGGGATATAGGTTACGGGCGTGTCTGAAAGGAAGAAGGAGAGGTGGTCGTTTTGTTCCGACAGCAGAACCGAACCGTGCGCCACAGGGGAAGGCGCGTCGGTATAGGAGAGCTCCTTACAGAAAATGGTGCCGGACAGCGTAAATTCCTGATAGGCCGCGAGAGTACCCAGCACGTAGATATCCCCGTAAATCTCCACGCCGCTGCCGATTTGCAAGGTGGCGCCGGGGCCGATGTAAACGTCATGCGGGATGACGACGTTCTGCCAACTGGCGTCCTCCAGCACCACGGTGCAGTCGTCGTACAGGGAAGTGACATGGATGGTGAACGGCTCGCTGGTAAAGCCCTGATAGGAGAAGGTGACCGGGATGTCTCCGCTTTTTGCAGTGTCAAACCCGTTGACGGTGTAGCCGTCGGCCAGAGGAGCCGTGCGGCCGGAGGCATACAGAAGCTCCAGCTCCAAACCGTCAGAGCTGAACTCGATTTCTCCGGTCAAATAGCGGTCCTTCTTGGGAGGCTGTTTGATGAGAAGCGCGCAGATGCTTTCCTGCAGTTCCATCCCCTGCAGCTGGGGATAGGGATAATCGCTCCCGGGCAGAATGGTCCAGATCGATGCAAAATCGAAGCCCTTGTAGGAGGCGGGGTCGGTCAGCTGTTCGTCGGTGAGCGCGGCGGCGTTGTTATCCACGTTATCTTCGGGATTGATACAGGACGCCGCATAAAAGTTATTTCGATAGAAACCGAACGACGTTAAGCCGGAAGATACGCCGCCGACCCACGGCTGTCCAACCGTGGAAGTCATCGGCCCCACGTTGTAGCAAGTCTGGATCCAGCCGGCATTTTTGGCCACAATGCCGCCCAGCACGCATTTTGACGGGACATTCTCCGTGATGCTGCCGGCGTTGAAGCAGTTGCGCACGCTGCCGTCATTCTCTGCGACGATTCCTGCGCAGTACTGCAGGGACTGGCTGGGAATATCGCCGGAGATTTGGAAGAGAGCGTTGTTGTAACACTGGGAGATCCGGCCCCCATTCCAGGAAGAAATACCGGCGAATATCATGCTATAATCCGTCTGGCCGCTGGCGGCTGTCCCGGTAATTACGCCGAGATTGCAGCAGTTCTCAATCACGCCGGTATTTTCAGCAATTCCAGATATCTGACCTCTGCCGGTGATATTCATTTCATTGCGGCAGCCGCGAATCACGCCGGAATTTGTGCATGCAATGCCGCCGCATTTGCTTGGGGTAGAGCTGCTGGTATTTATGCTACCGGATACCCAGCAGTTGATGATTTCATGTTCGTTACGGCCCACGATGCCAGAGATTTCTTGCAGCAGAGCGCCAGCTTCGATATCAAAAGAAGCGGAACAGTCGGAAATAACGCCCTCGTTTCCCGATGCGAAGGCTGCAAATTGTGTGGATTGCGATGTGATCGGTTCGGTGGCCCGGAAGTGTAAATTGAGAATTTGCCCCCTTCGGCCGATGATGTCAAACAGACCTCCGGATTCGAACGTGTTCAGGCCGATGATGGAGTGCCCGCACCCGTCCAGAACGCCATAAAATGAATCGGATTGGTTAAATTGAAGGGGGTGCCAACCGCCCGGGCCCACCAACCCGCCCTGCTCAAAGTCCTCGGAGGTGAAAAGGATGTCCTGCGTAAGGTAGTAGCGCGTCAGGTTGGAATGATTGCGGATGCCGTCCAATTCCTCCTTGGTGGAGATGGGCAGAAAGCCCTCGTGACGGATTTTTTCTTCCTCCAGCGTTTGGCGGATTTGGGGATAGGAATAGCCTTCCGCCGCATCAATCTCCCATACGTCCTCAAAGTTCAGCTTATCCAGATGCGCGGAGCTTTGCAGCTCTTCCACGGAACAGGGGATGCCGCCGCCCTGCGCGGCGCCGTCGTCCAGATAGTAACAGTTTACAACCTCGAGTTCGCCTGTATCCGCCGAACCGATGCCGGCCTGGTACAGCCGAATATTGTCGGTATTTGTTTGGCTGGCGTGAGCGTTGAGCACACCTGTATTGCAGCATTGGACAATCCTGCCGTTGCCCACGCCAACAATACCGCCTGAATAGATGTCATAGTAATAATTATAAGAAAAATTACCATTTGTAGATGTAATGTTGTCTGCCTTTGCGTAAGCTTCCACGCTGCCGCCGTTGGCGCAGTTGAGGATGTAGGACCACTCCGCCCGGCCGACGATACCTCCGCTACTTCCCAAAAGCATGACGGTGTAGATTTGGGAACCGCTGACGCTCTTTGTCAGGGCAAGGGAACGCACCGGTCCTAAGTTCATGCAGTAGCTGATTTCAGAGGAGAGCAGGCTTTCTCCCGCAATGCCGCCGGCATGCATGCCGTTGACCGCCCCGTTGTTTTCACATTGGGTGACCAGGCCGGTGTTGCTTCCGCAGATGCCGCCGGAAATGACGCGGGTCTGCATGTCATAGGTAACAACGGTGTTGTCCGGGTAGCCATCGTTCAGAGTGGCTCCGCTGCGGCAGTTTTCAATGGTCCCCTCGTTGCGTCCGGCGATGCCGCCGCAGTAGACCGATATGTTCTGGTCGCCGAGAAAGGAAAGCCGCGCGTCGGCCACGCCGAGATTTTGGATCGTCCCCTGATTGACGCCGAACAGCCCCAGCCCGTAGGGCCAGTCGCTGCCGGTTGCGTCCGTGCCGGGCAGCGCGGAGGTGCGGTTGCTTTCCAAGCCGCGGATTTCATAGCCCCTTCCGTCAAACTGGCCGGTGAAGGGATAGTCAAAGTTCCCGATGGGCGTCCAGCCTTCGCCCTGATTGTAAAACAGGCCGCCCTCGGCAAAATCTTCCTCGGTAAAGACGATGTCGTTGGTCAGGTAGTACCGGCCGGACAGCTGATGGCGGATGTCGTCCAGCTGCTCCTTGGTGGAGACGGCGGTCCAGCGGTCCGGGACCGGCGCGCGCAGCTGCGGATAGGGATATCCGCTTTCCGCATCCATAATCCACACATTTTCAAAGTCAAAGCCGTTGTAGCTGTAGAGCGCCTTCATCTGCCATTCAGAATATTGGTACTGAAGAGCCGGAGGCGGCTCATTGGGTATCAAAACGGCATAGTCGGTGTTGTTCAGAGCCAGGCATTGATAGGGGCTAATGGATGAGCCGACGGCCATCCCGGCCGCATAGGCCGTGACATCCTCGTGCTCCCGGCTGGCCTGTGCGGCGACCGCGCCGACGTTGTAGCAGTGGTTCAGTCCCAGGTCGCCGGCCCGGCCGACGAGTCCCCCGGCGGAGAGGGTGTAGGTGTAACGGTCGGCCCCGCCGGACACCCTCTGAACGTTGGCGTAAGCCTTCACGCTGCCCGCATTGTAGCAGTCGAAAAGCAGCTCGCCGCCGCTTCCCGCAATACCGCCGGCCCGGCTCTCGGATATCACGGTTAGAGGCAGCCCGTCTCCGCCCCCGCCCGCGTAAGCGGCGGACACAGAGAGAATATCCCCCTCGTTGGCACAGCGGACGATGGTGGCCTCCTCGGAAGTCTCGCCCACAATGCCGCCGGCTTTGTTCCCACGGACGCTGCCCGTATTTTTACAATAGGAGATTTCTCCCTGATTGCTTCCGCAGATGCCGCCCGAGGTCAACAGCACGGATTGGAAATCGTATTTGCTGTCCGACGCTTCGGAAAGCTGCACATTGATTCCGGCACTGCTTTGGCAGTTGTAGATCATCCCGGTATTTGTGCCGGCGATGCCCCCGCAGCTTACCGTGATCAATTCCTCCAGAGTGTCGTCATAGGAGACGTAGGAATCGGTCAACCGAAGATTCTTGACGGTGCCCGCGTTGACGCCGAACAAGCCGACGTCCTGCTCCTTCCAGGTGTTGCCGTAGGTGTCGCTTAAAACGACGGCCGAGCGGTTATTTATTTGCAGCCCTTTTATCTCATAGCCGTTGCCGTCGAAAACGCCGGTGAAGGGGGCATTTTTATTGCCGATGGGCTCGAAGCCCTCTCCCTCGTTGTAAAACGCGCCGCCCGGGGCGAAGTCTTCCCTGGTAAAGATGATGTCGCACGTCAGGTAAAAGCTACCGCCCAGGTCCCGGCGGACGGCGTTGAGCTCCTCCGGCGTGGAGACGGGCGTGCCTTGGGTCGCACTGTCAACAGCCGCCTCAGGCAGAGCACAGACCGGGCCGCTGATCCCAACCATCTGAAGCATCAGCGCCAGAATGAGCACAGCGGCGGCAACTCTGTTTTTCCCGCACTTTTTCATAAACAAACCCCTCCTGTCCCTTTTTGCAGGTTCGGAATAAACCTGGTTTTATTTTACAATTCAAAATGGACGGGCTCTATTTTTTGTGAATAATACCAGCATCAAAAGGAGAAAATTTTTTCCTTTCTTGTTCTGCGCGGGGGGGCCGAGCTTGTTTTTTAGTAAGGGCATCGACCTCTATGCCCGGCTATCGGGATGAGAGTAGGGGCGAACATCGTTCGCCTGTCAAGGCCGCCGCCCCGGCGGCGGGCGCGCGGGGCGCGATGCATCATGTTTTGGCGCAAAACCAAAGGGGGCGCACATTGTGCGCCCCCTACAAGGATTCTATGGATTCTCTTGTTTTTTCCTGTCCGCACGTCCGGACAGGGAGCGTTCAGATAATATCCCGCGCCCGCTTCGCCGTGGCGATGCAGTACAAAACGGCGACCGCCGCAACGTAGGAGAGGGCGAGCGCCACGGCGGTCAGAAGCGATTCCGGCCGCAGGACAAAGGGATAGCGGATGGCGTCGCTGGAGAGGAAAAGCAGAATACCCCTTGCCGCCGCAAGGCTGGCCGGGATGCCCAGACACAGCCCGAGCGCGACGCCGCACAGTCGGACGAGGGCGTCGGCCGCCGCCAGGCGGAGCGGACTTTCCCCCAGCATCAGCAGAATGGAATTCCGCTTCAGGTTCCGCCGCCAGGCGCTGTAGCCCATCAGCAGGTAGATGGAAAAGCCTAGCAGCGCCCCGTCGGCGATGATGAGATCGATCAGCCGTTTTGTACCGGAAAAACGGTCGTCAAAGCGGGCGGCGGCGTTTTCCTTGAGCTGGACGGAATAGACGCCGTCCAGACTCTCAGCGTAGCGCAGAAATTCCTCAGTCTTGCCCGGAAGAAGCCGGACGGCGGCGCTGTTCATCACGCCGGAGGAGTCGAGATATTCCTCGATGGTGCCGATGGAGATCAGCTCGGTAAAGGAGGAATACTGCTCCGAAACGCCGGCTACAAGGCAGCTTGCCTCCAGCCGCTTCCCGCCGTAGACCACCTCGGCGCGCACGAGGTCTCCCGTCTTCGCGCCGAGGCGCAAAGCGGTCCATTCCGAAAGGACAATCTGGTTGCCGACGGCGCTCATTCTGCGGCCGTCGGCGTCATAAAAGGAGATCAGGCTCCCCCCTTCGGCAAGCGCCATACCGGAAACATCGCACGTCTTCCCGTTGCACGAGAGCGTTGCCGTACCGAGCAAAAGCGGCTCGCATTGCGCGACCGTCCCGGAGCGCTCCAGCTCCTCCAGCCGGGTCAGGGGGACAAAACCGGAGTAGACCACCTGAGCGTCGTAGGAATACCGGTGAGAGAAGAGGTCCTCCCGGACGGCGGTGAGGGAATCCTTGTAAAACAGGGTGGTCGTCACCAGGCAGATGGCCGCCGCCGTGCATAGAGCGGTCAGCAGGACGTCCATCACCACACCCGTCTTCCTGCGGCGGACGCGGCGCAGAAGGCCCACCAGACTGCGGCGGCAGAGGAAGACGGTCCCCGCGGCGGAGGCCAGCAACGCCAGAACGGCGCAGGCGGCAAGTCCCGTCAGCAGATAGGAAAGGGGGAAGGAGAGCGCCGCGCCGGGCAGCCCCATGTTTTCAAGGGAAATATCCGTAACGCTGCGCGCCAGCAGCAGCCCGGCGGGCAAGGCTGCGAAAAAGCCCAGCAGAACGGCAAAAAGGCCGTAAAGGCACAGGCCGTAAAAGACATCGGACAGAGAAGCGCCGTCCGAGAGGAGCACGGCGGCCGTCGCCCGGGAACGGTCGGCAAGACCGGAAAGGAAAATGCAGATAAAAAGCAAACCCACGGCGAAAAGAATCCACGGGAAGAGCCTGCACACGCTGAGAATAACGTCGCCCAGCTCGGCCGAGGCGGCGTAGGCGGTCTCTTCTGCGGCGGGCAGGGCATATTCGACGAACAGCACATCGTTTTCCGCAATCCTGCGGAGCACGGCATCGATGTCCGCACCCTCCGAGAGCTCGGCCACGGCGTAATTGACCAGCCGGTCGCCCGAAATGTTCCAGATGGTCTCCACATCGGCGTAGAGGTCGACGATCTCGCCGTCGGCGCTGGGGGTGTGGCGGTCTATATAGACCGCCGTGTACAGGGGAAGGTAGGCGACCGCGTCAACCGGGACGACCTCTCCATCCGGAAGCGTGAGGGAGGCCGCCTGCTCGGCGGAGAAATCGGCGGCGTAGCCGTAGCTGAGCGCGAAGTCCCCCTCCCCCTGCATAATGGGGGAGACGATGCTCTCCTCTGCATAGCCGAAGAAACGGGCCGTCCGCACTGCGCCGTCGCCAAAGGCGCAGCGGAGGGAATAGCGGTAGCCCTCGTCGGCGCTTGAGACGCCGTCGATGTGAAGAAGCATGTCCCGCAGTTCCCCTTCGGGAACTTCCTCGGTGGCGACGACGATGTCCCCCAGCCCGGTTGTTTCCACAAAGGAGGCCTGCGCGGCCGCGATGGTGTCGCGACTGCACCCGAGGCCGAGGTAGCACAGAAAGCAGCCGAAGGAGCACAGCGCGATGAGGACCAGCCGCAGCGGGCGGCGGCGAATCAGGCCGCAAAAGAGCAGAAAGCCGATTCTCACAGGAAGTCCCCCTCGGTAAGCCTGCCGTTTTCCAGGCGGAGGCAGCGGTCCATCCTCCGCGCAAAGGGCAGGTGATGGGTCACCATGATCATGGTGATGCCGTATTGCGCGCACAGGCGCTCCACAAGCTCCATGATCTCCAGGCCGGTGACGTCGTCCAGTCCCTCGGTCGGCTCGTCCAGGAGCAGCAGGGCGGGCCGCTTGGCCAGCGCCCTGGCCAGGGCGACGCGCCGGCACTGCCCGCCCGAAAGCTGGTTGGGGTAAGCGTCGAGCTTGTCGGCAAGGCCGACGAGGGAGAGATATTCCGTCACGTCGGCCCCGCTTTTTGAGAGCCGGACGGCCGCCGCGACGTTTTGAAAGGCGGTGAATTCCTCCACAAGGCAGCCATTCTGGAAGAGGAAGCCCACCGAATCCCGGCGGTATTTCCGCAGTCCGCGGCGCGTCAGCTCCCGGCCGTCAAACCGGATGCTGCCGCCCGATTTGACCTCAAGCCCGCCGAGCAGCCCCAAAAGGGTGGTTTTGCCCGCGCCGCTGCGCCCCACGATGGCGATCTTTTCCCCGCGGCGGACCGCAAGGGAGACGTCGTCAAGCACGAGCTTGCGGCCGTAATATTTCTTCAAATGCTCCGCTCGGAGGAGCTCGGTCCCGGTCATCTTTTCCATACAGCGATCACCCTGGTTTTCTCTGAGAAGAGGAGGTCGTCGGGAATCAGCACCAGGTTCTTGGTGTTGCCCTTTAAAACCTCCTTGAGCCTCGATTCATAGTCCCCGTCGATCAGGTCGACGCCCGCGGTCAAATAGGCTTCGTCGATGAGCTCGGTGCAGTTGGTCTCCTCCAGTCCCATCCGTCCGCCGTAGCCGAACTGATAGCCGTTGTATTTTTCGTAGGCGTTTTCCGCCATCTCCTGCCGCTGTGTGGGAGAGAGCTCCCCCGCGCCGCACAGGAAGATGACGCCGTATTTGCGGAAATATTCCTCGCTGTCCAGTGAATCGAGAGAAAGGTAGTCCATGTCGAGATCGGCCCCCACGCCGTATTCGCTGCCGCGCGCCTGTAAAAGCCGCAGCCAGCCCTCGGTTTCGTTCTTCTCGATGATGAGGGCCGAATGATTGAAATAGCCGTACTCGGCGGCCGCCCCCTCGGCGCTGAAGGTGAGAAAATCTCCCACCTGCGCCTGCGCAAAGAGATTTTCCCAGGCATCCTCGGGGCTCTGCGCGGTGTAGAGGCCGGTGTCATAGGATGCGGCGAGGTCGGCGGTGTAATCGGGGTCGTCAAGCGCGCCGGAAAGGGCCCGGCGGTAACCGGCAAGCAGAGACTGCGCCCGGCCGTCCCCGGCGATTGAGGCGGCGGCCAGCAGTTCCATATACCGGCCGGTCGCCCGACGCAGTTCCTCCGTGTAAAGTTGGTCCGGCGGCTCGGAGACGGCCTTCCGGGTGGAGAGGTCGCAGAGCTTGTCGCCGCCTTTGGTCTTTTGCGTCACAAAGAGGGAGTCGGCCGGGAAGGTCTCGGACATTTCATAGACCTCGCTGTGCAGCTCGCCCGCGGCGTCCAGCCAGAGGGAGGAAATGACTCCCTCGGCGTCGCTGGCCCAAAGAGTGCGGTAAACGGCATACTGCTCAAGCTCCTCGTAGGCCGCGCCGCAGCGGTCGGCGAGCTCCAGCAGCCGCCGGTTCTCCTTTTTCGGCAGGATGTCCGCACCCAGGCTTGCCCGCACGGCGGCGAGCGCCCCCTCGTCCAGCTGCTGCGAGGCCCCTAGGACGTAAATCTCCTGCGACGGACTCTTGGAGCAGCTCATGGAGAGTATTTTGGCCAGGCTTTCGACCGGCAGGCAGAATTCCCCCTCCTTCACCACGGGCGTGCGGTCCATGATGACCGCGTCGGAATTGAACAGGAGGACGTTGTATTCCTCCATCATCACCGAGACGTTGCCCTGATAGTTCATGTAGTAGACGCCGTCCGAGCGGACAAAGCTGCCGCCCAGGATGACGGCGACGGGGGCCACCGGGACGTAAAGCACGCCGCCCTCAAGGAAGGGCGGCACCTCGAGCGTATGGGGCGCACCGCCGATTTGCACCGTGCTTTCCCCCAGGAGGAAGACGGCGGCGTGACGGACGGCCTCCAGCGGATCGGTCTGCGATTCCGGCGGCGGAGCCGGGGCGGACGGTTCAGCGGAGGAGGGACCGGCCGATGAGACGGGCAACTCGCCGGAGACGTCCTCCCCGCCGCAGGCGGCCGCCGAAAGCAGGCAGCACAGGCAGAGAAAGAAGCAAAGAAGCCGTTTCATGTTTGCGGTGTCCCCCTTTTTTGATCAGATAGGATGAAATACCGCCCTGCCGGCGCAAGGCGGTATTTCGCATGCTTATCACGCCCGCCGGAGCGGGGGCAGGGAAGCGCCGCCGGTTTTAACGGCGTCCCTATTGCTTTTTGCCCTTCTTTTCCTTCACGCTGTACTTTTTGGAGATGACGAGCAGCGCAACCGCCGCCGCCAGCAGCATGAGCGCGCCCAGCCCGATGAGAATCCAGCCGCGCACGCCGGCTCCGCCGTCGCCCTCCTCCTCGGTGAGGAATACGGTCTGTTCGGCGTCGGCCGCAGTCAGGCGGGTTTCGTAGGTCTGGTCGCCTTCGGCGTCGATCTCAACGGTGACGTCGTCGCTGTCGGTAAGGGTGATTTTGGCCGACATGGAGACGCTCACGTCGATGTCCCGGAAGAAGGAGCGCTTCATGATTTGGCCGTCGGCGTTGACGGTGGCCGCCATGAGGTCCATCTGGCCCTGATCCTCGCCGTTGACCTGCACGGAATAGCCCTCGGGCACAATGACCTGCTTGGTCTCGCCGTCGTCCATCAGTTCGAACAGCTCGGCGTACTTCTCCTCGGTCTGGATGCCCTGTGAGGAGACGGTGCCGATGACCGCGCCGTTTTCGTCCACCAGCGTCAGGGAGACCGGGCAGTAGGCCACGACCGTGTTGTAGATGGTGCTAATGACGCTGTTGACCACCTCGTCGGAGGTGGAGACGGCCTCCTCGGTCTCCAGGATTTCCGAGGAGACGGTGACGCCCTCGGCCGTAGAGATTTTGGAGGAGTTGTAGGAGGCGCCGGCGCCGCTGTCGATGATATTGCAGATGAGATCGATGACGTCGGCGTCGGCAAACAGGCCGCTGTGGTCCACGCCGTTTACCAGGTAAACCGGTTTGTGGAACAGCTCGCCGTTCGCCTCCACGGCGCTGACGAGAGGCACGGTGCCGTCGCCCGCCAGACTCTTGCCGGCGGAGATGAGTTTGCCGTCCTCCAGATTAAGCTGGGTGATGGTGGAGACATTGTAGCCCGCGATGATGTAGGAATCGACGTCCTCACGGTTCATGATGTGGTCGCCCGAGGCGTACAGCTGGTTTTGAATGGCCAGCGCGGCGGTGTACATGGAGCTGTTAAGCCAGGCGGACTGGTTCTTAATGTAGGAGGAGGTGCCGGCCGCGTCGAGATAACCGTAGGAGGAGGCGTCGTAAACATAAGCGCCGTGCGCGTCGATGACGTTGTCATAGGGCAGGAGTTCATAGACGCTGGCAAAGTTCTTGGCCATGGTTTTGAAGATGTAGTCGAGGGCGGAGATGCGCATGTTCGCCACCGAAAAATCGAGGAATTTTCCCGTTTCCAGCGTGTAGAGCGCCTTGGGCGAGCCGCCGTAGGGGGTGCCCACGGTGATGACCCGTTCGGTCTTCTGGACGTTCTCGTCGCTTCGCGCCAGGTAACAGGAAGTGACGATGCCGCCCATGCTGTGGCAGACAAAGGTGACCTTCTCATAGCCGCGCAGATGGATGAAGGTTTCCAGCTCGGCGGCCGTTTTGGAGACCGACATTCTCCAGTCGTAGCCGTAGAAGACGACGTCGCGCGAATCGCCGTATTTGGCGAGCAGCGCCTTGTACATGGCTGTGCCGCTGCCGAGCGCGCCGACCTCCTCGTCGCTTTCAGAGACCTGCTTGGCGCGGATTTTGTAAAGCGAGCTGCCGCCGTTGTCCATCTGGAGCATGTTGAACGCGCCGATGACGTTGAGCACGTCGGCGGGAATATCGGTGGTGATGGAATCGATGTTAAAATTCAGTTCGGGCAGCCAGACAAGGTCGCCCTCGTTGACGGTGGAGAACTGGAAGCCGTCGAAGTCCTCGCCTGCCACCAGCTCGCTGCCCGAGATGCCGGGCACGATGATGACGGCCTCCTTCTTGTCGCTGGGCTGAGTGTTTTGAAGCTCGTCGTTGTAGTCGGTGTCGTCCGAGGTCTGGTAGAGGAAGTACTGGAGCTCCACGCCGTGTTCCTCGGCGTAGCTTCTCAGATTGCTCAGTACGCGGTAGGCGTCCTCGGAGACGAGGGAATCGGTCACGGCCAGCTGAAGGATTCTGCGCATGTCGGGATAATTGCCGTCGATGTAATTGGCCGTCCGGTCAACGCTGTCGTGCAGCGCGAGCTCCAGGGTGGTGGCGTTCTGGTATTCGGTGCATTCGAGGTCGATGGCGCGCGAGAGCGTGTAAACCGCGCCCGCGTCACCCGCGGTGAGGGTGCCGCCCGCGCGGTTGCCCAGGGCGCTGCGCACGGCCTGCGTGAGGGTGATGGGGGAGGCGGTGTTGCTGATTGAAAGCTGGAGCGGCTGAGCCTCGCCCACCGCGTCGGAGGCCCGGTAGGGGGTAGCGTCCTTGTAAATCAGGAAGACCTCCCAGTTGCGCATGTTGTCCTTGGTCAGACCGCTTACGCCGTTGTCGATCTGGTCTTCCATGAGGCGATTGAGGTCGTCGGTGTTCATGTCGAGCCCCCAGCTGTCCTCAATCTTCTCGATGACGCGGAGAATCAGATAGGTAAAGGCCGGAGCGGTCACAACGTTGTTGATGGTGATCTTGCCGGCGTACTCGATGGAGGAGGTGTAGCCGCTGTAGACCTTCTCCAGGAAGGAGCAGATGTTGCGCACGGCGTTGATGACCGCGCCGCCCTCGGGAATCAGGTTGGTCAGGGCGAGGGACGCGGCGATGAGGTCGCCCTTGATGACGTTGGCCAAAGCGTCCCGGATAGCCACAACCACGTTGGCGGCGGGGATAAAGCCCAAAATGGTCTGACCCAGCATGTAGTAGACCGAGTCAGTCAGTTCATGGTTGACCACGCCCGCCTCGGCGAGCAGGTCGCCGAAATCGCCCAGCAGCGCGCCCTCCAGAAGGGCCAGGCCCTTTTCATAGGAGCTCAGGTCGTAGGTGTAGGGGTCCATGCAGCCGGTCATGGCGATGAGCGCGTTCAAGAGCAGGTCGCCCGCCGAACCGGAGGCGTACTGTTCCAGAAAATCGTATAGCTCGGTCCATTGGACGCCGTTGTAATACTCCTCGGCGTCGGAGAAGGCGTCGCCGTCGTAGTTGGCGATGAGGGGATTGTAGCCGATGGAGGCTTCCAGTCCGTCGGCGAGGCCGTCGCCGTCGGTGTCGCTGCACCAGGGGAGGGTGCCCATGGCCAGCTCGTCGAGGTCGTCGAGGCCGTCGCCGTCGGTGTCGGCCTGGGTGGGGTCGGTCAGCATGACGTAGTATTCGATGGTGTTGCCCTCTTCGTCGATGACGTTGTACATGACGTTGCCGGCTTCCTCACCGTCGGAGAGATCGTCGTCGTCGGTGAAGCGGTTGTGGGGGTCGGTGTAATAGACGTCGCCCATACCGTCGCGCAGACCGAATTCCTCGATGGCGTCGGCGAGGCCGTCGCCGTCGGAATCCTCGCCGAAGAAGGCGGTGTTCTCGATGCGGTTGAAGACCTGGGGAAGGTCCTCGGCGGAGCGGATGTTGAAGTAGGCGCCGCCGGTGTAGTTGGCCAGCTTAGTCAGCAGATTGGTGTTGACGCTGGTCCCGAGGCCGATGGTGTAGATCGGGATGCCGTGCTCGACGCAGGTAGCGATGATGTTGTCGTACGCTTCGTCGTTGCTTGCGCTGTCCTCACCGTCGGTCAGGGCGATGATAAAGCGGCCGCGGGTCTCGTCATAGGTGGCGAGCAGTTCGTCGATGGCCTCCTCCAAGCCCTCATAGAGCGCCGTGCCGCCCGCGTTGCCCACGATGGAGTCGATGGCCGCGCGCACCGCGTCCATGTCCTCTGAAAGGGCGATCTTCCTTCTCGCCGTGTCGTTGAAGCCGACCACGGCGGCGCGGTCGCCGGCGATCAGTCCGGTGGTGAAGTTTTTGGCCGCCTCGATGCGGTAGCGCTCGGGGTCGTTGGTCGTGCCCTTGGAGTTGTCTTCCATGGAGCTCGATTCGTCGATGACGAATTCCACGTCAAAGTAGGCCTGAGCGCCCTCCTCGCGGCCGGGGGAGAGGGGGGCTTCAAACTGCATGTGCCAGTTAGCCACGAACATGGCGCAGTAGACCATGCGCTTGGTGGGAACGGCGTCGCCGTCGTCGGTCTGCTTTTCGGAGGAGGTGTAGTATTCGTCGGTCAGTCCGGCGGTGACGGTGGAGCCGTCCTCGCTGACGGCGCTGTCCGGCAGCACGCGGAAATCGTTGTTTTTCTGGTCGTAGGCGACGACGATGATTTCGCCGTCGTCGGGATTGTTCTTGATGATGGGCAGGGTGATCGAGCCGGTGGTGGTCTCGGCCACCTCGGCCGAGATGACGGGGGAGGCGATATAGTCCTGACCGGCGAAGGTTGTGTTTTCGGTGATATCGGTAATTTCGGCGGCGGTGAGGGAGGAGCCGCTGTCGGTGATGTTCAGGGAAGCGCCGTCCTTCTCCTGTGTGCCGACGGTGACGGTGTATTCGGCCTGGGCGTCGTTTACGCCGTCTCCGTCGCTGTCCGGAGAGTTGGGATCGGTCCCAAGGAAGTATTCGCTGCTGTCGGAAAGGCCGTCGCCGTCGGTGTCGTAGAGCAGGGGATTGGAGGAGAATTCGATTTCGGTTTTGTCATCCAGGCCGTCGCCGTCGGAATCGGCCGCGTGAGGCTTGGTGCCGTACTCGATTTCCTCCAGATTCGTCAGGCCGTCGCCGTCGGGATCCTCTTCCCCGTCGCCGACGCCGTTGCCGTCGCTGTCGTAGGACAGGGGATCGGTCATGGTCTTGGTCAGTTCGTCAAAATCGGAGAGGCCGTCGCCGTCGCTGTCCTCCAGGGCGGGGGAGGTGCCGAAGGCCGCCTCCATCTCGTTGGAGAGGATGTCGCCGTCGCTGTCCGAATAGACGGCGTTGCTGCTGCTGACGACAACCCGCATGTCGCCGGAGGAAAGCTCGCCCTTCTCGGTTTCCGCGACCACCCGGAAATAATAGATGCGGTCTGCAGAGGGGAGGGGAAGCTCGTATTCGGTGCCGGGGACGGTCTCCAGCTCGGAAAATTCGAGCCCCGCGTCGGCCCGGTAGAGGCGGTATTGCGCAGCGCCCTCAATTTCGTTCCAGCTGAGCCTGAGCACGTCCCCCGCCTCGCTTGCTGCGGCGTTCAGCAGGAGGGTCTGCTCAAGCGAATAGCTGGCCGTATAGGAAAAGCTGCTGCCGGCGCCCTTGCCGAGCGCGAACTCATTTTGCGTGGTGACGTTGATGGAGAGACTGGTCGCCTGTTCGCCGTCCTCGCCGTAGACCAGCTCGGCGTCGCCGATGTCCTGATTCAGAGCGTTGGCGGTCATCTGAAGGGCCGGCAGGAGCATGAGCGCAGCCAGCACAAGGGAGACGGCACGGTTCAAAAGCTTGACATGCTTCTTGGAAATCTGCGCGTAGAGGAAGATCAGCGCCGCCGTCAGCACGGCGGTAACCGCCATCACCAGCAGGATGGTGACAAAATTCTGGTTGACAGGGTGCTCCCGGACTACGGGCAGCACAAAGGTGCGGGTTCCGCCGGGACCCAGCACGTCGGCCTGCAGGGACTGTGCGCCGCCCGAGGCGCGCAGTCCGGCGGGCAGATGGTAATCGACCGAGAGATTGCGCAGTACGTCGGCCGTCTCATTTTTGAGAATCACCTTGAGCTGGGCGGTGTTTCCGTCCTGGAAGAGGAAGTCCTCCCCGTCGTACGCCAGGGTGACCGAAAGCATGCCGTCGCTGGAGGTCGCCCCGCCGTTGCCGTCGGTTCCGTCAAACGGCATAAAGCCGAGGGTGCCATAGACAAGGCTGAGCGCGAGACCGGCGATGAGCACCAGAATGGTGAGCGCCAGGGCGGCGGTTTTTAAGCCGCCCCAGAGCTTGCTTTTGTCTTTGTCCGGCTTGGCCCTGCGCGGTTTCTGCACAGGGACCGCCGCCGTTTGCGGGACTGCCGGAGGCATGGGCGTCGCGGGCGCTGCGGCAACCGGCTGGGAATCGACCGGCGCGCCGCAGGAAATACAGAAGCGCATGCCCTCGACCAGGGCCGTGCCGCAGGCCGGGCAGACGGGGGCGTCGGCGGAAAGCGCCTCGGGAGCCTGATTTGCCGGAAAAACAGGGTCGGCCTCCCCGGCGGCCGCGGGGGCCTCGTTCCCGGCGTCGGGCTGCTTCGCTTCGAGTGCTTCAACCGGCGTGCCGCAGGCGGTGCAGAAGCTTACCCCCTCCCGCAGAGGCGTATGGCAGACGCGGCAAAGCGCGGGCAGCCCGGAAGGCTGTCCGCCGGAGGTCTCATCCGCCGTGGAGGCTTGGGAATCTTCATCGATGGACAGAGATTCCGCCTCGGCGACGGTCGCCTGGGCGTCTTCGTCGGCACTGGAAGACTCCGCCGGGGGGAACGTTTCGCCCGTTGCGGCGTTTATTTGCGCGCCGCAGACGGTGCAGAAAGCCGCCCCTTCGCTCAAAGGAGCGCCGCACTTGGCGCAAAGCGACGCCGGAGCGGGCGGGGACTCGGCGCCTTCCTCCGCCTTGGCGCTTAGGGCAAAGCCGCAGTGAATGCAGAAGTTTGCGTCCTCCTCCAAGGGCGCGTGACAGTTTGGACAGCTTGGCATAATGATCTCCCCACTCGTTCTGGATTTTCTCAGGCATTCGTGGTATTGCAACGGGCGCGGTGGTCCGTTTATCCTGCATGCAGGTCAGAGGAAAGAGGCGCGGTTACATAAATATACAGAATATAGGTATGTGGCGGGGCGGAAAAAGTTGCGCCCCCCCGTCGGTCGCTTTTGAGGGAGTACCCCACAGAAGGGGAGGCGGGCCGCTGTTCCCCAGACGGAAACCGGAGAATCCGCGCGGCGCCTTCCAACGGAAAACCGCGTTTACCTTCATTTCAATAGTATACGAAATACGTCCGTTTTGCAAGTATTTACTCCTTTTTTCGGCGTTTTACAGGAGATTTCGCCGGAGGAATTCTCCGGCTGAAGCGGAAAAAGCCTGCCGGAGGCGCGCGGACGTCCGCAAAGATACGCGGCCTGTTTTTGCACACAAGAAAGCCGCCCCGGAGATGTCTCCGGGGCGGCTTGTGATCTTGCAGGAAAGGGATTATTCGTACAGCTTGGAGAGCTTGACGAGGTGATCGTACTTGTCCTTCGCGACCTGCTCGGCTTCGGCGAAGAGCTTTTCGGCTCTCTCCGGGAAGGCGCGGCTCAGCGAGTTGTAGCGGACCTCGTTCATGATGAAGTCGCGGTAGCTCGCGGTGGGAGCCTTACTGTCGAGCTGGAAGGGATTCTTGCCCTCGTCGGCCAGACGGGGATCAAAGCGGAAGTTGTGCCAGTAACCGGACAGCACAGCGTTCTTTTCCTCCGCCTGAGCAACCGTCATGCCGCCCTTGATGCCGTGGTTGATGCAGGGCGCGTAGGCGATGATGATTGAGGGACCGTTGTAGCTCTCGGCCTCGTGGAAGGCCTTGATGCACTGGTTGTAGTCGGCTCCCATGGCCACCTGAGCGACGTACACATAGCCGTAGCTCATGGCGATGGCGGCGAGGTCCTTCTTCTTGACCGCCTTGCCGGCAGCGGCAAACTGAGCGACCGAACCCACAGGCGTGGACTTGGAAGCCTGGCCGCCGGTGTTGGAGTAGACCTCGGTGTCGAAGACGAGGATGTTGACGTTCTCGCCCGAAGCGATCACATGGTCGAGACCGCCGAAGCCGATGTCGTAGGCCCAGCCGTCGCCGCCGAGAATCCACATGGACTTCTTGGCGAGGTAGTCCTTATCGGCAAGGGCCTTCTTGGCCAGCTGGCCGGCCTCGCAGGAGCAGCTCTCGATCTTCTCGAGCTCGGCGATGAGCGCGTCGGTCGCGGGACGGTTAGCGGCGGAGTCGTCCATCGTGGAGAGGTAGTTCTCGCACGCGGTCTTCAGCGCGGCGTCGTCCGCCTTGAGCTCGGCGATCTTGCCGACGTACTCGGCCAGTCTGCCGCGGATGGCCTTCTGGGCCAGCGTCATGCCCAGACCGAACTCGGCGTTGTCCTCAAACAGGGAGTTGGCCCATGCGGGACCGCGGCCGGTCTTGTCGTTGACGGTGTAGGGGGTGGAGGGAGCCGAACCGCCCCAGATGGAGGAGCAGCCGGTGGCGTTGGCGATGTACATTCTGTCGCCAAACAGCTGGGTGGCCAGCTTGGCGTAAGGCGTCTCGCCGCAGCCGGCGCAGGCGCCGGAGAACTCGAGCAGGGGCTGCTTAAACTGGCTGCCCTTGACGGTGGTATCCTTAAACTTGGCGGCGACCTCCGGTTTCTCGGAAAGGGTTCTGCCGTAATCGAAGACGGCCTGGCCGGCGCGCTGAGTATCGATGGGCTTCATGAGAAGCGCCTTGTTGCCCTTCATGCCCGGGCAGACCTGCGCGCAGGAGCCGCAGCCGGTGCAGTCGAGGGTGGAGATGGTCATGGCGAACTTCATGCCGGGCACACCGGTCATATCCTTCGCCTTGGTGCCTTCGGGCGCGTTCTTGAGCTCTTCCTCGGTCATGGCCACGGGACGGATGACGGCGTGCGGGCAGACATAGGAGCAGAAGTTGCACTGGATGCAGTTTTCCGGCTGCCATTCGGGCACATCCACGGCGATGCCGCGCTTTTCGTAAGCGGCCGAGCCCTGCGGGAAGGTGCCGTCCGCGTCCTCCACAAAGGTGGAAACGGGCAGATCGTCGCCGTGCTGGGCGTTGACCGGATGGAGAATCTTGTTGACGAAGTTGACCAGCTCGGGGCGGCTGCCGGTGGCGGCGATGACCTCGCTGTCGTCGGCGGCGTTCTTCCAGGAAGCGGGCACCTCGACCTTCTTGACGCCTTCCACACCGCGCTCAATGGCGGCATGGTTCATGGCGACGATCTTCTCGCCCTTCTTGCTGTAGGACTTGGTGGCGGCGTCCTTCATGAACTTGACGGCGTCCTCAGCAGGGATGATATTGGCAATCTTGAAGAAGGCGGCCTGCAGAATGGTGTTGACGCGTCCGCCGAGGCCGATCTCCTTGGCGATCTCGATGCCGTCGATGGTGTAGAAGTTGATGTCGTTCTCGGCGATAAACTTCTTCATCTTGCCGGGGAGACGGCGGTCAAGCTCTTCCACATCCCAGCCGCAGTTCAGCAGGAAGCTGCCGCCCTTCTTGAGGTCCTCGACCATGTCGTACTTGTCGACATAAGAGGGGTTGTGGCAGGCGACGAAATCGGCCTGGCTGATGTAATAGGTGGATTTGATCGGCTTGTGGCCGAAACGCAGGTGGGAGATGGTGACGCCGCCCGACTTCTTGGAGTCGTAGGCGAAGTAGCCCTGCGCGTACATATCGGTGTGGTCGCCGATGATCTTGATGGAGTTCTTGTTCGCGCCGACGGTGCCGT
>CABSLJ010000014.1 GCA_902478455.1 uncultured Oscillospiraceae bacterium | reverse complement strand
GGGTGATGGGCCGTCCGCCCGCTTCAAAACAGCGAAAGGCGCAGCCGCAGAATTCCGGCGGTTTGCGCAGGTCGAGAAACACGGCGGCACCATCCTTTCTCAGAGGCACGTGAGAACCTCTTCTTTCCACTGATTCTCATGCATTCATCGCGCCCGGCGGTTTCCCCGGCAGCAGCCTTCGGAACATTCCGCCCCGCTTCCGTGCGGGAGGACGCCGGATTTCCTCCTTACTATAACATCTCCATGGTGATTTTTGCAACATTTCTGTTTGCTAACGTACTAGGCAGAGACAAAAAAGGAGGCTATACTTGCGTTAGAAAAGACATCCTGGGAGGTATCCATTATGCTCAAACCGCTGCGCTATGCCCCGTTTTCCGCAAGGGAACTCCGCCCGGAGGGGTGGCTGAGACAACAGCTTCAGATTCAGGCCGACGGCCTGAGCGGCCATCTGGACAAAATCTGGCCCGATATCCGGGACAGCCGCTGGATCGGCGGAGACCGGGAGGGCTGGGAACGGGTTCCCTATTGGCTCGACGGCTTTATCCCTCTGGCCTGGCTGCTCGACGACGGCGACCTGAAAGCCCGCGCGGCGCGGTATATCGACGCCATCCTCGCCGGCCAGCAGGAGGACGGCTGGATCTGCCCCTGCGCCCCTGAGGAGCGCCCCCGGTACGACGTCTGGGCCGTCTTCCTGATCGGCAAGGTGCTCGTGGAATACCACGCCTGTACGGGGGACCCCCGCGTTCAGCCGGCGGTATCCCGCATGCTGCGCCAGCTGCTTTCGCACATTCAGGCGCACACCCTGTTTAACTGGGGCTCCTCCCGCTGGTTTGAATGCCTGATTCCCATCTTTTGGCTTTATGAACGGCAGCCGGAGGACTGGCTGCTCGAGCTCGCGAGCAAGCTGGAGGTCGAGGGCATCGATTACCAAAAGCTCTTCCGCCGCTGGTATGACCAGACGCCCCGCCGGGAATGGGGCTTTCTGACCCACGTGGTCAATCTCGCCATGGCGCTCAAGGCGGGCGGACTGATGTCCCGACTGGACGGCCGCGACCCGGACGGCGACGCCCGGGAGATGCTGCGTCTGCTGGAAGGCCGTCACGGCAACATTGCGGGCTACTTTTCCGGGGACGAATGTCTTTCGGGCAGCAGTCCCATCCAGGGCACCGAGCTGTGCGGCGTGGTGGAGGCCATGTATTCCTATGAACAGCTGCTTCAAATCTCCGGCTCTCCCGAATGGGCCGACCGTCTGGAGCTGCTGGCCTTCAATCTGCTGCCCGCCACGATGAGTCCCGACATGTGGAGTCATCAGTATGTGCAGATGACCAATCAAGCGGAATGCACCCCTCTGCCGGAAGACGCGGTCGTCTTCCGCACCAACGGGAAGGATTCCCACACCTTTGGGCTGGAGCCCAATTTCGGCTGCTGCACGGCCAACTTCAACCAGGGCTGGCCCAAGCTCGCGCTTTCCTCCTTCCTGCGCTGCGGGGAAGGCATCGTCTCCGCCGTGCTGGTTCCCTCCAACGTGTCGGCGCAGGTGCAAGGCGTGCCTGTGACGGTGGAGCTCCAGACGCTCTATCCCTTCCGCGACCGTCTCACCTACACGGTCACGGCCGAACGGCCGGTGGAGTTTTCCCTTTTCCTGCGCATTCCGCAGGGCGTTTCCTATGCTCTGGTGGACGACGCGCCCGCCCGTCCCGGGGCATTTTATGAATGCCGCCGCGTCTGGTCGGGCCGCACGACCGTCACGGTGGAGCTGCGCCAGGAGGCGGCGCTTCTCCCCCGCCCCAACGGATTGTTCGGCGTGCGGCGCGGCGCGCTGCTGTATTCGGTCGCCATCGAAGAAAAATGGGAGCGGGTGGAATACGAGCGCGACGGCGTCGTGCGGAAATATCCCTACTGTGATTACCGCATCACCCCGCAATCGCCGTGGAACTACGCCTATGTCTCCGATTGCTTCGCCGTGCGGGAGCACGATGATTTTGACCGTCCCTTTTCCACCGTGCATCCGCCCATCTCCCTGATAGCGCGCGCGGTGGAGATCGACTGGGGCTTTGCAAACGGCGTCTGTTTTGAGCAGCCCCGCAGCCGGACGCCGCTGGGGCCGCCGCAGGATATCCGGCTGATTCCCTACGGCTGCACCAATCTGCGCATGACCGAGCTGCCCTATCTGCCGTCCGAACCGTCTGCGGACAGGGAAGCCGCCCCGCCCCTCTCTCCGGAACCACAAAACTGACGAGAGCCGCCCGGAGAAATCCGGGCGGCTCCTTTTCAGGCTTTCTCTTTCTCCGTTTTCGGCGGGGCGGCCGCTTCCTTCGGCAGCCTTCCGTAAAGCGCCGCGAGCAAGCGGAGCTTTTCCGCCAGTTCGGGTAAGGCGGCGTCCTCCCGCATTCGCCAGCGCCAGTTTCCGGCCGCCACGGAGGGGGTATTCATCCGGCAGGAGGCGGGAAGCTCCAAAAGGTCCTGCATTTGCACCATCGCAAGGCGGGCGACGCTTGCGTAGGCCGTGCGCACAAAGCCCCAGACCGCGCCCTCCCGTCCGCTTAGCGCCATATACCGTTCCGCCTGCCGGACGCTCTCCTCTCCCGCCTCCTCCAGCCAGCCGAGGACGGTGTTGTTGTCGTGCGTGCCGACGTAAACCACGCAGCCGGGCACATGGTTGTGAGGGAGGTAGGCGTTGTCCGCACTGCCGTCGAAAGCGAATTGCAGCACCTTCATGCCGGGATATCCGGTCTCTTCGAGCAGCGCATGCACCTCGGGCGTCAGATAGCCCAAATCCTCGGCCACGACCTCCAGCGCGCCCAGCCGCTCCTTCACCGTCCGGAAAAAATCCATTCCGGGCCCCTTTTTCCAGGAACCGGCGACGGCGTCCTCCGCCGGCCAGGGGATGGCATAGTAGGCCTCAAAGCCGCGAAAATGGTCGATGCGCACAACGTCGAAAAAGCGGGACAGGGAAGAAAGCCTTCCCATCCACCAGTCGTAACCCGTCGCCCTGTGCGCCTCCCAGTCATAGAGGGGATTGCCCCACAGCTGCCCCTTGGCGGAAAAATAATCGGGCGGGCAGCCGGCCACGCACACCGGGCGGCGCCCGGCGTCCAGCCAGAACAGGGAGGGGTTGGCCCAGACGTCGGCGCTGTCCATCGCCACATAGATGGGGACGTCGCCAAACAGGCGGATGCCCCTCTGGTTGACATAACACTTAAAATCCTCCCACTGGCGGAAAAAGAGAAACTGCAGATAGGAATAGAAGGCGACGTCCTCGCTCAAAAGGGTGCTGTACCGTTTGAGGCCCTCCGGCTCGCGCAGACGGACGGCGTCGTCCGGCCATTCGGTCCAGGGGCTGCCCCCAAAATGCTTTTTGAGCGCCATGAAGAGGGCGTAATCGCGCAGCCAGTGGGCGTTTTCCCGGCAGAAGGCCTCAAAAGCGTCGGCCGAGCGGAAGCGCCCGCGTTCAAACGCCCTGCGCAGCACGGCAAAGCGCCCTTCGTACACCAGGGAGAAATCCACCCGCTCGGGGTCGTCTCCCCAATCGACGGCTTCCAGCTCCTCCCGGGAGAGCAGGCCTTCCTCGCACAGCGTGTCGAGATCGATCAAATAGGGATTCCCTGCAAAGGTGGAAAAGGATTGATAGGGCGAATCCCCGAAGCCGGTCGGCCCCAAGGGAAGCACCTGCCAGAAGGTCTGGCCGGCCTCCCTGAGAAAATCGGCAAACCGCCTCGCCTGTGCGCCGAGGGTCCCGATGCCGTAGGGGGAGGGCAGCGATGTGATATGCAGCAGGACGCCGCAGGCTCGTTCCATTGGATCATCCATCCGTTTCCAAAAATAAGGTAGCCTGCCGCCCCGGGAAAAGGCGCGCTTCTCCGCAAAGGAAAAGAACGTCCCCACGGCGGCAGACGGGGCTTACAGCAGGCTCTTGGGATCGTACTGCGGCTTTATGCGCAGATTGGCGTTCTCCGTCACCTGCTCGCGGAAAATTTCCTTCCACTGCTCGGCGCTGTAGTCCTCCACGGAGACCGAGACCCACTTTGCGTCGCAGCCCAACACATCGGTCACCGTCTTCTGCAAAGCGGCGGCCAGTCTTTCCTTGGTCTGCTCGTCCCTTCCGGACAGCATCTTCAAAGCTACGTGCGGCATCTGAAACGTCACTCCTCTTCGCTTTATTTCTCGGGAAATTTGAGTTCAACGATATTGTAACATAATTTTGATGAAAAAAAAGGGGCCGGGCCGCTTTTCCCGCAGGATGCATAATCTTTTGCAGGAAACAGAACCTAAAGGACACGGCCTTCCGGCCATCGGCAACACCTGCTTTTCTAGTATTTTCCCATTTTACCCTTTGTTACCATAATTCTTGCTTTATGCTTCTCATCCCGTCCCTTTCATGCTATACTTATGGAGTATTATCTGAATTGCGGGAGGGCTCTATGGAAGACAAAAAAGCGTACAATCCTGAAGAAATCATCATCGGCCGCAACGCGGTGAACGAAGCGCTGCGCTCCGGCCGGGCTATAGACAGGCTCCTCGTTGCAAAAGGCGCGCGCACCGGCACGCTGGTATCCATTCTGGCCATCGCCAGAGAGCGGGGAATCCCCGTCAAGGAGGCCGACGCCCGGAAGCTGGACGCCCTGTGCGGCGGCGCGGCCCATCAGGGCGTGCTCGCCCAGGCGGCGGCGCACGGCTACGCCGAGCTGGACGACCTTTTTGCCCGCGCGGCCGAGCGCGGAGAGGACCCCTTTTTTGTGATTGCGGACGAGATTGAGGACCCGCACAACCTGGGCGCCATCATCCGCACGGCCGAATGCGCCGGCGCGCACGGTCTGATTCTGCCCCGCAGGCGGGCCGTCGGGCTGAGCTATGCGGTGGGCAAAGCGGCGGCCGGCGCGCTGGAATATCTGCCCGTCGCCCGGGTGGGAAACCTCGCCTCGACCATCGACGAGCTCAAAAAGCGCGGCGTGTGGATTTACGGGGCGGATATGGACGGCTCCCCCTGGTGCAGGGCGAGCCTGACCGGGCCCATCGCGCTGGTCGTCGGCTCGGAGGGGCGCGGCGTAGGCCGGCTCATCCGGGAAAAATGCGACGGTATTTTGTCCCTCCCCATGAAGGGAAGCATCAGCTCCCTCAACGCCTCTGTGGCCGCCGGCGTCCTGTTGTATGAAATCGCCCGCCAGCGGGCCGGACTGTAACCAAACGGGGCGGACGCCCCTGCGTCTCCGACGCGCCTGACAAGACCATCACCGAGAAACTGCGGCATTAGGAGAAACGCGATGAAAAAGAACAAAAACATGCGGCCCGACGGCAGCCGGCCGCAGAAAAAGGATGACCCGGCGCAGTACTCGCTGGATGAAATCCTGGAGGAAGCGCGCAGGCTGCGCGAAACCTCCGGCATTCTTCCCCCTGCGCCCGACGAGGATTTTCCCCTCTCGCCCGAGGAAAAGGAGCGGCTGGACGCCCTCTACTCCCCGGAGAAGGCAGGCTCCGCCGCCACCGACGATCCTGCCGCCGCCCCTTTGGAGGAGGTCCCCGCTTCGCCCGAGGACGCGCCCGGCGCCGGGGACGATCCCCCGGACGAGGAGCGGGACATTCCGTCCGACCCGGAGGGGGAAGACGGAAGCGAAAGCGCACGCTCTCTTGACGACGGCGGCGCTCCGGAGGAGACGACAGCCTCCTCCCGCCCGTCCAAAAAGAATTCCCTCTTTCGGTCGCTGCGGGAGAAATGGGAACGCCGCAGGGAGGAACCCCTGTTCCCGAAAGACCTGCCCGATTACAGCAAATATCCGATGCTATCGTCCGTTCCACGCCGCACCGAAGACGAAGCGCCCGATTTCTCCTACCTGTTCGGAGAGGAACTGGAGGAGGCCGACGATGAGGTCTTCGATCTGCATTTTGAGGAAATCCGCGAGGCCCGCCGCAAGCGGGTGGAACAGGCCTCCTCCCTCGCCGGCGTGCAGCAGGAGGACCTTTTCTCCATCACGCGGACCATCGATATAGAACGCCCCGGGGACACCATCGCCTTCCGACTCGACCGCAAGGACCGGGACCAGACCATTGAAACGCCTCCCGTCGAAGACGGCGCAGAGAAGGCGGACAGCACGGCGATTGCCGCCGAAACGTCGGAAAGCGCCGCAGAAACGGCCGAGAAAGCCCTTCCCGCCGATTCGGAGGAAGCGGCGCGTACAGCCGAGTCAGCGGAACCCACCGGGGAGCCCGCCGCTCCCATGGAACGCACCGCAGCGGACCAGCCTTCCGCAGACGATGCGGCAAAAGAGGAAGACAGACGTGAGACTTCCGATTCCGCCGCCGCATCCGAGCGGGAACCGGCGGACGACGAGGCTTTGAACGCTGCTGTTTCCCAACCGCTTCCCGAGGAGGAAGCACCGGCCTGCACGGATGAGACAGCCGGTTCCGCCCCGGGGGATTCCCTTCCCGAAGAGAACACGGACAATCGGGAAACCCTCCCGCCCGAGGAGGCGTCTGTCGCAGAGAGGGGCGGCGTATCCATCCCCCCTCAGGAAGCCGAAGGAAGCTCCTCCGGCGGGCAGCAGGAGCCCGTCAGCAAATATGAAAAACATTTCGGCAAGCCGAAGCCCCTGCCCGCCTCCGGCCTTCCCGCAGAAAAGCCGGAAACGGTGATCTTCCGGCGGCGTTCAGAAGCGGCCGGCGGCCTTTATACGGAAGAGGCGGAGGCGGTGCGGACGACCCTTCCCACGGAGAATCCGAGGGACGTCATGGCCGCCGAGCTTCAGGAATACCACCGCTCCGAACCGCAGTCCGCGGCCGCCGCTCCCGCTGAGGAGGCTCGCACGGAGGAGGCGTCTATGGAAGGACCTGAATCCCCTGCGCCTTCCGCCGCGGCTCCCCTCCCCGCGGCGGAGGAAGCCTTTTCCGCGCTTCCCGGCGAGGAGGCGTATGCGCCGGAACCCGAGCCGGCCTCTTCCTTCCCCATGCAGGAGGAGGCTGCCCCAAAACGCCGCCGCGGGCGCTTCCGCTTTGCCATCTTCGGCGACGAGGAGGAGGAAACCGACCCCGCCGACGCCATGCCGGAGGAGGAACCGGAGATTGAGGACTACACCAATCCCGAGGACGCCTCTTCGGTCCGCGCCGAAATCGCCGGCAACCTGCGCAGTCTGCTGCTGCGGCTTCTGGTCACGGGCGCGGTCGGGTTGCTGCTCTTCTTCTTTGCGCTGAGCACCCAGCTCGGCTGGGGCGTGACCGCCTCCATGAGCCTTTCTTCCAATCCCATCGTCTATCTGACCGTCAACAACGCGCTGCTGCTCTTCGCTCTGCTCTTTTCCTGGGGAACAATCGCCAACGGCTTTTCCGCCCTTTTCCATCTGCAAGGCAATTCGGACAGCGCCCTTGCGCTTGCGTCGGCCGCCGTTTTCCTCCAAGGCACGGCCGCCATGTGCGACGCCCCCCGCTTTGCCGATCTGGGCCTGCATTCCTACGCCGTGCTGGTGGTCTTCGGCCTCTTCCTCAACACCCTCGGCAAAATTTATCTGGTCAACCGTGTGCGGGAAAACTTCAAATTCGTCTGTTCTCCCGACCAGAAATACGCCGTCAAGCGCATCGACGACCGCGACCAGTCCCGCGCGTTGGGCAAGGGGATCGACGTTGAAGAGCCGGTCGTCGCCTACCACACGAAGACGAATCTGCTCTCAAGCTTTTTGGAGCTTTCCTACGCCCCCGACCCGAGCGAAAAGGCGGCCCACAACGCCGCCCCCATCGGCATGCTTTGCTCGCTCGCGGTGGGCATCGTGAGCTTTATCGTCTCAAAGGACCTCTTTTCCGCTCTGACCGCCTTTGCCGCGGCGGCCTGCATCTGCGTGCCCATGGCCTGCGTGTTGGCCATCAACGTGCCCATCCGCCGCCTGTGCAAGCGGGCGCTGCGCATGGGCGCCATGCTCATCGGCTATCCCGCCGTGCAGCATTTTGGAGATACCACCGCCCTGGTGCTCGACGCCGAGGAACTCTTCCCCGCCGGGTCGGTCGTCCTGCACGGCATGAAAACCTTCGGCGGGCAGCGTGTGGACGACGTCATCCTCGACGCGGCCGCCGTCATCTGCAAAGCGGGCGGCCCGCTGGCCGGCGTCTTTGAACAGATCATCAAGGGCCGACACGAGATGCTCCCCAAGGTGGATTCCATCGTCTACGAGGATGAACTCGGCTTCATCGCCTGGGTGGGCGGCAAGCGGACCCTCATCGGCACCCGCCGTCTGCTGGAGGAGCACGGCATCGCTCCTCCCTCGCGCGACTATGAGGCAAAATATCAAAAGGGGGCGCGGCAACTGACCTACCTCGCCACGGGCGGAGAGCTGGTGGCCATGTTCGTCGTCTCCTATCTGCCGGATGAAAAGATCGCTCCCGAGCTCCAGCGCCTGGAGGACAACGGCGTCTGCTTCCTGGTCCGCACGGCCGATTCCAACATCACCCCCCGTCTGGTCGCCGACGCCTACAGCCTCTTCTACCGCAACATCAAAATCCTGCCCCATGCGCAGGCCGCATTTTACGGCGAGGCCCGCCTCCGTCCGGAAGAACGGACCAGAGCTTACCTTGCCACCCGCGGAGAACGGCTGCCCGCCCTGGCCCGTATGCTCTCCGCCTGCATCCGCCTGCGGGGCAGCCTCTCGCTCGCCGTTGTGCTGCAGGTCATCGGCGTGGTGATCGGCTTCCTTCTGGTGGCCTTCCTGACCTTTTACGCCGGCCTTCCGCAGCTGGGCGCGCTCGAGCTTATGCTGTACCTCGCCTTCTGGGTTCTGGCGGCGCTTGTTGTCCCTTCCCTGCGCAGACCCTGACAAGGGGCGTCTCTTCTGTTTTTGCTTGCCCGCGCAAAACTCTCCAGTTTACCGAGATGATTTCAGCATTTTTATTGTGCAAAATACACACGAAAAAGAGATATTGCACAATTCACTCCTTCCGTTATTGTCGGGAGGAGTGAATTTTTTTTGTAACAAAATATTCATTGAAATCGATGTGCACATAAGCTATAATTATTAAGTGACTGATTAGCCAATTCGGCTTTTTATCTAAATATCGGCCTTTTTCGCGGTTTATCGCGGGGCTGACGAAAGGAGTTTCAGAGATGAAACAGTACAACGCAAAGGATATCCTGAATTTCGCCCTTGCCGGACACAGCGGCTCAGGCAAGACCTCCCTGGCGGAGGCCATGCTGTTCCTGGCCGGCGCTTCCGACCGTCTGGGCAAGGTTTCCGACGGCAACACCGTCTGCGACTATGACGCCGAGGAGATTAAGCGCAAAACTTCGGTGACGACCGCGGTCGCCCCGCTTGAGTGGAAAAACCGCAAAATAAATCTGATTGACACGCCCGGTCTTTTTGACTTTGAAGGCGGTCTGTGGGAGGGCATCCGCGCGGCCGATTCGGTGCTCATCGCCGTATCGGGCAAAGCAGGCGTCGCCGTCGGCACGGAAAAAGCCGTCAAAGCGGCAAACGCCCGCGGGCTTTCCAAGATTTTCTTCGTCAACGGCCTGTGCGATGAAAGCGCCGATTTCTACAAGGTCTTTGAAAACCTCAAGTCCTTCTTCGGCCCGTCGGTCTGCCCCGTCGTGGTGCCCTATGTGGAAAACGGCAAGGCGGTCTGCTACATCAATCTGCTTGAATACAAGGCCTATGCCTACAAGGGCGGCAAGGCGACCGAGGTGCCGATTCCCGACCTCGGCACCCGTCTCGACGGGCTGCGCACCGCCATCTACGAGGCGGTGGCCGAAACGAGCGACGAAATGTTCGAGAAATACTTCTCCGGCGAGCAGTTTACGCCGGAAGAGCTGATCGTCGGCGTCAGCCAGGGCGTCAAGAGCGGCTCGCTGTGCCCCGTCTTCTGCGGCGACGCGCAAACGACCGACGGCGTCGACCAGCTGATGAACGGTCTCATCTGGCTGGCCCCCTCGGCCGCAGATCACAGCGGCGAGGCAGGCATGGACCCGGAAGGCAACGTGGTGGAGCTGGCGGTCAACGAGGACGCGGCGGCTGCCGCCATCGTCTTCAAGACCATCGCCGATCCCTTCGTCGGCAAGCTTTCCTACTTCAAGGTGATTTCGGGCAAAATCTCGCCCGAGACCCAGCTGATCAACATGCGCACCGGCAATCCCGAGCGCATCGGCAAAGTGGTTGTCATCCGAGGCAAAAAGCAGGAGGACATGGCCTACATAGGCGCGGGAGACATCGGCGCCGCGCCCAAGCTGCAGAACACCAACACGGGAGACACCCTCTGCTCCCCCGTGCGCAAGGTGACGCTAGAGGGCGTGACCTATCCCGCTCCCTCTCTTTCGATGGCCATCCTGCCCAAGAACAAGGGCGATGAAGACAAGGTCGCCCAAGGCCTTGGCCGTCTGGTGGAGGAGGACCCCACCATCCGCTTTGAAAACAACGCGGAGACCCACCAGATGGTGGTTTCCGGCCTCGGCGAGCAGCATCTCGACGTGGTCGTCTCCAAACTGAAGAGCAAGTTCGGCGTGGACGTCACGCTGGAGAAGCCCCGCGTGCCCTACCGCGAGACCATCCGCAAGAAGGTGCAGGTGCAGGGCCGCCACAAGAAGCAGACCGGCGGACACGGCCAGTTCGGCGACGTCTGGATTGAATTCGAGCCCTGCGACAGCGATTCCCTCGAATTCGGCGAGCGCGTGGTCGGCGGCTCGGTCCCGAAGGGCTTCTTCCCCGCCGTGGAAAAGGGCCTGCGCGAATGCATCCTGAAGGGCCCGCTGGCGGGCTATCCGGTGGTCGGCCTGCGCGCCACGCTGTACGACGGCTCCTACCACCCGGTCGATTCCTCTGAAATGTCCTTCAAGATGGCCGCCACGCTGGCCTACAAGGCCGGTATGCCCATCGCAAGCCCCGTCCTGCTCGAGCCCATCGGCAATCTCAAGGCCACCGTGCCGGACAGCAACATGGGCGACGTCATGGGCGAAGTCAACAAGCGCCGCGGCCGCGTGCTCGGCATGAATCCGGGCGAGGACGGCATGCAGATCGTCGAGGCCGAGGTGCCCATGGCCGAGATGCACGACTTCTCCACCTTTATCCGCCAGGCCACCCAGGGCAGAGGCTGGTTCTCCTTCACCTTTGAACGGTATGAGGAAGCGCCCGCCCAGGTTGCACAGAAAATCATTGAAGAGGCCAAGGCCAACGGAAACGTCGATTGATTTCACAAGCCAAAGGGCGCAAGGACATTTCCTTGCGCCCTTTTCCTGCCCGTGCAGGGTTCGCTCTGAAAAGCTCTCATTTCAGGCGATTTCACGAGGAAGAGGTGTAATTTATGGAATTTCGTTTTTGTCCCTCCT
Organism: uncultured Oscillospiraceae bacterium; assembly: GCA_902478455.1. GTDB lineage: Bacteria > Bacillota > Clostridia > Oscillospirales > Acutalibacteraceae > CABSLJ01. The sequence goes on along the minus strand of CABSLJ010000014.1, from coordinate 11,527 downwards.
GCGGCAAAGAGCGCATTCCGGGCAGCAAGTTCTGCCCCTTCTGCGGCGCTCAGATTCCCGCCGCCGCGCCGCAGGAGTCCGTCCCCACGACGACCACCGCGCCGGCTGCTCCGGCCGGGCCTGCCGCCCCAACGGCTCCAACGCCCCCCGTTCCGCCGGCGGCGCCGGTCTTCCCCGCGGCCCTCAACCCGCCCGGCGCTCCCGTATCTCCTGCTGCTCCAACCGCCCAGCAACCGGTTTCCTCCCCTCCCGTCTATGCGCGGCCGGTCCCCGCCGGCGAGGCGTTTCCCGCACAACCGGTCAGGCGAAAAAGAACTCTGCTCTGGGCGCTGGGCGGCGCGCTTGTCCTTGTGCTCATCGCCGCGCTCGTGCTCTGGTGGATGTTCTTCGGCCCCGGCAGCGCGGGCAGGAGCGCTGCCGGACTCGATCTGCTCAACCGGCCCGCGAAAGCGACTGTCACCGGCTATACGGACGGCGACGTCCGGCACATTGTCTTCGCCGACGGCGCCGATCTGTCCTTTGAAGGCGATGTTCCCGTGCTGTACGACGCTTACAGCCAGACCGTCTATTACATCGAGCCGGACGCCCCCGGCGAGCACATCGGCGTCCTGTATCAGCGCAAGGCGGGCGGCGAGTCGGTAAAAATCGACGAAAATGTAATCGGCGTAGACAAAGCCGCCCTTGGCGAGGGCGTCTACTACATCCGAGAGGGTACCGATCAGCGGGGCATGTATTCCTACAGCAACGGGCAGAGCGCCTATATCTGCGACGACATAGACAGCGCCGTCCCCTCCCCCGACGGAAGCACCCTGTTTTATTCCGCCGGCGGCGTCTGTTACAAGGTATCGGCAGGCGGCCGGCCGGAGCAGGCCGAACCGCTCCCCGAGGACGCCTATCCCGTGTCCATCTCCAACGACGGAACGGTGCTCCTTTACGCCCTCGGTGAGGACGACTCCTGCGAGCTCTGGTTCCGCTCACCGGCCGGCGAGGAAAGCCTGGCGGTGGACTCCCCGCAACTTTTCCTGAACTATGACGGAAGCGATATTCTCATCTGTGCCGAGGACGGCTTTTACCGCTGGCGTCCGGATGCGGGACTGGAAACCATCCGCACTTCCTTCTGCCGGCCCTTTTGGGGAGTCACGCCCATTTCCTGCTATTACAGCTCTGTAAACACCTACTGTCTGGCGGTGGAAGACTTCGACAGCTTCTTCTTCGGTCAAGAGTCGGAGGAATCCTCCTTTTTCTTCGATCTCTACCACTACAGCGGCAAAGGGACAAATACAAGGATTGCCCGGGAGGTCTACTCTGTCCGCGCTGCAGCGGACAGCAGCAGCGTTTTTTACATCCAGCAGGCGGACGGAGAGGGTCAGCTTTTCCGGACGTCTTTGGAAGGGCAGGAGACCCGCACCGAGGCGCTGGCCGAGGATATCTACGATTACAAGATTTCTGACGACGGCAGGACGATCTACTATCTCCGTTCCGATAACAAAGGCTACACCGTCCGCCTCTTCCGCCAGGAAGAGGGAAAGGAGGAAGAGATCGCGCAGGACGTTTCCGGCTCTTATTACATCACGCCCGACGGCCGCTCCTGCCTGTACCTTGTCGACGTCGGCGCCGAATCCGGCTGCGGAGACGCCTACCTCTGTCACGCGGGGGAAGAACCCCGGCTTCTGATTGCCGATCTGTACGACATGGAAGGCGAACAGTTTGACCAAGGGGCCTTCCTCTGGACCAATTACCGGGAAGCGGAAGAGGAGTCGGGCTGGCCGACCTATGACCTCTATTATTACGACGGCAGCGAGGTCCGGCTGATCGCCGAGGGGGTCTCCCGCCGCTGACCGGGAGGCCGCACAGAATAAAAAACGCAGAACAACCGCCCCGCAGGAGCATTCCTGCGGGGGCGGTTCTCTTGATATTATTCCGTCAGCGCCCTCTCAAACTGACTGTTGTAGAGATTTGCATAGAAGCCGCCCTGTTCCATCAGCTCCTCGTGCCTGCCCTGCTCGACGATGTCCCCGTCCTTCATCACGAGGATGAGGTCGGCGTCGCGAATGGTGGAGAGGCGGTGGGCGATCACAAAGCTCGTGCGGCCCATCATGAGGTTTCCCATCGCCTTCTGGATGAGCACCTCAGTGCGGGTATCGACCGAGCTGGTGGCTTCGTCCAGGATGAGAATCTTCGGATCGGCCAGCACGGCGCGCGCGATGGTCAGCAGCTGCTTCTGCCCCTGGGAGACGTTGCTTGCCTCCTCATTGAGGATCATATTGTAACCGTCCGGCAGGGTGCGCACAAAGTGGTGCACCTGCGCCGCCTTGGCGGCCAGCATGACCTCTTCGTCGCCGGCGTCCAGCTTGCCGTAGCGGATGTTGTCCTTGATGGAGGCGTTGTAGAGCCAGGTATCCTGCAGCACCATGCCGAAGAGGGCGCGCAGGTCGTCGCGCGCGAAGTCGCGGATGCTGTGGCCGTCGATGAGGATTTCTCCCTCGTTGATGTCGTAGAAGCGCATCAGCAGCTTTACCATGGTCGTTTTGCCCGCGCCTGTGGGACCGACGATGGCCACCTGCTGACCGGGCTCCACATGGGCGGAGAAGTTGTGGATGATGATCTTATCGGGCGAATAGCCGAAACGGACGTTTTTGAATTCCACGCTGCCGAGCACGCGGCCCAGCTTCTCCCGCTCCGTTTTGCCGTTCTTTACAACCTCCCGGTAATAGGTCTCGCTCTGGAGGTCAACGCGGATGGCATCCTTTACGTCCTTTTCCTCCTCATCCTCATCGAGGAACTCGAACACGCGCTCGGCCGCTGCGGCCGTCTGCTGGAGGACGTTGGAGATGTTGGCGATCTGGGTGATCGGCTGGGTAAATTGGCGCACATACTGGATGAAGGCCTGAATGTCGCCCACGGCCAGGCCTCGGCTGACGGCGTAGTAGCCGCCCAGAATACAGATGGCGACATAGCCGATGTTGGAGACAAAGTTCATCACCGGCATCATCAGTCCCGAAAGGAACTGCGATTTCCACGCCGAACTGTAAAGGGTCTCGTTGTATTCATTGAACTCTCTGATGGAGTTTTCCTCGCCGTTGAAGGCCTTCATGACGGTATGGCCGCCGTACATCTCCTCCACATGACCGTTGACGTGGCCCAAGTATTCCTGCTGGCGCTTGAAGTATTTCTGCGAGCGCTTGACGATGAAGAGGATGAAGACGAGCGAAACCGGTATGATGGCCAGCGCCACGAGGGTCAGCTGCCAGCTGATGCTGAACATCATCACCAGAATGCCCAGGATGGTGGTGACCGAGGTGATGATCTGGGTGATGCTCTGGTTGAGCGACTGGCTCAGGGTGTCGACGTCGTTGGTCACGCGTGAGAGCACCTCGCCGTGGCTGACGCGGTCAAAATATCCGAGCGGCATGCGGTTGATCTTCCGGGCGATCTCATTTCGCATGTTATAGGTCACGCGCATGGAGACGCCGGTCATCACAAAACCCTGGATGTAGGAGAAAAGGGCGCTGACGACATAGAGTCCCAGGAGCGTCAGGATAACGCCGCCGATGTAGCCGAAGTCGATGCCCTCGCCCGTGCCGGCGATCATGTTCATCAGACCTTCAAAGATGGCGGTGGTGGCGTTGCCCAGCACCTTCGGACCGATAATGGCGAAGACGGTGGAGGCCACGGCGAAGATCATCACGATGAGGATGCGGATGCGGTATTTGCCCAGATAGCGCAGCAGCTTGCGGAAGGTACCCTTGAAGTCCTTGGCTTTTTCACCCGCCATGTGGGCCATGGGACCGCCGCCCATGGGACCGTGGCGGCGGGGAGCGGAGGCGCTTTGCGGCTTACTCATTGCAATTCCTCCTTTGAAAGCTGAGATGAGGCGATCTCGCGGTAGGTTTCACAGCTCTCCAAGAGCTCCTTGTGCGTTCCCTTGCCCACGATGCGGCCTTCGTCGAGCACGATGATCTGCTCGGCGTGCATGATGGTGCTGACGCGCTGCGCCACAATCAGCACGGTGCTCTGCCCGGTGTACTCCTTGAGGGCGCGGCGCAGGGCGGCGTCGGTCTTGAAGTCGAGGGCGGAGAAGCTGTCGTCAAAAATATTGATGGGCGCTCGCTTGACAAGCGCGCGGGCGATGGAAAGGCGCTGTTTCTGCCCGCCCGAGACGTTGGAGCCCCCCTGGGAAATGTCGGCGTCAAAGCCTTCGGGCAGCGCGCGGATGAAGTCCTCGGCCTGCGCCACCCTGGCCGCCGTCTGGACGGTATCATTGGAGGCTTCCCTGTCTCCGTAACGGAGATTGGAGGCGACGGTGCCCGAGAAGAGCACCCCCTTCTGCGGCACATAGCCGATCTGCTCGCGCAGGTCATGCTGAGAGACCTCGCGGATGTCGACGCCGTCGATCAGAATCGCGCCGCCGGTGACGTCATAAAACCGCGGAATCAGGTTGATGAGGGTCGATTTACCCGAACCGGTCGATCCGATGAAGGCCGTGGTCTCTCCCGGCCGTGCGGTGAAGCTGATGTGCTCGAGCACGTCGTCCTCTGCGCCGCCATAGCGGAAGGAAACATCCCGAAACTCCACCAGACCCCGGCAGTTTTCCAGGGATTTGGGCTCCTTCGGGTCGAGAATCCTGGGCTCGGTATCCAGCACCTCGGCCACGCGGTCGACCGACACAGCCGCGCGGGGCACCATGATAAACATCATGGAAATCATGAGGAAGGCGCCGATGATCTGCATGGCGTACTGCATGAAGGCCATCATATCGCCCACCTGCATGGTGGAATCGGCGATCTGGTGCGCGCCCACCCAGACGATGAGCAGGCTGACGCAGTTCATGATGAACATCATGGCGGGCATCATAAAGACCATCACGCGGTTGACGAACAGGTTGGTGCCGGTCAGGTCCTTGTTGGCCTTGTCAAACCGCTCCTCCTCGAACTTCTGCGTGCCGAAGGCGCGGATGACCATCATGCCGCTGAGGTTCTCACGTGTGACCAGGTTGAGCTTATCGACCAGCTTCTGAATCATCTTGAACTTGGGCATGGCGATATTGAAGATCACAACGATCAGACCGATGAGCACAATGACGGCCAGGGCGATGGTCCAGCTCATGGAAACGCTCTTTTGCAGCGCCATCACAACGCCGCCGACGCCCATGATCGGCGCATAGCAGAGCATACGGATACCCATGATGATGAGCATCTGAATCTGGGTGACGTTGTTCGTGGTGCGCGTGATGAGGGAGGCGGTGGAGAAGAGGTCGAACTCGCTGTTGCTGAAGCTTTCCACCTTACTGAACACATCCCGGCGCATGTTGCGCGCCACAGCCGCCGCAATCCTTGTGGCCAGGAAGGTGACGGCGATGGTGGCGACGGCGCCCAGCAGGGTCAGCAGCAGCATCATCAGGCCGGTCTTCAGGATATAGCGGGTCTGAATGCCGCCGATGTCCATCCCCAGCTCGGTATAAAAGAGCTTGGCAAGCATCGCGCCGCTCTGGCTCTGCATGCTCTCCGGCGTTTCGGCGGCCGCCCGACGGGCTTCGTCAAAGGTCTCCTCGGGCAGCATTGCCAGCTGGGGCAGTACGGCGTAAATTTTACTGAAGTCCATGTCGCTCAGGTCGCTGGTATCGGTCGCGGTCTGCTGTCCCTCGGACATCTGCTGCAGGAAATTGACCATCGTCCAGGTGGTCTGGCCGAAGATTTCGTCGAGCGTCTCCAGGGTTTCCCCGTCCGCCTCGGAACGGACGTAGATATCCTGCTCCTTTAGCAGCGGATACCAGGAGGCCAGCTGCTCGTAATCGTCGTTCTCGGCCGCAGAGCCGGTTTCCACCAGACGGTAATGCTCTGAGACGGTCTGCTTTTGCTCTGCCGTCATAAAGACGCGCAGAAGCTCAAAGCCGTTTCTGCTGACCGCCTCCGGGCTCGCGTGTTCAATGCCGTTTTGCTGAATGCCGACGTTGACGATGTCCGACATATAGTTCGGCAGATTGAGGTCGCACATTGCCTGCCCGAAGAGCAGTCCGAAACAGATGAGAATCAGTGCGGTGTAGGGCTTTAGGTAATGAGCCAGCTTACGCATATGGATTGCTTCCTTCCTTTCCAGATGGGAATCGCGCGGCGTCTTCTCCATGTTCACACAGGGACTGCGGGCAGCCTGCAAGGGCGCCGCGCTCCTTTGCCTGTGCTCCCGCTTCGGCCAGGGCGTCGCCAAACCTGCCCAGCAGGCGGATGAGGGTTTCGGTATCCTCCCCGCCAAGCTTCTCCGCCACAGCGTCCAGGAGGCTAAAAAAGGGCACAGCCATCTTTTCCATGGTCTCATACCCCTTGGGGGTAATTTTCACAAAGACCACCCTGCGGTCGCTGTCCTTGGCCAAACGGTGCACCATGCCCTTTTCGTCCAACGCCCGCAGTGTCTGGGATACGCTCGGCATGGAATTCCTGGTAAAACGGCTGAGCTCTGAAACCGTGATTCCCGGGCCCTCGACCGCCCCTTCCCTGCGCTTGACGCTTTCCAGGCGCTCGATGGAGTGCAGCAGGATAAACTCGTGGGGCCGCAGCTCCCGGTTGGGGAGATGCATCCACAAGCCCTGCTTTTGAATACGCACAAAGGCCTGCATCAACCTTTTGCCGTCGCTGTCGGAATTCTGCATTGCCGTCCCTCCTCGCCCGATTCATTTAAGTTACTTAACAATTAAGAGGTTTAACAAATTATAAGGCGCATTTCTTCGGATTGCAAGAGACTTTGGAGAGGTTTTCTGTTTTGGATAAAATCGGCCGATCCCCATTTGGGGAATTGTCGGCGCCTCCAAAGAATCGGACTTCCGCAGAATATTCGCTTCACAATCTGTTTATGGACTGTTCATATACGTTCTTTGAGATTTTATGGCTATTGTTTCCTGGAGACGGCTGTCCATGCGCCCTGCTCGCAAAGGAGCTGACCGGACCGTAGATTCCCTTCGCAACGCAAAAAAAGAAGGCCCAAAGGCCTTCTTTTTGAAAACAAAGCGTTTTGGAAGTTTCGCCCGTATCTGGAGCCGCCCCCAGTGACTTCGCGTCAGATAAAAGCGCAGGAACCGATTCCGGCCTCCCGCTCCGCTTGGAACCCGGCGCATTACGCCGGACGATTTTATCCCCTTCAAAGGAAGGACTGCGCCCGTCTCTTTCAAACCGTTTCTATAGCGTCCTGCTCATGACGATGACGCGCACCCGGTCTCTGTTCACAAAGCGTCTCTGCTCGGTAAAGCCGCAGGCTTTGTAGCAGGCAATTGCCCGCGGATTGTCCGCGCGGACATGCAGGCGGATTTCGTCGACCCCCAGCCTGCCGCGCCAGCGGTCTATAAAACGCAGGATTGCCTCTCTCCCCAGCCCGTGACCGCGCATTTTTTCGTCGACGATAAAAATCCCGAGCGTCGCCGTCCGCTCTTCCTCCCGGTCCTTTTCCAGCCAGACCGAACCGATCAGCCGCTTCTCCCACACAAGATAGCTCCAAGCGAGCATCTTTTTGTCATACAGCGACCGGAAGGTCTCCCATCTTTTCGGACGGATGCGGGATTGATAGGGCTTTAAGCTGGCTTCATAGTCCCTTTCAAACAGCTGATAGCGCTCCACGTTGGTCTCTTCGACCGGCACAAAACGGATCATACGCCCCTCCTGTGGCCTGAGCCAACCTGATTTGGGTGAGAACGGCGCGGGGAAGGAAGAAACCCCTTCCCCGTCCGGACCTCTGCTCAATCGCCGGGGAACAAGGCGCAAATACCCCGCCCCCCGGCTCTCTATCTCAAGCGGTCCCAGTCCAGGGCCACCGCACTCTTATCTTATGTGTTTTCCGCCAAAGCTGCCACACCCCGCGGAGGACCCCGCTCTCCTACAAGGGCGTCTTTCCCGCCGTTTTAACCGAAAATCGCAAAAAAAGCAGCCGGGAGAGCACAGAATCCCGGCTGCAAAAATTTATTCCATCAGAATGATTCCGACCCACCGGCAGCGCGGCGTCTATCCTGCAAGCTTCCTCCTGGTAAACCATCCCGGACCGGACGTCGGAGATGCGCTCGCCATACATGCGCGGGCGCACGTTATACCACCAGCTCCGCCAGCGCCGCGAACATCGGCAGCGTCACAATGGAAAGGAGGGTGCAGACCGCCACCAGCTTGGACGCCATCTCGCCGTCCCTGTGGTACTTGACCGCAACCAGGGCCGTCACCGTGGCGCACGGCGCGCTCGCCTGTAAAATGCAGGCGAGAAAGCTCATGCGGTCGGCCCCGAAGGCCCACAGCAGCAAAAAGGCAAGCGCCGGAAAGAAGATCAGGCGGACAAAGCTCGCGGAATACAGGTGAATTCCCCGAAAGGCTGTTTTGAGATTGACGCCGGCAATGAATACGCCGACGCAGACCATGGCCAGCGGCGTATTCAGCCCGGCAATCAAATCGACCGCGGAGCCGAGCGGTTCCGGCAGCTTGACAGAGAGCAGGAAGAGGGGCAGCCCAATCGCCAGGCCGATAATGCCGGGCGTAAGCAGCGCCTTTTTCCAGGAGATGCGCTCTCCGTCGTTTCCCATCAGGGTGACGCCATGGGTCCATACCAGCAGATTAAACACCGCCAGATAAGCGGACGCATAAATGACCCCCTCGTCGCCCAGTACGGCCTGCACGAGGGGGATACCCATAAACCCGCTGTTGGAGTAAATACAGCCGAATTGCAGCACCCGTTTCTGATCCTCCGGCTGTCTGCGGTAAAGGAACCGGCTGATGACTATACCAATGATATGGATGGCCAGTGCGAACAGGAAAAGCTTGCCGAGCGTCCAGAGGCTGATCGCGCCCCGGTCGGCCTGAAAGGCGGAGATGATCACACAGGGGGTGACGATCATAAAGACAAAATCGGTAATTTCCTCCGCCGTCCTGTGTGAGATCATCCTGGTCTTGGCGGCCAGAAAGCCCACGCCCATCAACAGGAAGAGCAGCAGAACCTTCTCGGTCACCATGAGCAAATTTTCAATCATCAGTCTTCTTCGCCCCGTTTTTCTGCAGTCTCGGCAGGGGAAATACCTGCGTTCTCCTCCGGGAGAGCGTCTTCCTCTGAAGAAGCCTGATCATAGTATGGCTCGGAATCGCCGACGTATTCCGCATCCGCGCCCTCGCATTCCTCATCCTCCAGCGCTGCGTCCTCTTCCCCGGCCTGTTCCAGCGCCGCCCTTTTACGCTCCTTGAAGTAGACGTAGCCGGTCAGCAGCAGGGTTGCCGCCATGATCACACGGAAGGCAATCCCCCACGCGCCCTGGAACATTTTCAGGTCGGTCAGCGCCTCGGCCAGCCACCAGCCGGCCATGATGAAAAAGACGCCGCCGGCGAAATAGAACACCTTGTTTTCTCTGCCCATGCGAAAAATGAGCAGCAGACCGACGATGAACCACATCGCCGCATAAACGTAATTGATCAACAAAAGCTCCCCCTATTTCTTTTCCAGCTTGTCCTGCGCTTCGGGCGTGGGGGAAGCGTCCGTCCTGGCCTCCTGTCTCTGGCGCCAATAAAAGGCGCAGAGGCTGTAGAACAGATACAAGCCAAAGATCGCGATGCCGGCAAGATGCACCCACATCATGAATTCGCCGTTCTTCCACAGCGAAAGCACGATCTGATTGACGACCGTCCACCCGCCTTCAAAGAGGAAATAGAACGCCAGCGCCTGATAGATGGGAAGCTTGCGCATGACGGGGGTAAACAGAATGGTCGCAATCGCAAAACAGACAATCGCCGTCAGGATGGAAAGCCACATGAATCGCTCACTCCTAACACATGATAATTCAAGTATATGCCAGGAGCGCGGCGCAGTCAAGAAGAATTGTGGCGCTTCAGCCGGCCATCTTCTGCGCGCCGGCCGGCGTGCAGGACTGACGCCGCCTGAGACGGGCGGTTCTCCGCTGCGCACGGCTGCGCCGCTCGGCGCGCAGCCGCAACCAGCAGCAAACGCCCACAATCGCCTGCAGGGCGGCCATGATCAGGCCATACAGGAAGCTTATCGGTTCGCCCGCCAACAGACTTATCACGCCCGTCAAAGCGGTAAACAGGCACAGAAAGCGGCTTTCCGCCTGACGAGGCCGGAAATGCAGGGCCAGCAAAGCCGCAGCCAGAAGAGAAAGCACACCGAAGAAGACGTTCATATCACACACTCCACTCAAAATAGATCATATGTTCGATTTATCTTCATCATACCATCTTTCTCGTTTGATTGCAAGAGGCAAAAAACCGCTGTCCAAAAAAGCGGACAGCGGTTTCTCTTTTTTGAGCGCAATCAGCGCTACAGGATATAAACCGTCATGGTTCTGCGGCCGAAGGCATAGCACTCCGACAGCGTGCTGTAGAAGACATCCACCAGTCCCTGATTGTTCATCAGAGCTCCGCCCGTATCCGCGGCAACCGCATAGCCATAGATAAACTGGCCGTCGGGCGAGCAGATATACAGTTTGGTGCCGTAGGGAATGATGTTGGGGTTGACCGCCACGTTTCCGAACTGCGCGGGGCGGCCGGTGGCCGTTCCGGCGCCGGCGGGCGCGGTGTAGGCGGTGCAGGAACCGGTCAGCACGGCCTTGTAGCTGACCGTCTGGCCGTTGTGGTCCACGAAGGTTCCGCTCTCGTCCGAGCGGGAGTAGGCGTACGGCTTGGGGCGGGTGCCCTGCAGCACAACCTCGTTGACCGCTTCCTTGGTCACGGTATTGCTGAGCTGTTCGATCTCCACCACTTCGCCGTTTATGAGCTTTTCTCTTGTTACGATGACGCGTTCGCCCGTCTCGCCGGCTGTTTTAAGCTCTGTTTCTCCTTTGATGAGAGTGTTGGTCTTCTCCACGACCGTCTGGTAGGGAATTTCCTCGGTGGTGGTGACGTCCCGGTAGTCGACCCGGTCGATCTGAAGCTCCATGCCGTCGTACACAAGCGCCGACTTGGGAGTGTTCAGCAGGTCCTCCGCCCGCAGGGTTACCTCGGCCTGCTCGAGGGCATAGGCCACGTCTCCTTCCGCAACACTGTAGGTCTTGGTTTCGCCGTCGGCCGTGAGATTGATGTTGTGGTAACGCACCACAAAGATTCTCAGGTCCGGGGTCAATTCGGTCTTCAGAGAGGGGCTGACGGTGTCATTCTCGTCCAGCTCAACACCGGCCGCCTTCAGGGCGTCCTCCACGGTGCCATCCGCAAAGATGAGAGAATGCCTTTCATTGTCCGCCACAACCACCACTTCAAAGGCGCGCTTGACGGTAATCAGCGTGGAATACTGCGGATGCTCGTCGTCTCTGACGACCTTATCGTCCGGTGAAAGCGTGACGCCGGCCTGTTCCAGGATGGCGTCGGTATCTGTGTTCAGTGTGGTCAATACGGTGGTCTGGTCTCCATCCTCAATGCAGACCCTCAGGCTGAGCGCCGCCACGGAAAAGGCTGAGCTGAATCCGATGGCGCCCATGAGCACTAACGCAAGCAGCCGCTTGAGCTGTTTGTTCATTGTAGGTTTGTCAATGATGTGTTACAGATTAAGGGAAGCGAATAAGACCTGCTTA
>CABSLJ010000013.1 GCA_902478455.1 uncultured Oscillospiraceae bacterium | reverse complement strand
ATTTTCCGGCATTCCTTCGCGTCCTCCTCACTTACATTTCCCTCCTGCAGCTGATTTCTGCAGCTGCTTAAATTCAGAGCCAAGCGCGAATAGAACTGTCCCAAACCGTAGCTTCGCATCGCCTTCTCAGACCATTCCCGGTCTAGTGTTGCCATGCTGCTGGCGGCGGAATAGCTGGCCGCAGACGCATACAATCCATCAATCAGCAGATTGAGGTCCTGTACATCGTTCAGAAAGTCATACTGATCCATATCCTCGTCAGCCATCTGAGAGAGGGGAAAGTAGCCTATGTGTCTATCCATTAGGCCGCAAACCTCCTGGTACAGCGCCTCCTGGTGCCGGTTGCTTTGGGAGACCAGCACGGCGTTCCAGACGAGGGAAGCGAGCAGGCACACCGCAAGAAGAGAAAACGCCGCCTTCTGTTTTGTCCACTTGATTTTCAGTTGTACCACCTCCGCCTTTATATTAGCAAATACAGAACAGAAAATCAATTATTCGTAAATTATTTTTATGAGATTAAAGATAAATATACAAAACCCATACGAGTTGTAAAGCCATTCCGGCTAGCATAAACTATGGAATAAGCACACGATACTTTTTACTAAAAACCAGACCGCATCGAAAAAACGATGCGCCTGGTTTTTAGCTTATACCCTCCAACAGGGATTCTCTGCATTCTTTGCAAACACAGCCGCCTTGGGTTTTTATCAATTGATCACCTGATCCGCAAAGCACACAGCGTTCAAGCAACTTTACCGTTCACGTGATGATATTGCGTCCTGTCACTTCCGCCAGTACCCGGTCGCGCTCTTTCAGTCCGACCGACTTTCTGACTTCAACCGGCAGTACCACCCGCCCCAATTCATCTATAGCTCTTTCAATTTCAGACGTTTTCTTCCTCTCCCCAAATGTTTTATCATGATGATAGTCACATTATAATCCATATTATCTGGATTTACAATGATATTATCCTTAAAAAATACAGTATTTTAGGATATTTTGAGAAGGCATGAGAAATGATGATATGATTAGCAAAAGTGAGGTGAACGGTGTGTTTCCAGCGGAAAGGATTTCTGAATTGCGGGACAGCATGGAATTATCGCAAATTGAATTAAGCAATATGATTCATGTAAGCCGTTCTTCTATGTCAGCATATGAAAAGGGTACAACGCAGCCGCCTTTGACTGTTTTGTTACAGCTGGCGGATTTATTCCACGTCAGTCTGGACTACCTGATGGGCCGGACGGACATCAAGATGGATATAAACAGCTTAGAAGCAAAGCTCAAAACCAGAAGCGGCGCAGTGCCCATTGATATGATTTTCAGGCTGAACGACATGGACAAAGAAGTCGTTGGAATGCTGCTTTACTCCTACATGCAAAAACAGGAATATCAGAAAAAATAAGGGCCGGCAAGCTTGCCGGCCCTTATTGTTTTTGGTAAAAGGACCGCATCGGAGATCCGGTGCGGTCCTTTTCATCTGCTATCAAGCCATCTTGCCGGGTGCTCATGCGTCCCGATGCCATTTAAAGAAAAATCAGCGGGTTCCGCGCAGCTTCTTGGCGGTGACAATCCGCTCGAGCGCCACGGCGTAAGCGCCCAGGCGCAAGGTGGTGTCAAGCGCGATGGCGCGGTCGTAGACAGCGTTAAATGCCTTGGTCATGGCGACCTCCAGCTTCTGGTTGACCTCTTCCTCGGTCCAATAATAGCGCTGCAGGTTCTGCACCCACTCGAAGTAGGAGACGACCACGCCGCCGGAGTTGGCGAGGATATCCGGCACCACGACGATGCCGCGGCTGGCGAGGATGGCATCGGCCTCGGCGGTGGTGGGGCCGTTGGCGCCCTCGATGATCAGCTTGGCCTTGATGTCCCCGGCGTTGGTCTCATTGATCTGATTCTCCAGCGCGGCGGGCACGAGGATGTACGCGTCGCAGACGAGCAGCTCGGCGTTGGTGATGTGGGAAACGCCCTCGGCGCTGTAATCCTTCAGAAGGCGCTTGCCCTTGTCCAGGAAGGCGATAATTTCGGGAATATTGAGGCCGGAGGCGCAGTAGACGCCGCCGGAAACGTCGCTGACCGCGACGACCTTGAAGCCCTGCTCATGCATCAGCTCGGCCGAAATGCTGCCGACGTTGCCCATGCCCTGCACCGCAACGGTGGTTCCCTGCACGGGGAGATTGTATTTCTTAAGGATCGCCTTGGCGTTGAGCATCACACCGCGGCCGGTGGCCTCGTTGCGGCCCAGGGATCCGCCGATCTCCACCGGCTTGCCGGTGACGACGCCGGGAACGCTGGTCCCCTCCAGGCTGCTGTAGGTGTCCATCATCCAGCCCATGACCGTGCCGTTGGTGCCCACGTCGGGGGCGGGGATGTCGCGCTTCTCGCCGATGATGGGGGCAATCTTTTCGGTAAAGCCGCGGGTCAGTCTTTCCAGCTCGCCCTGAGACAGTTCGCCGGGGTTGACCTTGATGCCGCCCTTGCCGCCGCCGTAGGGAATATCGGCCACCGCGCATTTGAAGCTCATCCAGGCGGAAAGCGCCTTGACCTCATTGCGGTTGACGTCCTGATGATAGCGGATGCCGCCCTTGCACGGTCCGCGAACGCTCGAATGCTGCACACGGTAGCCCTCGAACACCTTGGTGCTTCCGTCGTCCATTTTGACGGGTATGTACACCTTGAGCTCCCGCTCGGGGTACTTGACGTCTACGTACTCGTCCTCCTTGAGACCGAGCAGCTTGGCGGCGTTGTCCATCACTTCCAGGACATTGTCGTACGGGTTGTAGTTTTTCTGCATTGCTGGCACTCCTTCTTTCCGTTTCTCCCAATCCCACCAGTGGGAACCGAACACAGCCCTGAAATTTACTCTCAGACGCCTGTCCCAGGCTTGTAGCCCTCAAGCCCGGGCCTTTGCGGCCTCCAAAATCAAATCCGGAACACGCGGTTGCAGCCGGACCCTTTTTCCTCCGCCGGAGCATTGGAAAAACAGCCTTTCGGCCCAACCGGAGTTCAACTCCCGCATAGCCTCCATTTGCCGGAATAGCCCTTTCTCGGCAAACAGCGTCCGCAGCCGCCGGAAACCCCCATGAACCGCTTTGCATCAGGTCTTGCAGTCTGCCGTTTGGCATCCAAAAATGCCGGACGGCAAAATTCGGCGGTAAGATAAGTCTTTTGCACCGCAGATCGGATTCAACCCTTACCGGCGGTGCAAGTTTTCTAATCTTATCCGTCACAGACTGACAAAAAAATACCGCAAAACGGTCGGCATCCATTGTGGCGGCTACTGTTTGGTAAGTTCATTTAATCACTTTTCCCGCCATACGTCAAGTTAAATAAATCACAGCTTTTGTAAAATTTTGATTAGTTTACTAAATTAGTCCTTTTTACCTTGCTAATATTCTTTCCGTATGGAAAAAGACGCCTTCCCGACGTTGGCCGCATAAAAAAAGCCTCCCGCGCCATACTAATATCGATCAACTTTGGAGGTGATTATCAATGGACAACTGTCATGCCAATCATTGCATCAAATGCACTGTGACTTCCTGTGAAAACCACTGCAATACCGAAAACTACTGCGCGCTCGAGTGCATCCAAGTCGGCACCCACGAACAGCATCCCACCATGGACCAGTGCACCGACTGCAAATCCTTTGTGATGAAGAAGTAACCACCGCTTCACACATTCAGCGTTTGTTTTTGTATTGTCAAAAGAAAAAGACCGGCGGATGTCCGCCGGTCTTTTTCTTTTGAAATCTATATCGATCAGGCAGCCTGTGCGCCGTTTTGCTCGGACAGGATCAGGTTCAGGGCGCCCGTCCGGCCGTTCCGGCTCAGGGTAAACTGCACTGTGTCTCCTATTTGGGCGTTTTGCAGCGCCGCAGTGATGTCTTCCGCGCTTTCCACCTGGGTTCCGTT
Source organism: uncultured Oscillospiraceae bacterium (assembly GCA_902478455.1). Lineage (GTDB taxonomy): Bacteria > Bacillota > Clostridia > Oscillospirales > Acutalibacteraceae > CABSLJ01. Next base: position 19,492 of record CABSLJ010000013.1, on the reverse strand, counting down.
GACGGCAACCACGCGGTCCCCCGCCTGGAAGCCGGCCTGCTCGGCGTTGGAGTTTTCGGCAACCGACTGGATGTAAACGCCCAGCTCGGACACGCGGTAGTACATGGCCAGCTCGACCGAATCGACGTCCACAAACTCCATGCCGGTATCCACACGGCCGGTGACGTAACCGTTGCTCATCAATTCATCGACGACCTCCTTTACCTTGTTGGACGGGATGGCAAAGCCGAGCCCTTCCACGTTTTCACCGCTGGATTTGGCCACGACCAGACCGATGAGCTCGCCCTTGTCGTTGAACAGCCCGCCGCCCGAGTTGCCGGGGTTGATGGCCGCGTTGGTCTGGAGCAGCGTCATGGTCTGACCGTCTAGGATGATGTCGCGGTCGAGGGCGCTGATGATGCCGTCTGTCACGGTTCCGCCGAGCGTCCCGAGCGGATTGCCGATGGCGACCGCCGTGTCGCCGACCTCAAGGGAGGCGGAATCACCGAAGGTGACCGGGCTGAGGCCTGTCGCATCGATCTTCAACACGGCGACGTCGGTGACGGCGTCGGTTCCCACCAGGGAAGCGGAGTAGCTCTCTCCGCTCTTGAGCCGGACGGTGATCTTCCGTGCGCCCTCAATGACATGATTGTTGGTGGCGATGTAGCCATCCTCCGAAAGAATCACGCCGCTGCCGGCGCCCTCGGAGATGTATTGCTGCATGAAGCTGCCCGTCTGCACCACCTCGGTCGTGACCTCGACCACCGAGTTGGAGGCCAGCGCCGCGATCTCAGAAACCGAGAGCGTTCCGCCCAGCTGGGTGTTGGTGGGCGTCGCGCCCGCGTCGGTCCCGCCCGACGATGTTTCCGAGACGGCGGGTACCGCCGTGCCGCCCGACATTCTGCCGCCGAAATAGCCCGCCGCGCCCGATCCGACGATGCACACGGCAAGCAGCAGCGCGCCCGCCTTGCGGGTCATGAAGCCGGGCTGCTTTTTCTTCTGCCCGGGCGCTGTCTGTGGAAACTGCGGCACAGTCTGCGGGAGCGTCTGCCGCTGCAGGAACTGGGTCTGCGGATAGGCCGGAGACATCATCTGATTCCGCATCTGCGGCGTCGGCCGCTGGCTTTGCGCCGCCGCGGAGGACACATACTGCGTTTGGGTGTTTTGCGGCTGCGGTGCGGCGTGTGAGGTCTGCGGCTGCGAGTCTGCGGTTTGCGCCTGCCGGTCGGTCCTTTTCTCCGTTTCTTCTGAGAAGGGATTGACGTAATTGTGATTCCAGTCGTCTCCCCAAAGATTGTTGTTGTATGCCATGATGGATTGCCTCCTTTGCAACCTGTGCTTCTTTTTGTTTACAGCCTTATCTTACCCGGCGTTCGTGAAAATCGTTTGAAATGGAAATGAAAAAAAATCTCTTTTCCTTAAAACAATTTATGAACGTATTCACAGAAAAAAACAACCTCCCCTTTTTTGCAGAAGGAGAGGTTGCGGCGGCATTGGTCCAATCAGAGGCTTATGCAGAGGGGGCGCACGGAATTCAGCCCTTTCTGCGCATCACTTACATGGTTTGTCGAATTCCGGATTGAAGGCGTAGAAGTTCTTGCTGTCGAGCTTATCGGTGGCAATGCGCAATCCTTCCCCAAATCGCACAAAGGGAAGCGCGGCGCGCAGCATGCCGACCGCTCCCGACCGGCAGGACCGGCGCTCAGATTCTCCACAGGATGCGCACCCTGCCGCGCTCTGCCTCAATTCGTTCGATCAGACTGGCGGCCGTCTCCCGTTTGTCCTCCGGGCTCAGGCGTTCCCAGAAATCAAAATAATCCCTCAGACAGAGCGCCTCTGCCGCCTCGTCCATGCGCCGCCGCTGCTCCTGCCGTTCGTAAAGCAGAGCGCGTTTTTTGCGGTCGAGCGCGCGGAGCTTTTCTTCTAAGTAGGAAAAGAGGGGCCCATCGGCCTGTTCCGCCTTTTGCAGGAGGGATTCGATCTCCCGATCGGTCTGCAGCAGCTCCACCCGCAGCAGGCGCAGCGTTTCCGGCTCCCCGTCGTCACAGGATGGACGCAGCACGGGAAAGGTCCTGCACTTCTCCCGCAGCGCCTCCTCGACCAGCTTTTCCAGCGCATCGGCGTGAAGCGTCCCAGCGCCCGGACAATCCCCCGCGCCCGAACGGCGGCTGCACACCAGATACCGCCGCCCCCCCTCCCGGTAGCTTTTGCAGGTGAGGGCGTATCCGCACGCGCCGCATTTGACCAGGCCAGCAAGCCAGGTCCGTATGGCCTTGCGTCCCGTCTGAATCGTTTTGTTGCGCAGGCACTTTTTCCGGCAGGCGAGCCAGAGCGGCGCGGACACCAAACCCTCGTGCGGGGCGAGCACCAGACGCAGCCCGCTCAGTCCGCCGCGGGCCGCGTCCTCCTCCCGGTAGCTGTAAAGCCCCCGCGCGCCGGTGAAGGCGGCCGGGTCGTCCGCCAACACCGCCCCCTGCGCCTGCAGGAATTCATAGACCGAAAGATCGGCCCGCACATAGACCGGATTTTTCAGATGCTCGGCCAGGCGGGACCGGTCCCACGGTTTGCCCCGGTTGTCGACGCCCTCTTTCCGAAAAGCGTCCAACACATCCCCGTAGGAGGCCCCCGGCTCGGCGTAAAGCTCATACATCCTGCGGATGTGCGCCGCCTCCTCCGGATGGGGACAGTAGCGCGCGCTTTTGATCCCCGCGATCTCGGCAGGCTCCAGGCGGAACCCGTAGGGGACGCGCCCGCCCATATACAGGCTTTTGAGGCTGCGCGAGCGGTATGCGTCGGCCACGCGGCGCTGAATGGTCTCCCGCTCCAGCTGGGCGAAGACCACGCAGATGTGCAGCATGGCCCGGCCCATGGGGGTGGAGGTGTCGAACCGTTCGGTGTGCGAGAGAAAGTCCACGCCGTGCCGTCCGAACAGCTCCATCAGATTGGTAAAATCGAGAATCGAACGGCTGATGCGGTCGAGCTTGTAGACGATCACCGCCGTGATCCGCCCGGCCTCAACGTCCCGCAGCAGCGCCTGAAAGGCCGGTCGTTCGGTGTTTTTTCCGCTGTAGCCCCGGTCGGCGTATTCCCGCACGGTCCCGCCGCGCGCCTCGGCGCGGCAAAGCTCGATCTGACTCTCGATGGAAATGCTGTCCGCCCGGTCGACCGACTGCCTGGCGTAAATGGCGATCACGTTTCATCCGCCTCCCTCCGGTACCTGGAAAAAACGGCGAACAGCCGCGCCTCGATCTCCCCGCGGCGTTCGGCCGCCTCCCGTTCGGGCAGCGGCGGGCTCCCCTCCTCCAAAAGGATTTCCCCCTCCTCAAAGGGGACGGTTCTCCGCACAAGCGTCCTATCCTGCTCACCCTGCATCCCGCATCCCTCCGTGGTATATGCCTATGTGCGGCATATGCGGGTTATGAGCGGCCGGCTTCTCCTTGGGGACGTTTGGCTTTCTCATGCCGCGCGCCGCTTCCGGCGCGGCGGGAGGGCCGTCCAAAAGTGAAGGGACGGATGCTTGGCCCCGGACCGCACTGGCGGGGATTCTTCCCTCCCGTGCGGGTCCGAAGCGGCGTCCGTCCCTTGTTTTTCATCGTCCTGAATCCGAAAGATCTCCCAAATAGAGGCTGTCTCCCGCTCCGGCGGCCTGGGGTTACAGCGTCACCCCGCGGGCCTCCAGATAATCGGTCACATCCTGCACCTTGATGAATTTGCGGATGTCGCGGTCGGGAATCTCGATGCCAAGGCGCTCCTCAAAAGCGCACACCATATTGACCACGTCAAAGGAGTTGAGATTGAGATCGCCCACAAACTCGGTCTCGCTTGTGATCTCCTCCACACCCACAATATCCTTTAATATCTCACGAATCAAATCCATCATTTTAAGCCACTCCCGCTTCCATCTTCTTGATATGCATTGGAACGCTTGATCTTCTTGGTCGTCGTCTTGGGGAACTCGGTTTCACGGAATTTGACCTGATGCACCTGCTTGTAAAAGGGCAGTCGTTTGTTTAAAGCGGTGATCTCCTCATTGATGAGGGTGTGTACCTCGTGGGTGGGCAGGCCCTTGAGCGTCTCCTGCTCAAAGTCGGGGTAGATGGTGGCGCTCAGGGTCAGGTCGGCGTTGGAGCCGTTTTCCACCCCGTAGACGACGCATTCTTTGACGTAGGGGCAGGCGCAGATTTCGGCCTCGAGGTCCTCGGGCGAGACGTTCTTCCCGTTTTTGAGCACGATGAGATTCTTTTTGCGCCCGGTGATGTAGAGGAAGCCGTCGGCGTCCTGCCGGCCGAGGTCGCCGGTGCAGAACCAGCCGTCCCGGAAGGAGGCGGCCGTCTCTTCCGGGTTGTTGTAGTAGCCCGCCATCACCCCTTCCCCGCGCACGAGGATTTCCCCGTCCTCGATCTTGACCTCGCAGCCGGGGATGGGCAGGCCGATGGAATCGGTCTTATAATACCGGTTGCGGTTGACCGCCACGAGCGGCGAGCATTCGGTGATGCCGTAGCCCTGCACCACCTGCATGTTCATCGCGCCGAAGGTCTCCACCACCGAGGGCGCGAGCGGCGCGCCGCCGCAGATAAAGGTGTGAATTTCTCCGCCGAGCTGGTCCTTGATTTTCTGGATAATCCCCAAGGAGGGATGCAGTCCCAGCCTCTGCAGGACCCTGATGACCGACAGCAGCTTTCCAAACAGCTTTTCCTTGCCCTGTGCGGCCACGCCCGCCTGAATTTTCTGCAGAATCATCTCCAGCATCAGCGGCACCACCACGACGATGGTCGGCCGGAAGGCGGCGATGTCCTGCACCAGATAGCGCACGCTGCGGTTGATAAAGATGGTGCAGCCCTGATTGATCATATTGAGGATGCCGCAGGTCAGCTGGTAGGTGTGGTGAAAAGGGAGGGGTGCGAGCACCCGGTCGGTATGACGGATGTCCACCATATTGGCCGAATAGCAGGCGTTGCTGACCACATTGTGATGGCTGAGCTGGACCGCCTTGCTCGTGCTCGTGGTGCCCGAGGTAAAGATGATCTCAAGCATTCCCTCGGGATCGACCGGCCGCTCCTCATAGCGCCGGTCCCCGGCCGCGAGCGCCTTGCGGCCCTTCTCGAGAAGCGCCTCCAGCAGCTCGGCCTCGGGAAGCTCCGACTGCTCCCCAAAGCAGATGCAGCGCAGCCGCCGCGGCAGCCTGTGACTGAGCGCGGCCGCAAGGTCTGCGTAATCGGCCGAAAAGAAGAGCACGCCGCATTCGGTGGCGGTCAGCATCTGCGCCAGGTTCTCCTCGGTCTGTTCCCGGTCCAGCGGGACGGCCACCCCGCCGCCGCAGCCTATGGCGAAGTAGCACAACAGCCATTCCGGGGAGTTTTCCCCGAGGATGGCCATGCGCCCGTCAAACAGGCCTTCGGCTTCCAGCGCCGCGCCGAGCGCCGCAACCCTTTCGGCGAACGCGCGGTAGCCGACGCTTTCCAGCCGTCCGTTTCTCCGGTAGACAAACAGGTCCTTGTCTGCATAGCGCTCCACCGCCTTCTGAAAGAAGGTCCGCAGATCGGTGGAATAGGGGCTGTGATACAGAGGATAATTCTTCATAGCAGCGATTTCTCCCTTCGGACGGACTGGGCAATTGCCGGGGGACGGAAAGACCTATTATCATACCGTCTCCTTACAACGCCCTTTCTTCTTTTACAAGCGGGGAAAAGGTCCATTTCAGGTCCTCCAGCATCTGATCGTAATGCTCAAGCACCCCGACAAACGCAGCAACCACCCGGGGATCAAACTGTTCGCCGCTGTAGCGTTCGAGCTGTTCGACCGCCTCCTCCTTGGTCAGGTGGGAGCGGTAGTGCCGGTCGGACACCATGGCGTCGAAAGCGTCGGCCACAGAGATGATGCGCGCCTCAAGGGGGATTGCCTCGCCGCGGATGCCGTCGGGATAGCCCTGGCCGTCGTACCGCTCGTGATGCCAGCGCACGATGTTGACGATGTCCTTGAACATCGATACGGCCGAAAGGATGTTGGCCCCCATGGCCGGGTGCTTTTTGATCTGGGTATACTCCGCCTCGCTGAGCTTGGAGTCCTTTAAGAGAATGTCGTCGGTGGTGCCTATCTTGCCCACGTCGTGGAAAAGACCGGCCACCTTGATGTTTTCGGTCTGTTTTTCATTGAGTCCCATTGCCCGGGCAATAGCCACGCCGTAATAGGAAACGCGGTCGGAATGGCCGCGGGTGTATTCGTCCTTTGCGTCGACCACGAGGCGCAGCGCCTCGATGGTATCCAGGTACCGCTTGCGCAGCATTTCATAGGTCTGGCTGAGCTCTTCATTTTTGATGTGCACCAGCGAATGCAGGAAGGCGTTGCTGACCGAGGCGGCCGCCTGTTTGGCGTAGATGCCGAAGAGGCTGATCGTCTCTTCGTCGACCGCTTCCGCTCCAAGCTCTACGCCCATGACTCCGATGACCATTTCCTTCTCATTGATAAGGGGGACAATCAGCCGCCCCTCTGTCTCGCTGGGCTTCTTGCTCGTCCGGGCGATGCCCATCTGCTCCATGAGGGCCGGGTCGACCTCCCCGGTGAAGACGCCCACCTCCCCCGCGTAGCGGCCGATGCCCTTGAAGATGCCCCGCTTTTCCTCCTCGGAGTGCTGGCTGTACTCGCTCTCATCCACCATGATGAAGGCGTCCTCGCTGCCGACGAGGGAAATGATCTGCGCCAGAATGTCCTCCAGAATGCCGTCGATGGGCTTGAGCCGGTAAATCTGGGGGACGGCGGCCAGAATGTGATTGAGGCCGTCGCGGTATTTGTGGATGGTCCGCATCTGCATGATCGATTTGATGCACGATTCCACCAGCAACTCGAGCTGGTCGAACTTGTCGCTCTTTTCGTAGTAGCCCTGGATGTCCAGCTCCCGGATGGTTTTCAGCGGCGGCGCAAGGTCCTTGTGCCCCGTGAGCATGACGATGTAGATGAGCTTATTAAATTCGCGGATGCGGGCGACCACCTCGTCCCCGCAGATGGGGCTCATCAGGAAGTCGAGCAGCATGATGTCATAATTTCCCTCGCGCACCCGTTCGATGGCCTGCAGGGGATCGGTCTCGGTGTCCACCGTATAGCCGGACGCCTGAAAATAGGCCTGCGTCGCCACAACAATGCTTTCATCGTCATCGAGGACCAGCAGCCGGAAACCGTTTCTTTTGGCAGCCGTGTTTCTTTTTCTCATTCCCTATTGCTCCCTTCCGGGCAGACCGTTTTCGCCCAATTCAATGTTCAGCGGGATGGAAAAGCGGAAGATGGTCCCGCCCTCCGGGTTGGGTTCAAACCACATCTTTCCGCCGAATTTACCGCGGATAACGGCGTTGGATACATAAAGGCCGATGCCGGTGCCCAGCGTCCCCTTGCTGGTGACCATCTCCTTGAGCAGCTTGGAGGCCACCTCCGCCGGAATGCCGCAGCCGTTGTCGATCACCGCAAACTCGGCGTTTTCCCCCGAACGCCGGATGACCACCTTGACCGTGCCGCCCTGACCGCGGTAGGAATCGACGGCGTTGATGACCATGTTGTTGAGCACCTGAACGAGGTTGTTGATGTCCCCGTGGAGGCTGGTTTCGTCGGGAATATAGATTTCGGTGATGAGGTTGCAGCGGTTCTTGATGAATTCGTGCCGCGTCAGCAGCTTGACCCGCTTCATCAGCTCGGACGCCGTGAAAGCGATGACCGAGGAGGTGTTCAGCTGCACCGCCTGCCCCTTGACGGCGGTGATGATGTCCGACATATAGGCGCACGAGGGGCGGATGCGGTCGACCCAATTCTGCATTTCGGCGGCGATTTCACGGTGGTCGTCGTCGTTGACCTCCGGGTCGCCGATGGAGGAACGGTACTCCTCGATGAGATTTTCCAGGCTGGCGGCGCAGCCAGAGATGGACATGATGGGCGTTTTCAGGTTGTGGGCGATGCCGCCAATGAGCTGCCCCAGGGAAGCGAGTTGTTCGCGTTCCATCAGCATGCTTTCATTGCGCCTGAGCTTCTGCATGTTTTCCTTGAGACGGGTGACGTCCTTAAACATGGCCACGAAGCCGACCTGCCGGTCGTCCATCCGGATGGGGGTGATCTCCACCGAGTAGGAGTAGGGCGTGCCGTCGTGCACAATGTTCTGCTCGTAGGCCAGCACGCTCCCGCTTTCCGCGCATTCGCGCATGGTCTCCATCAGGTTCTGCACGGGGGGCAGCTTGCCTCCCTCCGATTCGGAGATTTCATCGAGGCTTTTTCCGATGTGGAAGCCGCAGTCCTTGCCTACGGTCGCGTAAAAGGGGTTGTTGTAATCGACGATCCGGCCGGTGTCGCTGACGATGAGATAACCGTCGGAGATGTTGTCCAGCACGTTCTGAATGGCGATGGGGGCGATGTTGAGAAAGTTGAGCTTGTAGATGGCGATGCTGTGCAGCAGCACGGTGGCCAGAAAGGCGATGGGCGTTGCGGCGATGGAGAGGGACAGCCACTTGAAGGTGGCCGCCATGCTCACAAGCGCCGGAATCAGGTTGCCCACGCAGATGGTAAGCGATTGCAAAAAGTAAATCGACCGGTTGCGCAGGCCGAAGTTTAACAGGATGACCATCGAGGCGATCAGGCAGACGTAGCTGTAAATCCCCTGCGCCATCATATAGGGCCCGAATTTGACCTCGTCCGTAAAGACCGAAAAGACCTCGTAATGCAGATGATGGAGCGGGTTGGTCCACACCATGATGACCGTGACGGTCGGCACAATCAGCAGCAGCCAGCTCCATTTCGGCATGCTCACTCCGTTGTGGACAAAGCAGATGGCCACAAGCAGCGCCAGCACGGGAACGAACGCCCCGCCGAAGTTGGAGAGGCTGTCCCACACATACAGCAGCGTCTGGTTGTCCGGCGGGGTAAAGCGCATACAGAGGATGCAGGCCAGCCAGCTGATGATCAGACCGGAAAAGGCGACGTAGATGTTGTGGATTAGCTTCCGGTTTTCGCCCCGCAGGTTGTAAATGATGAGGATGATCAGTCCGAGAATGGCCGCAATGATGATGGCTACCTCAAGATCGCCGACGACCTGCTCGTGCATGGATCTCCCACTCCCTTCTGTCCCAAAACCGGGAAATTCGCCCGCACAGCCGCGGACGGGGTATTTATTCCTTTAAGAAGCCGCGCGCCCGCATGTGCCGGGCAAGCCGCTCCAAATAAGACCGGTCGTTCTCCGGCCAGGGAAGCCCCAGGTTTCGGAGCGCGGAAGCCGTCTTCCGGCTGTCGACCCGGATGCGCTGCACCACGGGGGAAAGAAGGTCCCCGATGATGCCGGCAAGCGCCCCGCCGTCCCCGGTCCCGGCGCTCTCCCTGGCCAGACGGGCGAAGTCCTCGTCCGGCAGCCAGCGCAGGGAGATTCCCATCCCCTCCGCGATTTCGCCGAGCGTCAGCTGCTGCGGAGCGCACAGGTGAAAGGCGGGCAGCGTTCCGCCCGCCGCGGTCAGGGCGACCATCCGCTCGGCGCAGCAGTCAACCGGCGTGAACTCCAGCGCTATGCTTCTCGCGCTTTCGGGCAGCGCGCCCAGCGCGGCGATGGACCTAAGCCGCAGATAGAGGGCGTTTTGCCCGATGTTCCGCTGGAACAGGCCGTCGCTGTACCGGCCGGTCAGATGGCCGATGCGGTGGATTCCGCCCGAAAGCCCCTGTGCGAGCGCTTCGGCCACCGCCGCCTCGGCGAGAAATTTGGAATAGACATAGTCGTTGTTGTCGATGTTCTGGCCGATGTAGAGATCGTCCTCGTCAAAGGAGACCGCACGCTCCGGGTCGTCCGTCAAATGGGAGCCGCTCACGCTCAGCGTGGAGCAGTGGGCCAGATGGGCCCCCGCCTCCCGTGCAAAAGCGATGATTCCTTTGGTCGCCTCCAGATTGGCCCGCAGAAAAGCGGCGCGTTCACCGTAATGACCCACGTCGGCCGCGCAGTGGAAGACCGTGTCCACCCGCTCCGCGAGGGAGGCGTAGAGTCCGGCGGGCAGGCCCAGCCGCTCCTCCGCCAGGCGGGCGGTGTAGCCCTCCAGTCTGCCGGCGGCGCTGCGCTCCGCCGCCGCGCCGAAATAGGCGCGGTAGCGCTCCAGAACATGGGCGAGCGCGTTCTCCGCTCGGCTCAGGCAGATCACGCGGGTATCCTCCCGCTGCAAAAGAGCAAAGAGCAGATGCTCCCCCAAAAAGCCGCTCGCGCCCGTCACCAGCACATTCTTTAGGGCGGGCGGCGCGCTGTGGACAGCGGGCAGCCTGGCCGGAAAATCCCTGCGGCCTCCCTGATTGGCCGGAAGGGCCGTGCCGTCGATCAGACGGGCCTGTTCGGCGAGCGTGGGATGATCGTAAAACTCCTTGACGCTCATCGAAAAGCCGAGCGCATAATATTTGGTCAGGGTGACGATGGCCGCCATTGAATCCCCGCCCTGCTCGAAAAAGCTGATCTGCTCCTCGTCGGAGCCCAGCACCTCGCGCCATATGGCGCGTAGACGGTCCAGGGCGCTTTTTTCTCCGTCTCGTCCCATGGAAGATTTTTTGGTCCTTCCGCGCGGCGTCAGGGCGTCCGGAGCTTCCGGCGGAGACGCCTTCGCGGGCAGCGCGGCCAGCGCCTTGCGGTCGACCTTGCCGCTCGGCGTGAGGGGAAAGCGCTCCATGGGCAGGATGGACGCCGGCACCATGTAAGCGGGCAGATGCTCCTTTAAGTGGTCAAGCAGCGCCTTTTCGTCATAGCCCTGCGCCGGGATGACGGCGGCGCGCAGCAGCAGGGCGCTCTGTGTGACCGAGGCCACCGTGACCACCGCCTCGCGCACGAGTCCGGTCTCCAGCATGCGCGCCTCGATCTCCCCGAGTTCGATGCGCAGTCCTCTGTATTTGATCTGATGGTCGGCCCGGCCGACAAATTGCAGATTGCCGTCGCTGCCCAGACGGACGATGTCCCCGGTGCGGTACAGCGTTCCCCCGGCGTAGGGATTTTGCAGGAAGCGCTCGCCCGTCAGCTCAGGGCGGCCGTAGTAGCCCAGGGAGACCCCCGCCCCGCCGATGCACAGCTCTCCCTTCGCCCCTCTGGGCGCGAGCCGGAGCGATTCATCCAGCACATAGGCGCGGGTGTTGAGCACCGGCCGGCCGATGTGGGAACACTTTTCCCCCGTGAGGTCGGCGCCGGTGGAATATATGGTGGTTTCGGTCGGTCCGTACAGGTTCCAGATGCGGACGCCCGCCAGGCGCTGCGCCCGGCGCAGCAGGCTGTTTTCGAGCGCCTCTCCGGCCAGGAAGACTCTGTGGAGCCGTCCCGCCGCCGCGGCAAAGGCCTCGTTCTCTAGAAACACCTGGAACCGCGAGGGGGTCATTTGCAGCAGGGTGGCGCCGCTTTGCTCCATGAGCGCGGCCAGCCGCCAGGGCAGGCGCTGCTCCTCCTCGTCGGCCAGGGCGACCGTCATCCCCATGCACAGGGAGAGCACCCCCTCGACCACGAAGACGTCAAAGCAGACGGTGGTCGAGCAGAGCATAATCTCCTCTTCGGTCAGTCCGATGTCCTTCAGATAGCTGTAAAGATTGGCGACATTCCGGTGGGTGACCTGCACCCCCTTGGGGCGGCCGGTCGAGCCGGAGGTGTAGAGAATGTAGACGGGGTCCTCCTGGGAAAGGCCGTCGGGCGGTGAGAATGCCGCTTCCTCCTCCGACCAGGCGCAGGGGATCACCGGTCCGGCGTAGCCTTCGGGCAGAATCTCCCCCTCCCCCAGCAGCACCGCGCCGGCGCGGCTGTCTTCAAGCAGGTATTCCTTGCGCTTTTGCGGATAGGCGGGGTCCACGGGCAGATAGCAGCACCCGGCCATCTGAACGGCAAAGAGGGCGCAAAGCAGCTGGGGGCTCCTGCGGCAGACGACCGCCACCGGCGTGCCCGGGGCGAGCCCCTCCTCCAGCAGCCGCGCGGCGAGCGCTCCGGCCGCGCGGAACAGGCGGCGGTAGGAGATTTCTTCCCCGTGGAAAACAACGGCCGTCTTCTCCGGCAGGCGCGCCGCGGTCTCCGTAAAGAGCGCGTCAAGCCTCCTCTCCTCAAAGGGCCGCTCCTCATAGCCTATGCCGCCCTGGAGCCGCCCTTCGGCCTCTGGGCCCAGACAGGGCAGCTCCAGAGCGGGCGTTTCAGGGGAACCGCTCGCCGCGGACGAAAGGGTCAGAAAGCAGTCGAGAAAGCTTTGCACCGTCGCTTCGTCAAAGAGGGCGGTGGCGTATTCCAGGGTAAAATCAAACCGATCCTCCCGCTCGGTCCCCTCCAGGAAGAGGTCCAGCTTGGCCCCGCCGGGCTGCTGCCGCTCCAGCGTCAGCTCCACCCCTTCCAGGGTCAGACGGGAGGCGTCGAACGGCTGGATGACGAAGAGGACGTCAAACAGCGGATTGCGCGAAAGATTTTTTTCCAGATGCAGCGCGTCGATCAGCCGGTCGAAGGGATAATCCTGATTGTCGAGCGCGCCGAGCACCCGCTCACGCGCCCAGGCGAGGTGCTCCTCAAAGGAGAAACCCTCTTTCACCCGCAGGCGCAGGGGCAGGGTGTTGATGAAGGCGCCCAGGGTATTTTCAATCTCGGGCTGACGCCGCCCGCTGAAGGGGGTGCCGACGATCAGGTCGTCCTGCCCGGTAAAGCGGGAGAGGGCAATCGAAAGGACGGTGAGGAAATACATATAAGGGGAAACCCCTCTTTCCCTGCAAAACCGGCTGATGCGGGCATAGCTTTCGCCGGAAAGAGCGCCGGAAAGCCGCCCGCCCCGGTGGTCGGGCTGCGCCGGGCGCGGCCGGTCGGTGGGAAAATCAAGCAGCGGCAGCTGACCTTCAAACAGGGAGAGCCAGTATGTCCGCTGGCTTTCAAGCCAGTCGGCCCGCTCATTTTTGCGCAGCCAGACGGCGTAATCCTTGTACTGCACGCGGGGCGGCGGAAGGACCTTGCCGGCGTAGAGCAGGCTCAGCTCCTCCATAAAAAGCTCGCCTGAGCGGCCGTCGGAAACGATGTGATGCTGGTCGACGAAGAGCAGGTACTCCTCCTCTCCCAACCGCATCACGCCGGCGCGCAGCAGCGGGGCGCGCGCCAGATCAAAGGGGCGGACAAAATGGGCAAACGCCTCGTCCGGCTCGCCCTGCGGAAGCCGTTCCAGGGAAAAGGTCGCTTCCTCCAGCACCTTCTGGACCATTTCCGCCCCCTCCACCACAAAAACGGTGCGCAGGATTTCATACCGGCCGATGAGCGTCTGGAAGGCGCGCTCCAGCCGCGGTACATCGAGCGGGCCGCGGACGCGGTACATACCGGGCATGTTGTAGGCGAGGCTGTCCCCGCCGAGGACCTCCAGCGTGTAAATTCTCTTCTGCGAGGGGGTCAAAGGGTAGCTCGGCGCGACCGCGGCGGGCAGAATGGGGGCGCGGAAGGACTGCCGCGCATTTGAGATGACCTGCGAAAGCCCGCGGATGGTGGGGTGATTGTATACGTCGGTAAAGGTGAGGTTGACGTCAAAGGTGTTGTGAATATCCAAAAGCATCTCCAGGGCGCTCAAGGAGTTGCCGCCCACGGAGAAGTAGTTGGTGTCGGCGCTCAGGCCGTCTATGCCGAGCTGGCGGCTCCAGATGGCGGCGAGCTCGGTCTCGGCCAGGCCGGAGGGCGCCGCATAGGCGGCGTTGTCCCGCACCGGGGTGGGTTCGGGCAGCTTTTTGTAGTCCACCTTTCCGTTGACGGTCAGGGGGATTTCTTCCATTCTCTCAAAAAAGGAGGGCACCATGTAGCCGGGCAGATAGGCCGAGAGAAACTCCTTGAAGCCGGCCGCGCCAACGGGCGCATCGGCCACATAATAAAGGCAGAGGTAGGAGTTGGCCGTCTGATCCCTTCGGACCTGCGCCACCGCGTTCCGAATGCCGGGATAGCCCTTGGCGCGCGCCTCAATCTCTCCGAGTTCCACGCGGAAGCCGCGGATTTTCACCTGCTGATCGCTGCGGCCGAGATAGCCGATCTCCCCGCGCGGATACCAGCGGGCGAGGTCGCCCGTCCTGTACAGTCGCTCCCCCTCTTTGAAGGGATGGGGGATGAACCGCTCTCGCGTCAGCTCCGGGCGGCCGAGGTAGCCGTCCGCCAGGCAGGCCCCGCCGATGTACATCTCCCCCGTCGCGCCGATGGGAACGGGATTGAGATGGGGGTCGAGGATGTAAATCTCAGTGTTGCGCATCGGCTTGCCGATCAGATAATGGTCCCCCGTTTGCAGGGTTTTGATCGTCACGCCGATGGTCGCCTCGCTCGGCCCGTATTGATTGTAGACGGCGGCGCGGCTGCAATCGCGGATGCGGTAGAGAAGATCCCCGGGGAAGGTCTCCCCGCCGCAGACAACGGCCTTGATCTGTCCGAGCGCCGCGCAGAAGACGGGCGAAGAAAGATAGGCGCGCAGCCGAGAGGGCGTCAGGCACAGCATGCCCGCCCCACCGTGAAGGATGAGCCGGCCGAGGGCGTCGGGATCGTTCTGCTCCGATTCCCCGGCGAGCACCACCGTCCGCCCCTCCGTCAGAGGCACAAGGGTCTCCATAATAAACACGTCGAAGCTCACCGTGGTCATGGAAAGAGCGGCGAGCTTTCCGGTGTAATCGCGCATGCCGTCGGCAAAGTTGAGCAGCGCGCGGTGGCTTACGAGCACCCCCTTGGGTTCTCCCGTGGTTCCGGAGGTGTAGATGACGTAAGCCGTCTCCCGTCCGGTCGCCGCCGGCGGGGTCACGGGAGAGTAAACCTCCCCGAACTCTTCGGTGCAAAGGATTGCGCCCCCAAAGGAGAAACCGCGCTCCTTTTGCTCCTCCAGAACGGTTCGGTCGGTCACCAGCGTTTGCACGCCGGCATCCTGCAGCAGAAAAGCAAGACGGGACGCCGGCAGACTGCGGTCCAGAAGCAGCAGGGCGCATCCCGCCTCCAGCACGCCCACCATGGCGGCGGGCAGACGGGCCGTGCGCTCCAGCAGTACGCCCACAACGCCCTGCGCCCCACTGCGGCGCAGGGCCGCGGCCAAACGCCCGGAAATCCCGGCCAGTTCGTCAAAGGAAAGTCGTTCTCCGCTCGTGACGACGGCGGGGTCGGTTCCCCTCTTTCTCGCCTGCTCCAGAATCCGGCCGTGCACCGTCTCTCCCGCAGGAATCGGAACGGACGTCTCGTTGAAGCGATGGAGCACGCGCTCGCGTTCCTCCTCTCCGAGCAGGCGGATGCCGTACAGCGGCTGGGACTTGTCCTCGCGGATGGCGTTCTGAAGCAGGTTCATGACGTGGGTGTGGACGTATTCAATCTCCTTGTGCGTAAAGATCTGCACCAGGAAGTCATAATCGATGATCAGCCGCCCGTCGTTCTCCCGCTCGTTGATGTGGATGCAGATGGGTTCGGCCTGGCAGCCGCTGTAATGCCAGCGGCCCTCGTGCGTGATGCGCGTGCCTTCCTCGTCCTGTGCGAAGTGGCTGCACTGATAAGAGAGGGTGATGTCGAACAGCCGCTCAATCGGCCCGTTTTTGCTGCGGGCGATCTGCAGGATGCGGTTGTAGGGGAAGCGCTGATGGCGCAGAATCTGCATCCATTCCCCCAGAAGATAGGCGTTGAATTCCGAAAAGGTCATCTGCTCGTCGACGTCGACCACCATGGGAATGGTGCTGACAAACATACCGATGGTATTTTTCTCCTCATAGGTGGAGCGGTTGAGGATGGGCACGCCGAAGACCATGCGGTCAAGACCGGTCAGACGGTGGACGTAGAGCGCCAGGGCGGAAAGAAGCAGGGAAAAAATGGTGACGTTATTTTCGGCGCAGTAGTTCCGCAGGAGAGACGCGGTCTCCTCGGGCATGACATAGGTCTTGCGGTCGCCCGCGATGCCGATGTTCCCGAGGCTGTAGTCCTTGAGCGCCGATTTCTCCGGCAGATTCTGCATCTTCCGCTCCCAGAAGAGCCTGTCCGATTCATAGCGCGGAGAGCGCTCATACCGCGCCGACGCCTGCAGATATTTGAGGTACTGCGGCCCCTTTTCAGGGGAAAGGCTTTGCTTTCTGACCAGCTTCTGGTAACAGTCGGTGATACGGTTGGACAGCAGAATGCTCGACCAGCCGTCGGAAATCAGGTGATGGGTTTTGATAAACAGCCCGCCGCGGTTTTCGCTGAGCTTGACGATGGCAAAATAGTAAAGATCGCTCTGGATGAGTGAAAAGGGCGTGCGGGTGACAAACCGGTCCCATTGAAAAAGGCCCTCCTGGCCGGTGATGGAGAAGTCGAGAAAATCGACCGGCTTGGGAGAATACTTCTCGATGTACTGCATAGGTACGCCGTCCTGAATCGTCAGGCGGGTACGGAGGGTATCGTCGTTTTCCAGCACGAAATTGACCGCGCGCTCAAGCAGCTCATAATCGATCTTTCCCGTAATTTTAAGCGTACCCGAAATAATCCCGATGGATGTGTGCGGATAGCGCTGCTCCAGCCGATAGATGTTCGACTGCTGTTCGGACAGCGGAAAGACCTGACGCGCCTGCTCCCCGGCGTGCTCCATTCCGTAAATCGTCGACATTTCGCACCTCACATAAATTGAGCGCTCCCCAGTCCAGCGCCGCTTTCCATAAATAGTTGGTAAAACGCACAGCAAAAACGTTCCTGCGGCGCCCGTCTGACCGCTGAAAGGAAGCATCCTTCAAACGGGCCTAACAACTTATGATACGGGGTATCATCATGCAGCAAGAGAAAAAAGCTGTTAAACTGCAAAAAACGCGAAATTCCACCATCTTCCGCGTTTTTCTCACATTTTTTGCCTACTCTTTCATTGTATCGGTTTTCCTTTGATTGTCAAGCGAAAAGCGACCCGTTTTGTGTGGAATTCTGGAAAAATTGCTGTGGGCTGAATGGCTTTCTCTGCACTGTTTTTTACATTTCTACAAAATTGGAAATATCTTCTTCCCGTTTCCCTGCAACGTCTTGTGCGGTTTGCTTCACCGAAACGCTGGTAGTGGACAACCTCGCGCTGGCGCAGGAAACGGATGGCGTCCTTGACGTCGGGATCATCACAATAGCGGAGGATGTTGTCGTAGGTCGTGCGGGCCTTTTGCTCTGCCGCCATATCCTCGTGCAGATCAGTAATAACATCCCCCTTGACAGCCATGGAGGCCGCTGTATAAGGCGCGCCGCTTGCGGCCGTTGGATAAACACCGGTTGTGTGATCAACAAAGTACGTGTCAAATCCAGCGGTTTTGATTTGGTCTTCCGTTAGGTTGCGGGTCAACTGGTGGACGATTGCGCCGATCATCTCCAAATGTCCCAGTTCTTCCGTACCGATATCGGTCAGGATCGCCTTTAACTCCGGATAGGGCATGGAATACCGCTGACTAAGATAACGCAGCGAAGCGCCCAACTCTCCATCTGGCCCGCCATACATCAATTAGATATAATTAAAGGCCGCCCGATTGTTTCCGGACGGTCCTGAAAGATCGTCTGTTAGGCAACATAATAAAATCGTCTCATAATTCAATGATAAAAACAGACCAAATTAAACCAATATAAATTGTACTACTATACAAACATCAATTATCCATTATATTACGGTTTACATTTCATGATATTTTACATATAATATAAATGCAGGTAGAAATACGCTGTATACTCGTGTAAGCGAATTTGCGTTTAAGCGACATGCAATGTCGTCGCTCACGAGGGGCCGCCCACGGGCGGCTTTTTTATTGTGTAGGTGTTGTGTCTTGAATATCTATATATATTCAGATGAATCCGGAGTATTCGATAAGGCCCATAACAAAATATTTGTTTTCGGCGGAGTAATTTTCCTAAGCAAGGAAGACAAAGATATATGTTCTCGTAAGTATTTAACCGCCGAAAGAGCTATTCGCATATCCGAGAAAATATCGAACGATGTAGAAGTCAAAGCCGCTTCTGTTACTAATAAAGGAAAAGGTAAATTATATCGCTCGCTAAATCAGATTGACAAATTTTCTGTTATCGTTCAACAAGAACGCGTTCTAGATAGAATATTTAATACTAAAAAAGATAAGCAAAGATATTTGGATTACGCCTATAAAATCGGTGTTAAACGCTACTTTATGAAGCTGATAAGCAGTGGGAAAATAATTCCTGAAGACGTGGATAACTTGTATTTTTATGTTGATGAGCATACAACAGCAACCAATGGATGCTACGAGCTTCGGGAGGGGCTTGAACAAGAGTTTAAGACCGGTACATATAATTTAAACTATGACCGTTTCTATCCTCCAATTTTCCCTAAGCTAAGGGATGTTCAAGTAAAGTTTTGCAACTCCGCCTCAAATACTTTAGTTAGGGCCGCGGATGTTGTGTCCAACCGAGTTTTTTATGCTATTAGAAAGGGAATTGATCTTAGTTACGACCAAAATCTTTTCTTTTCGTTTTTGCCGTGAAAAGAGTTATGTTTGTCAACAGATAGACGGTTCCTGAAATCAGAGAGTCAGAGTAACCCAGTTTTTTGTGAAAAAGGCCCTCTCCCGCCTGCGAGGTAGGAGAGGGCCTAAACTATGTCTATTCGCTTTTGTTACCCTGTACCCTCTTGACTGCCTCAAAGGCTCCATTGCTGGACAGGGACACAATAACCGCATTCAGCGGGATCATGGCCCACACAGTCCAGGGCTGGGCGAATCCACCCGTCGCCGCCGTCGCGCCGAAGAGCAGTACAACAGCGATAATGTAGGACAGCCATTGAGTAGGCAGCTTTTTGAAAGTGTTCTTCAAAAACTGTGTGAGCACGCCGGTGGCCGCTGCGCATCCGGCGAACGTGCCAAGGGTTTCCCAGGTCAAAAATTCGTTCATGGTGATCCTCCTATTTTTTCTCCAGAGATGTGATCCTAGACTCATGGTCGTTGATGATCTTGTCCTGCTCGTCATTCTTCTCCCAGAGACGTTGATGCGCGTCGTGACTGTTCTCTTTGATGACGTCAACATCTTTGGTTAGCCGAACCATAGTAACATCGAGTTTGGTTATGGAAGAGTTAAGCTTCATCAAAGGTTTTCCAACAGCCAAAAAGAGACTTATAGCTCATCCGTCAGACGCCTGTTTTCTTCTAGCAACGTGATCACTTCTTCAAGCCCTTGCAATTCAACGTTGATTTTCATGTCCTCGCGCTCCTTTCCGCCCTCCTCGGAGGGCTTTTCTTATGCTGTCTTCTGGTCGTCGTCGGTGGCGAAAAGCTCTTCCAACGGTACATGGACACTAAACGCTGCTTGAATCTTTAGCATTTCCGGCCTAGTAAACTCGACTGAGCCTTTTAGCTTATAAAGCAACGTGTCGTATCTAATTCCTGCCTTTTGAGCAAGCTCCTTTCTCGAAATTCTATCTCTAGCCATTTCGATGTCAATTTGACTAAACACGATCATTTACACCTCCTCTGCTTGAGATTTACTATACATCGTAACTTACAATCAAATAATAAACTATGCATCGTAAATTGTCAATAGAGATTTGAGATATTTTTACGATACATAGTATTTTTGTGTTGC
>CABSLJ010000012.1 GCA_902478455.1 uncultured Oscillospiraceae bacterium | reverse complement strand
AGTAGAAAGCGATAAATTCAAAAATAGTTTTCAGATGCGGCTGATTCCGGGGACATTTTTTAACACATGGGATTTTCACCACAAGCGTTCGGTCAGGCGCTGGTAGTAGGCCTGCGGACGGTGACTTTGAAAGGTAAAGAGGCCGGGCAGGCGCGGCGCGCCGATGGGAAAGGGAACGCCCACATGGCAAAAGCCCATCAGACGGAAGGGAATCTTGGTGACGATATCGTTGCCGTTAATCACCCGCAGCGTTTTAAAGACCCGGTTGTCGTAGGATTTCCGGAACGCCTTGTTGCCCACGCGCGGCGCGCCGAACAAGATGACCTCATAATCCCGGTCGGGGAAGTTGTATTCCAGGTCGACGGCGCACAAAATCGCCAGAGCCGCGCCCAGGGAATGGCCGGTGATCCGTATTTTTTCAATCTCTTCGGAGAGCATGGCGTGCAGAACGTCCCGGACGGCAGGAGATTTATACGCCTCCAGAAAACCGCCGTGCACCCGAATTTTTGAATCCCTGTTGCCGTAGGGGACGACCTTCTGCCGGAAGGCGAGATTCGTCTGCCAGTCGCGGCAGGAATTGGAGCCGCGGAAAGTGATGATCAGAAGGCCGCCCGTCCTGCGCAGGTAGCACTGCACGTCGGTCTTGGGATCATTGATGACGTTCAGGGTTCCCCGGGGGAATGCCGGCTGAATGTCATGATAGGCCAGACCGGAAAGCTCCATTGCGTTTAAAAGATCGGATTTCCGCATATTCTAATCACCTCACGCCATGTTATGAGACGGACGTGCGGTTGGAAACAGCGGAAATTTTGCGAATCCCCTTGCAAAAAAGCGGTTTAAATGCTATATTATGAAAAACAGAACGCGTTGAAAAAGGAAGTAGCCGGTCCATTTCCCATGTGCAGAGAGGATGCGCCTTGGCTGAAAGCGGATCCACATGCGGCGGGCGGGTGAAGTTCCCTTTGGAGCGGTGCGGCTGAACTTTTTTCCAGTAGGCTGCAACGGCGGGCCCCGTTACCGGCCGGTGGAGTGTTTGCTCTGTAGCAAGAATCAGGGTGGTACCGCGGAGGCGCGCCTTCGTCCCTTGGATTGGGACGGCGCGTTATTTTTATGCCCAAAAGCCGGCCGGCAGACCCGGCCCAAGAAACCAACGAGGTGAGTAAAATGAAAGAACAACTGGAAGCCATCCGCGTCAAAGCGGCTGAAGAGCTCGCCGGCGCGGAAAACCAGCAGGCGCTGGAAGCGCTGCGCGTCAGGTACCTCGGCAAGAAGGGGGAGCTGACCTCCA
This sequence comes from uncultured Oscillospiraceae bacterium, assembly GCA_902478455.1. Classification (GTDB taxonomy): domain Bacteria; phylum Bacillota; class Clostridia; order Oscillospirales; family Acutalibacteraceae; genus CABSLJ01. The sequence continues at coordinate 22,378 of CABSLJ010000012.1, read as the reverse complement.
TCCTCAAGCAGATGGGCGGCCTCTCGGCCGAGGAGCGTCCGGTCATCGGCCAGCTTGCCAACGAAGTGCGCGCCTTCATCGAAAAGGATATCGAGAGCCGCGCAAAGGAGCTGAAAAGCGAGGAAACAGCCAGAAGGCTCCGGGCCGAAAAGCTCGACGTCACCCTGCCCGGCAAGCGCCGCCCGCTCGGCGCGAAGCATCCGCTTTCCATTGTGCTGGACGACATCAAGGAAATTTTCGTCGGCATGGGCTTTGAGATCGTCGAAGGACCCGAAGTGGAATACGATTACTACAACTTCGAGGCGCTCAACATACCCAAGAACCATCCCGCACGCGACACACAGGACACCTTCTATATCAACGACAACATTCTCCTGCGCACCCAGACCTCGTCCGTGCAGGTGCGCGTAATGGAGAACACCAAGCCCCCCATCCGCGTGATCTCCCCCGGCCGCGTCTACCGTTCGGACGCCATCGACGCCACCCACTCTCCCCTCTTCCACCAGATTGAGGGCCTTGTGGTGGACAAGGGCATCACCTTTGCCGACCTCAAGGGAACGCTGGAGACCTTTGTCAAGCGGCTGTACGGCGAGGATTCGGTCGTCCGCTTCCGCCCCCACCACTTCCCCTTCACCGAGCCCTCGGCCGAGGTGGACGTGCAATGCTTCAACTGCCACGGCGAGGGCTGCCGTCTGTGCAAGGGCGAGGGTTGGATTGAAATCCTCGGCTGCGGGATGGTGCATCCCAAAGTGCTCGCCAACTGCGACATCGACCCCGAAATCTACAGCGGCTTCGCCCTCGGGATGGGACTCGAGCGCGTCGTTATGCGCCGCTACAACATCAGCGACCTGCGTCTCTTCTATGAAAACGACGTGCGGTTCCTCGAACAGTTCTAAGGAGGTGCGTAAAAATGAATCTTTCCATGAAATGGCTCAATGAATTTGTTCCGGTGGACGCCGCCCCCCGCGCCTTCTCTGAGGCGATGACCATGAGCGGCTCCAAGGTGGAAGGCTATGAAATCGAGGGAGAGGACATCAAAAAGGTCGTCGTGGGAAAAATTCTCTCGATTGAAAAACATCCGGACGCCGACAAGCTGGTCGTCTGTCAGGTGGACGTGGGAAGCGAAACGCTCCAGATCGTCACCGGCGCGACCAATTTAAAGGTTGGGGACATCGTCCCCGCCGCGCTCGACGGCTCCCTGCTGCCCGGCGGCGTGAAGATCAAGCGCGGCAAGCTGCGCGGCGTGGAAAGCTGCGGCATGCTCTGCTCCTTGGGCGAGCTGGGACTGACCGCGCACGACTTCCCTTATGCCGTCGAGGACGGCATCTTCGTCCTGCAGGAGGATTGCGTCCTCGGGCAGGACATCCAGAGCGCCATCGGCCTCAACGACACCAAGGTGGAATTTGAGATCACCTCCAACCGTCCCGACTGCTTCTCGGTCATCGGCCTGGCACGGGAGGCGGCCGCCACCTTTGACAAGCCCCTCGCCCTGCACACGCCCGTGGTCAAGGGCGGACACGGGGACGCCGCGCAGCTGCTGAACGTTGCCATCGACGCGCCCGACCTTTGTCCTCTCTACAGCGCGCGCATTGTTAAAAACGTCCGCGTAAAGCCCTCCCCCCGCTGGATGCGCGAGCGTCTGCGCGCCATGGGCGTGCGTCCCATCAACAACATTGTGGACATCACCAACTACGTCATGCTGGAATACGGCCAGCCGATGCACGCCTTTGACCTGCGCTTCATCGAAGAGGGCAGCATCCGCGTGCGCCGCGCGAAAGACGGCGAGACCATCACCACCCTCGACGGCGTGGAGCGCACCCTCAAAGAGAGCAATCTGGTCATTGCCGACGCAAAAAAGCCCATCGCCATCGCCGGCGTGATGGGCGGCGAATACAGCGGCATCATGGACGACACGACCACCATCGTCTTTGAATCGGCCAATTTTGACGGCGCTTCCGTGCGTCTGACCGCCCGCGACCAGGGCATGCGGACCGACGCCTCCTCCCGCTACGAGAAGGGACTCGACGAAAACAACTGCCGTCCGGCCCTTGAGCGCGCCTGCGAGCTGGTCGAACTGCTCGACGCCGGCGACGTGATGGACGGCGTCATTTCGGCCGACCATTCTCATACGGTCCAGCGCCGCATCCCGCTCGAGACCGACTGGATCAACGCCTTCCTCTCCATCAGCCTTTCCAAGGAGGAAATGAAGGCCATTCTGGAGAAGATCGGCTGCGCCTTTGACGGCGACGACATCCTCGTCCCCACCTTCCGGCCCGACCTTGAGCACAAGGCGGACATCGCCGAGGAGATCGCCCGCTTCTACGGCTACAACAACATCCCTTCCACCGCCATCCGCGGCGGCGCGCAGGGCAAATACAGCGACTGGCAGAAGTTCGGCCGTCTGATTGCAAGCACCATGCTCGCCGAGGGCGTCAGCGAGGTCATGACCTATTCCTTCATCAGCCCGAAATATTACGACAAAATCCGCATGCCCGCCGATCATCCCCTGCGCCGCTCGGTGGTCATCTCCAATCCGCTGGGCGAGGATACCAGTATCATGCGCACCGTGGCGCTGCCCTCCATGCTGGAGGTGCTCGCGCGCAACTACAACAACCGCAATGCGAGCGCCCATCTCTTTGAGCTCGCCACCGAATACCTTCCGACCGACGACGACAAGCTGCCCGAGGAGAAAAACAAGCTCATCGCCGGCTTTTACGGCGACGGCGTCGATTTCTTTGCCGTCAAGGGTATTGTGGAAATCCTTCTGGACAAATTAGGCATAGAGGATTACGACATCGCAGCCGACGCCGGTCAGTTCAGCTACCATCCCGGCCGCTGCGCCCTGCTTTCCGTCGGCGGGGAAACGCTCGGCGTGCTCGGCGAATTGCACCCCGAGGTGGCGGAAAACTACGGCATTTCCGAGCGGGTCTACAGCTTCACACTTGACGTCGACCTTCTCTTTCAGAACGCGAAGCTCGAGCGGCAATACCGTCCGCTGCCCAAATTCCCGGCCGTCACCCGCGACCTCGCCCTCCTGTGCGACGACGATATTCCCGTGCTGACGCTGGAGCGCGCCATCGCCAAGGCGGCGGGTTCCCTGCTCGAGGGCATTAAGCTTTTCGATGTGTACAAGGGCGCACAGATTGCCGAAGGCAAAAAGAGCGTGGCTTTCAGCATCACCCTGCGCTCGGCCGAAAGTACCCTGACCGAGGAGCAGGTCTCGGCGGCCATCAAGCGGGTCATGAAGGCGCTGGAGGCGGCCGGAGCGGTTCTGCGCTCCTGAACGGAATTGCATTCTGCAACTGATTTTCCTGTGAGAAAAAGGCCGCAGGAAACTGTGAACAATTCATGAAATCGTACTTTTCTCTTGAATTCATTGAGTATTTATTGTATGATGGAAACAATCGGAGGTGATTCCATGCATGATAAGACGATGACCTTTTCTTTGGGCGGAGACCGAGAAACCAACATCAAAAAGACGTTGACGCTGGTTTATGACGCTCTGCGTGAAAAAGGCTATAACCCCATCAATCAAATGGTGGGCTACATTCTTTCAGAGGACCCGACCTATATCACTACACACAACAACGCACGCAGCCTTATCCGCAGGATTGACCGCGATGAATTGCTGCAGGTACTGGTAAAATCCTATCTGGACGAATAGTCCCCAGAACAAAGCCGCGGCGCCGCACTTTTTGTGCGGCGCCGTTTTTTGCTTCTCTCTCGGATTCGGCTTGCAGGATAAGAAAGATGCCCGCAATTGGGCCAACATATCACTTTGCCTGCGCCTGTTTTCAGAACAGCGCAGAAAACGGCAGAGAAAAATGTCTCTGCCGCTTCTTATCCTCTTCCGGAAAAGCTCCGTTTGATATGCAATTTAAATGGAAATCTTGAGGGCGATGTCGTAAAGCTCCTGGTTGAAGCTCTTCTTCATATTCAGCGCCTCGGTGATGTCGTAATCGACGATCTGGCCGTTCTTCATGGCGATGACGCGGTTGCCGTCTCCTCTGGAGAGAATCTGTACGGCGCGGAAGCCCATCTCGCTCGCCACCACACGGTCGCGCAGGGTGGGAGAACCACCGCGCTGCACATGGCCGAGCACCGTGGCGCGCGATTCGATTCCCGTCTTTTCCTCAATCTCCTTGGCGATCTTATCTACGCCGCCGATGCCCTCGGCGACGATAACAATAAAGTGCTTTTTGCCTGTCATCTGAGTAAAGCGCATCCGCTTGATCACATCGCGCTCGAGGTCGTAGGGAACCTCGGGCACCAGAATCGCGGTGGCGCCGACGGCAATGCCGGTCTGCAGAGCGATGTCCCCTGCGCGGCGTCCCATGACCTCCACCACGCTGCAGCGGTCGTGCGACTGCGCGGTGTCGCGGATACGGTCGACCATCTCCATGGCGGTGTTCATCGCCGTGTCAAAACCGATGGTGTATTCACTGCAGGCGATGTCGTTGTCGATCGTACCGGGAATGCCCACGCAGGGAATGCCCGCGCCGGTCAGGTCGCGCGCACCGCGGAAGGAGCCGTCCCCGCCGACGACCACAACGCCTTGAATGCCCATCTGGCGGCAGGTCTCGGCCGCCTTTTGTACGCCTTCCGGCGTGTTGAACTCGGGGCTGCGGGCGGTAAAGAGCATGGTCCCGCCGCGATGGATGATATCGGACACGCTTCTGAGATTCATCTCAAACACGTCTCCATTGATCAGGCCGTTATATCCTCTGCGCACGCCAATGACCCGCATCCCGTTTGAAATGCCCGCGCGCGCCACGGCGCGCACTGCGGCGTTCATGCCGGGCGCGTCTCCGCCGCTGGTCAATACAGCAATCGCTTTCGTCTCCATGAGAAATGCCTCCTAAAACTGATACTGCCAAAATTCGATGATTTTTATAACTTCTATTATAAATAGTTTGCGGCAATTAATCAACAGATAAATATGGAGAATCATCCCACTTACATGGATAAATCACCCATTCGAGAAAAAGGACAAAACTTCCCGCTCTTGTTTTATGATTGGACAAATATGCCCACGCCGTCCAGGTTTTATTGGTGAAACAACGCCGGCGGGATTTTCCATTTCCGCCGGCGTCTGAATTTTATAATCTCTGTTTAATCAGTAAAATTGATTTAATCCGGTTTCCGGATTGACCGACAAAAGCCGCCTTTTGCAGCCTTCGTTTTCCGGACCTCAGGCGCGCACAACGACATTTTCCTCACCGAGCTGACGCCTTAGCTCCCCCAGCAGCGGTTCGTTGACGTCCACCCACAGTCCCGGCGGGGCCAGATTGAGCTTGCGCGTATCCCCGTAGAACAGGTAAAGCGGGGTTTTTCCGTCGAAAATACTGGTCAGAAGGGTAGCCCGCCTGTATTCCGGGGAATCCTTGGAGGGAACCTTGAGGTAAAGTCCCGGCCGCTTTGCGCCGCCCGCCGGTTTTTGGGGCGCTTCTGCGCCCCCCTTTTCCGCCTCCTCCTTTATGGGAGGCAAAAGCACCTGGTCGCAGACCAGCTTGGCGTCCTCGTCCTCCCGCAGGCTGACGCGCGCGCGCACCTGGACGACATTCTCCTCCTTGAGCAGATGGGCGAATTCGGTGAGAATCTTCGGGAAAACGAGCATCTCAATCGAGCCGTACATATCCTCCAGCACGAGGAAAGCCATGGTGGAGTTACTCTTGGTGGTTTTCAAACGCAAAGACGCGATGATGGCGAGCACGGTCACGCGGTCACCGTCGCGGTAAGGGCCGCCCTCCTCGCGGGCGGAGGAGACGATATCCCCGATGCGCGCGGCGTGCATGGCCTCGGCCGTGGCGGCGTAGGCCCGCATGGGATGGCCGGAGAGGTACATCCCCGTGACCTCCTTTTCCATGGCCAGCAGCTCGGAAACGGGGGATTCCTGCACATTGGGCAGGTCCGGCTCGTAGCTCGGGGCGTCGGTCTGGGGGGAATCGAAGAAGCCGAGCGGCCCTTCCAGATTGCGTTTGTTCTGGGCGTCGAGGCCGTCGAGAATCGAAGGGGCCGCCGTGAGCATTTGACGGCGGTTTCCGCCGAGGCCGTCGAGCGCGCCGCACTTGATCATGCTCTCCAGCGTGCGGCGGTTCATCTCCTTGCCGTGCATCCGCTTGCAGAACTGGTAGAAGGAGCGGAAGGGACCGCCGGCGCTCCTCTCCTCAAGCAACCCTTTGATGAAGCCGCGGCCGAGGTTGCGGACGGCCAGCAGCCCGAAGCGGATGTCCTTGCCCGAGACCGTAAAGCCGTTTTCGCTCTCGTTGACATGGGGCGGCAGGACGCGGATGCCGAGCTTGAGGCATTCGGCGATGTAGCCCGATACCTTGTTGCCGTTGTCGAGCACGCTGGTCAGCAAGGCGGCCATGAATTCGCGGGGATAGTGGCATTTCATCCATGCCGTCTGATAGGCGACAAAGGCGTAGGCGGCGGCGTGGGATTTGTTGAAGGCGTAGGAGGCGAAGCTCTCCATCTCTCCGAAGACGGCGGCGGCCGTGCGCTCGTCCACGCCGCGGCGGATGCAGCCGTCCACCTCGACCGAGCCGTCCTCCCCCATCAGGCCGTGGATGAAGATATCCCGCTCCTTTTCCATGACGGCAGCCTTTTTCTTGGACATGGCGCGCCGCACGATGTCCGCCCGGCCGAGCGAGTAGCCGGCCAGCGTGCGGAAAATCTGCATGACCTGCTCCTGATAGACGATGCAGCCGTAGGTCACGTCCAGAATGCCGGAAAGCAGGGGGTGGCGGTAGGTGACCTTTTCCGGGTGGTGGCGGTTCTCAATGTAGCGCGGGATGGAGTCCATCGGCCCCGGGCGGTAGAGGGAGATGACGGCGATGAGGTCTTCAATGCAGTCGGGGCCCAGCTGCATGAGGACGTTGCGCATCCCGCCCGATTCAAACTGGAATACCCCTTCGGTGCTACCCGAGGAGAGCATCTCATAAACCCTTTTGTCGTCAATCGGGATCTGTTCAAGGGAAAAATCCGGCCTGATCCTGCGGACCATGCGCTCGGCGTCGCTCAGGACGGTCAGCGTCCTGAGCCCCAGGAAGTCCATCTTGAGCAGTCCCAGTTCCTCGAGCGTGCCCATGGTGTACTGCGTGACGACCACCTCGTCGTTTTTGGCGAGGGGAACGTAGTCGTGCACCGGCTGCTCGGTGATGACCACGCCCGCCGCATGGGTGGAGGCGTGGCGAGGCATGCCCTCGAGCTTGCGGGCCATGTCGATGAGCTCGTGGATTTGGGAATTGGTGTCGTACTGCGTGCGGAATTCGTTCGAGACATTGAGCGCCCGGTCGATGGTCATGCCCAGCTCCATGGGCACCAGCTTTGCAACTGAATCAACCGTCGCATAAGGGATGGCCAGCGCCCGGCCGACGTCCCGGATGACGGCGCGCGCCGCCATGGTGCCGAAGGTGATGATCTGAGCGACGTGGTCGGCCCCGTATTTGCGGACGACGTAGTCGATGACCTCCTGCCTGCGTTCGTAGCAGAAGTCGATGTCAAAGTCGGGCATGCTGACCCGCTCGGGATTCAGGAATCGCTCAAACAGCAGATTATAGCGGATGGGATCGATGCCGGTGATGCCGATGCAATAGGCGGCCAGGCTGCCCGCGCCCGAGCCTCTGCCGGGACCGACGGGGATGCCCGCCGACTTGGCGTAACGCACAAAGTCATGCACGATGAGATAGTAGTCGACATAGCCCATCCGGCCGATGGTGGAAAGCTCGTACTCCAACCGGTCAATCAGCGCCTGGTCGGGCTGCTCGCCGTAGTGGGCGTAGAGTCCTCTGTAGCACTGGTCGCGGAAGTAGGCGTAATGATCCTGACCGTCCGGCACCTCAAAATGGGGCAGCTTGGTGTGGCCAAACTCGAAATCGAGGTTGCATTGTTCAGCGATTTTGACCGTATTGTCGCACGCTTCGGGGTATTCGGGAAAAAGGGCACGCATCTCCTCTTCGCTCTTGACATAGAACTGATCGGTGCCGAACTCCATCGCATCCTCGTCCTCAACCGTGTGGTTGGTTTGGATGCAGAGGAGGACATGGTGCATTTTGCTGTCCTCCCGGGCGATGTAGTGGCAGTCGTTGGTGGCGACAAGGGGAATGCCCGTCTCCCGCGAAAGGCTCACGAGCAGCGGCAGAATCTGCTTCTGCTCGCGGATGCCGTGGTCCTGTATTTCAATGTAAAAATTCCCGTGACCGAAGATCTCCTCATACAGAAGGGCCTTTTTCCGGGCGGCGTCGTAGTCGTTGCGCAGCAGTGCGCGCGGGATGTCCCCCGCCAGGCAAGCCGAAAGGGCGATCAACCCCTCGCTGTGGGCGCGCAGGAGCTCGTCGTCAACGCGGGGTTTGCCGTAAAAACCCTCGGTCCACGCGCTGGAAACGAGGTAGATGAGATTTTGGTAGCCGATCTCATTCTTGCACAGCAGGACAAGATGACGGCTCTCCGAATCGAACTCGCGCACCTTGTCGAACCGGCCGCGGGGGGCCACATAGACCTCGCAGCCGATGATGGGCTTGATTCCCTTTCTTTTGGCTTCCTTGTAAAAATCGATGCAGCCGTACATCGCGCCGTGATCGGTGACCGCCACGGCCTGCTGGCCGAGCGCCTCGGCGGTATCCAGCAGCCGGCTGATACGGCAGGCGCCGTCAAGCAGACTATATTCGCTGTGGACGTGCAGATGGACAAAGCCGCTCATTTCTTCTCCCCCTTTCCTTCCGGTTTTCCGAGCTCTCTGGAGAGCTCCATCAAACGCTTGAGACGGTGGTTGACGCCCGAACGGCTGATCGGTTCGGAGAGCGCCTCCCCCAGCTCCCGCAGGGAATATTCGGGATATTGCAGCCGCAGCTCGGCCAGCTCCCGCAGGTCCTCCGGGAGGGAGGCAAGCCCCTGCCGTTCCTCGAGAAAGGCGATGGCCTCCAGCTGTTCGGCGGCGGCCGCCGCCGTCTTGCCGAGATTTGCCGTTTCAAAGTTGGTCGTCCGGTTGACATAGTTCCTGACTTCCTTGACCATCTTGACCTGCATCAGCTCCATGGCGGCGTTCTGCGCGCCGATGTAGGCCAGCAGGTCGGTGATCGCCTCGCTCCCCTTGAGGTAAACCACAAAGCCGCCCTTGCGCGTGGCGAGCTTGGGTCTTAAATCGAGCTCGGGGGCCTCGGCCACCAGCGCCATCAGATCGCCCGCGAGCTTGCGGAAGGGCACCGCCCATTCGAGGTGATAATCCCGGCTCGGGTCGGTGACCGTGCCGCAGGCGAGGAAAGCGCCCCGCAAGAAGGCGGAGATGCAGCACTCGTTTTCCAGATTGGAGCGGTTGATGCGCAGGTTGAGCTCCCCCGCCCGATGGCCGAAGAAGGCAAAAATCCGTTCCCGGTCGCGCGTGTCCGGCGCCGAAAGGGTGAGAAACCCCTCCCTGTGGGTCAGCGGCGCGGTCCTCTCGATGATACAGCCGGTCGCCGCCGTCATCAGGTCGGCATAGCGGTCGGCCACCGCGCGGTTTTCGGTCATAAAGGAGATGGATTTCGGCGAAAAACTGCGCGCAAACAAACTCAGGCCGTACGCCTCCGCCTTTTCACAGCAGACTGCATGCGGCCTTGTCCGGCATAATTCCTTTTTTGCATTGGATGCGAAGGACATTCTGTCACCTGCCTCTGTAAGCCCGGAAGCGTCCGCAGGCTCCGGACGCCTCTCTGTTTCCTCCATGCGCTATTTCTTCCGAATATCCCGGTGATGGACGCTGACGCGCATGCCCTGTTCCAGCAGATGGTTGTATAGCAGCTGGGCGAGCGCCACCGAGCGGTGCTTGCCGCCCGTGCAGCCGAGCGCGACCACGAGCTGGCTCTTGCCCTCGTCGCAGTAAAGGGGGAGCATATAATCAATAAGAGACAAAAAACGCTCCACAAAGCCCTTGGTCTGGTCCCACTGCATGACGTAGCTGCGCACCGGCTCGTCCAGTCCGGTCAGCTCGCGCAGCCCCTCCACGTAATAGGGATTGGGCAGGCAGCGGACGTCAAAGATGAGGTCGGCTTCCGAGGGCGTCCCGTATTTGAAGCCGAAGGAAACACAGCTGATGGAGAGCGCCGCGGCGGCGTCCTCAAGGAAGAGGGCGGCGATGCGTTCCTTGAGCTGGGCGGGAGAGATGAAGGAGGTGTCGATCACATAATCGGCTCTCTCGCGCACCGGCCGCAAGACCCGGCGCTCGAGTTCGACCGCCTGCTCCACCGAGCCGTGGTAATTGTCCGAAAGCGGGTGCTTCCGGCGCGTCTCCTTAAAACGGCGAACGAGAACGTCGTCGGCCGCGTCGAGAAACAGGATTTTATAGGGCTTGTCCTCCGCCTTCAGCGCGTCGAGCGCCTCGAAGAGATTGTCGAACATCCCGCCGCCGCGGATGTCGGTGACGACAGCCACCTTCTCCATGGGGTCCTTGTTGTGGATGCACAGATCGTAGAAGGTGGAGATCAGCTTGGGCGGGATGTTGTCCACGCAGTAAAAGCCGATGTCCTCCAGGGAAATCATGGCGCGGGATTTTCCCGCGCCCGACAGACCGGTCACAATCAAAAATTCCATTTCCAATATACGCTCCGGCACTCAGCCAATGGTTTTCATTTCGCATTCCAGCAGAACGCCCGTCTGCTTTTGGACGGTGTCACGGATGATCTCAATGAGGGACAGCACGTCCCGGCAGGTAGCCCCGCCCGCATTGACGATAAAGCCGGCGTGCTTCTCGCTGACCATCGCCCCGCCCACCCTTCGGCCTTTGAGGCCGCAGGAATCGATGAGGGTGCCGGCAAAGTTGCCCGGCGGTCGCTTGAAGACGCTGCCCGCGCTGGGATAGTCGAGCGGCTGTTTGTCGACCCGGCGGGCCATCAGATCGTCCATGCGCGCTTTGATCTCCGAGGGATTTCCGGGGGCCAGCTGAAAAACCACCGCCGTGATGGCGCTGTCCCCGCCGCTGTATGCGCTGTGACGGTAGGAAAAATCGAGCTGATCCGTTTTATAGGCGCTCCTCTCCCCTGTGCGCGTCACATGGCGGCAGCGGACGACGACGTCCTTCATCTCTCCGCCGTAGGCCCCGGCGTTCATATAGGCCGCTCCTCCCGTCGAGCCCGGGATGCCGTAGGCGAATTCCAATCCGGCCAGTCCCCGCTCCTGCGCGCAGAGGCAGACATTTTTCAAATGGGCGGCCGCGCCGCAGGTGAGCTCATAAGGGCCGGTGCGCTCGACGGCGCAAAAGCCCTCCCCCAGCTTGATCACCACGCCGCGGATGCCCTCGTCCCTGACCAGCAGATTGGAGCCGTTGCCGAGCACAAAGGAGGGGATTTCCAGTCTGGCGCACATGCCGAGCAGCGCGGCAAGCGCCTCCTCGTCGTTTACGACGATCAACCGGTCGGCAGGGCCGCCGATTTGGAAGGTGGTATGCCGCGACATCGGCTCGTTTTCCAGCACCCGGCAGTTTTTTTCACGCGCCAGGGCGGACAGTTGTTCCAATTGATTCATGCAATTCCTCCGGACGGATGACGGAAAAAGCCTTTTATCCGTTTTCCTGTATGCTTTGATAAACGCGGGTGTATTGTTTTAGATAAGCGTCAAAACGCTCCTTGGAGGCGTTTAGGACCAGCTCCTCCGGGAAATCGATCTCCCGGAGCATCGCCGCGGCGTTGGAGCAGCTTCCCACCTGCGTGGAAAAATGCGCGTCTGAATTGATGACGATGGGGACGCCGTGCTTTTTGCAGACCAGGGCGATTTTCTTGCAGTTGGGGACCGAGTCTCTTCGGGCGACAAAGGTGTGCTCGTTGATCTCCACCAGCTTGCCGTTTTGCCCGAACACGGGAATGACAGCCTCATAATCATACCGAAACAGCTCGCTTCCGCTGTGGCCGATGACGCGCACGAGGGGATTTTTCGCCACGCTGAGCCAGGCTTCGGTGCAGGCTTCCACCGATTTCGTACCGAAATAGGTCACGTCGTGCATCGAGGCGACGATCCAGTCGAGCTTTCTGAGGTTTGCCTCTGGTTCATCCAGCCGGCCCGACTCGTCGACCACATTGGCCTCTATGCCGCGCAGGACGAGGGCGCCTTCGAGCAGGTTGGGCACCTCTGTCAGATTGCCGAAATACCACGCGCCGGGCGCGCCCGGCATGTTGGGACCGTGGTCGGTGATGGCGATGGCGTAAAGCCCCGCCCTGCGGGCGGCGGCGACCATCTCCTGCAGGGAGCTGTAGGCGTGCGTGGAGGCCAGGGTGTGCGTGTGGGTATCTGCGATCAATCTCATAGGGCGGTTTTACTTCCTTTATCTTGAATTCCAAGCGCTTTTTGATAAAGTTAATAGATTTTAATGTCCTTTTTGCCGTCTCCTCCGGACATATCGAGCCCCAGGCTCGCCAGCAGTTCCTGCGCCGCGTTGTAGCCCATCTTTTTCTGGCGGTTGTTCATGGCGGCGACCTCGATGATGACGGCGAGATTGCGCCCCGGTTTGACCGGGATGGTCAGCACCGGCACCCTGATGCCGAGAATCTCCGTAAACTCGTTGTCCATGCCCATACGGTCGTATATTTTGTTGCTGTCCCAAATTTCCAGGTTGATGACGGTGTCGATCTTCTCGGTCAGCTTGACGGCGCCCATGCCGAAGATGCGCCGGGCGTTGATAATACCTATGCCCCGCAGCTCGATGAAATGACGGATGTTCTCCGGCGCCGAGCCGACGAGCGACTTTTTGGAAACCCGGCGGATTTCTACGGCGTCGTCCGCGATGAGCCGGTGGCCGCGTTTGATCAGCTCGATGGCCGTCTCGCTTTTGCCGACGCCGCTGTCCCCCACCAGGAGGATGCCCTCGCCGTAAACCTCCACCAGCACCCCGTGCCGGGTGATGCGAGGCGCAAGCTCCACGTTCATGTAGGAGACCAGCGCGGCGACCGTGCTGGAGGTTGTGTCCGCCGTGCCGAGAATGGGGACGGCATACTTGCGCGCCGCGTGCAGCATTTCCTCAAAGGGCGTGAGGCTGCGGGTGACGATCACGGCCGGAGGACGGCGGGAAAAGAGGTTTTCCAGAGCGGTGCTGCGCTCCTCCTCGGAAAAGCGCTTGAGGAAGGCGTATTCGGTATTGCCCAGCACCAGAATGCGGGTATTGTCATAATAATCGAAAAAACCGGTCAGCTCCAGGCCGGGACGGTTGACATCCATGGAGGAGATGAGAATTTCCTCCGGCGAGGAGGGCATGTAGATGGTATCCAGCGAAAGTTCCTTGATGACATGCGAAAGAGGCACCGTGAAGGTAACGGACATAAACAAACACCCATTTCATCAGAATTGACCGTTCTGTACATTCGCCGCACAGGACGGCGCAGTCTTTAGGAAAAGGAGAACCAAACCGTTCCTGGTTAGAGCAGCCAACGATATTAAGTTTATTATACCTCATACGGGGGAAAGTTTAAAGTTCTACCTCAAAATATTTGATTGAACAGATGGTAAAGTGTGGTATACTATTGTCAGTATGATCCTTGGAAGGGAATCACCGAGCAGGCCTTTCCCTTACGATTCCCTGATCACAGAGCAAAGGATGATCGTTCATGCGCATTGCGGTATTTTCCGAGGTCTGCCTTCCTTTTGTAAACGGAATCGCCACGCAGGTCTCTCTTCTGCAGCAAAGTCTCTCCTCCCTGGGGCATCAGGTATTGGTGGTCGCCTCCGATTTGCACGCGCAGGAATTTTACACGAATGGCAACGTGCTGTATTGTCCCGCGCGCCCCGCCAAAAATCCCTTTGATATGGAAATCATCCCCAAGAAGGAGGACGAGTTGTGGGAGCTGCTGACCGAGTTTGAACCCGACCTGCTGCACATCCACACCGCAACTGGCCTCGGACAGTTCGCCGTCAGATATTCCGAGCGGCTGGATCTTCCCGTCGTCACCACCGTATACGACGGCTGCGCCGGGCTCCTTTCCTATTACGGGCCGAGCCTGCTGAAGGGGATCACGCAGGCTCGCTGCAAGTCCCACATCCGAAGGGTGCTGGAAAATTCCGATTGCATTGTTTCAGCGTCCGGTAAAGCGGCCGAAGAGCTGGAAGCCTGCGGCCTGTATCACGACGTTGAGGCCATCCCCTGCGCTGCGGACTACGGTCGGTTCCGCCCCGGCGTCATCGGAACAGAGGAAGCGCGCCGCATGCGCGTTCAGTCCGGTCTGCCGGAGGACGCCCCCCTCGCTCTGTTTGCGGGAAAAATCGGCCAGGAGAAGAACCTGGAAATTCTCATCCAGCTTTGGGCTCAGCAGGTGCGGGAAAACGACGCGCTCTGCTTGCTGATTCTGGGCGACGGTCCCGAACGGGACGTTCTCACGGCCTGGGCGGAGGAATGCGGCATCGCCGCCAACGTCCTCTTCCTCGGCGAGGTTCCCCACGAGGAAATGCCCGCCTATTACGGCATGTGCGACTTTTTCGTCTCCGCCTCCAAAAGCGGAGCCGCCTGCACCGCCATGCTGGAAGCCATCGGCTGCGGGCTGCCGGCGCTGATTCCCTCCTCCGCCGGCTGCGCGCCGCTCATCCGCGAAGGAATCAACGGCTTTACTTACAAAAGCGCCGCCGAGTTTGGGGAATACGTCCGTAAACTCGCCTCTCTGGATGAGGAGGGCAAGCGACTGCTCAAGCGGGTGGTGCGCAAAACGGTCGACGGAAACGCAGCCGTTCTTGCCGCCCGTTACCTCGTCACCCTCTACGACAAGGCGATTGCAGAGCATTACGGAAATGAGGACGGGACAGAGGACTGATCCCAAAGCAAGCACAGTTTTCTCTCACACGGAAAACCCGGGATGACATGAAAAAATGTCCTCCCGGGTTCTTTGCTTATTTTAGCGTTCACATGACCGGCTCTTCCCTTTTTCTCCGCCGGCATGGTGATGCTACGGCGGGTTTTTACGCCTTTTTCGGAGCCTGCGCCGGATCTGCGCTTTCCTCCGGCACGCCGTCCAGCCTTTTCTTGGTCAGATAATGCAGCGCAAACAGAGCCGCCGCCAGCAGAGCCAGGGAAACAAGCAGGGTCAGCCAGACATTCCTGGTCAGCCCCGCCACGATATACCCCACAAAGCAACAGGCCGCCACCGTCAGGGCGTAAGGCATCTGACTGGAGACGTGATCGATGTGGTTGCAGGTCGCTCCCGTGGAGGAGAGGATGGTGGTATCGGAGATCGGCGAGCAATGATCGCCGAAGACCGAGCCGGCAAGGGTGGCCGAAAGGGAGATGATGGTCAACTCCGGCGCGACGTTGGAACAGACGGTCGCAACAATGGGAATCAGGATGCCGAACGTGCCCCAGGAGGTGCCCATGGAGAAAGAGAGAAACCCGGCGACGATGAACACAATCGCCGGAATGAGCACAACCAGCATTTGAGACTCGCTGACCAATTGGCCGACATAGACGCCCGTATTGAGCAGATCGCGGCAGACGCCGCTGATGCTCCACGCGAGGGTGAGGATGATGAAGGCGGGAACCATCGATTTGACACCCTGGCCGATGCTGCCCATAAAATCCTTGAAGGAGAGGACGCGGCGCGGCACAAAGAGGAAGAAGGCCACAATCAGCGCGCCGAAGCTGCCGAGCGCAAGCGCGGGACCGGCGTCTGTATTGCCGAAGCCGTCCGCCAGAGACATGCCGCCTTTAAAATAACCGCCGACATAGAGCATGGAAAGAATCGAAAAAACAATCAGCGCGAGGATCGGAATGAGCAGGTCAAAGACGCGGCCTCTGGAGGAAACCTCCATGTTGGCCAGTTCATCGCCGGTGGTCTCCGCTCCTTCCCTGCGAGAATCAAGGTCGCCGTGCTTGACGGCGTTGCGCTCAAAGCGGGCCATGGGGCCAAAATCGAGCCTGACAACCGAAAGGACAACCACCATCACAATGGTCAGAATGGCGTAAAGGTTGAAGGGAATCGACTGCACAAAGGCGGACATGCCGTCCAAGCCGGTGCCGTCCATCTGAGAGATGACCGACGCCGCCCAGGAGGAGATGGGCGCAATGATGCAGACGGGCGCGGCGGTGGCGTCGATGATATAGGCAAGCTTGGCGTGGGAAACACGCTGCTTGTCGGTCACCGGGCGCATGACCGTTCCCACCGTCAGACAGTTGAAGTAATCGTCGATGAAAATCAGCGCTCCCAACCCGGAGGTCGCCAGCTGCGCGCCCGCGCGGGATTTGATCTTGCGACTGGCCCAATCCCCGTAGGCCCTGGAACCGCCTGCGCGTGTGATGACAGCGACCAGCGCGCCAAGAAAGGCCAGAAACAGGATGATGGCGGCGTTTTCCGCCATTTTGTCCGCCATGAGCGTCGTCGTGACGTCAAAGGTTTTTGTGAAGACATTCAGGAATCCGCTGGAGGTATGCAGGGAATAGATCAGCGTACCCGAAAGGATACCGATGATCAGAGAAGAGATGACCTCTTTGGTCCACAGGGCGAGTCCGATGGCGATAATCGGGGGAAGGACGGACAGAAATCCAACGTTGATTGCTTCCATGTTTCCGACTCCTTTTCGATTCGATAGGCCTTCAAAACTATCCAAAATAATAGCATAAATCGCATTCTGATTCAACAATTTTTGCCAATTTTCTGCAAAGCGCAGCAAATTTTTCACTTTTGGATAAAAACCCGCTCCTGCCGCTGTTACATTTCACCCGCGAGTCTTCCCGTCGCTGCGGGTGGCCGCTCTCTGTTCGAGCCGGTTTAGAGCATGTCAGCCGCAGGCGGCGCATATATTTCTGTAGGAAGGAGGGCGTCCGGATGAATTTTTACATTCTGACCAAACGGAAGATATTATCCCTCGCCGTATGTCTGACGGCGGGGATTCTGACCTTTGTCATCGCCATGCAGGGCATCTCAGCCGTTGCTGAAACAGCGTCCATCCCCCAAAAAAGTCCCATCTACAGTGTGGCCAGAGAGGAAAAGGTGCTGAGCATCTCCTTTGACACCGCCTGGGGAGACGAACAAACCGAGGAGCTCCTCGGCATCCTCGACCGCTTTCAGATCAAAAGCACCTTTTTTGTGGCGGGGGATTGGGTGGACCGCTATCCGGAATCGGTCAAAGCCATTTCCGAGGCGGGACATGAGGTCTGCAACCACTCCAATACGCATCCTCACATGAGCGAATTAAGCCGCGACCAGATCGCCGAAGAGCTGCAAAGCTGCAACGATAAAATCGAAGCGAGCACCGGCCGGCGTCCCATCCTCTTCCGTCCCCCCTACGGGGATTACAGCAACGATGTAATCGAGGTTGCAAACAGCCTCAACATGCACTGCATCCAGTGGGACGTGGACAGTCTCGACTGGAAGAATCCCGCGCCGCAGGAGATGAAGGACCGCGTGCTCTCGGGCATCCGCCCCGGCTCGATCATCCTGTTCCACAACGGGGCCAGGAACACCGCCGAAGCCCTCGCCGAAACCCTCGAGGCCATTCTGGCCGAAGGCTACCGGATTGTCCCCGTTTCCGAGCTGGTTTACAACGGCCACTATATCACCGACCAGGACGGCCGCCAGCATCCGGTGAAAGCGCCGGACGCGTCCTCCGGAAGTGATTTGCCGGACGGTTCGGCAGCCTCTGACGGTTCAGCTTCTTCCGAAACTACAGCCTCCAGTGCCGCCTAAACACAATTGGGAATGCCCACTTCTGATGATTTCAGAAGTGGGCATTCCCTGATTCCAAACTGTATGAGACAAGCAGCGTTAACACATTTTTTTTGAATACTCTTGCGCCTCCTGGTACATTGCAAGGACATTTTTCAGCGGCGTGTTGGCCTGAACATTGTGGCACGGCGCCAGAATATAGCCTGTGCGGTCGCGGTAAAGGGCGTCCATACAGGCGCGCACCTCCTGTTTTACCTCCTCTTCGGTACCGAAGGGAAGTACATACTGGTTGTCTATTCCGCCGTGAAAGCACAGCTGTGCGCCGTAGGTCCTTTTGAGCGCAGGCAGGTCCCAGCCCGGCAGGTGCCATTGCAGGGGATTCAGAAGCTCGATGCCCTTGGCCGTCAGCCACGGCATCAGATCCACAATCGCGCCGTCGTCGTGATGGAAGACCGCCGCGCCGTGTTCTTTAACCATGCGGATGTTCTGGTCGTAATAGGCGCCGAGATAGCGGTCGATCATCTCCGGGCCGATCAGCAGTCCGCTCTGGGAGCCAAAATCGTCGGTCACCTGAGAGACGTCGATCTTCCCATCCGCCGCCTCCAGCGTCTTTCTGGTGTGGTCATGGGCAAACTCCTGTAGACGGAACAGGATGTACTCTGCAATCTCCGGATTGGCGATGAAATCGACGAGCATTTCCTCCGTGCCGCGCAGCATTTCATAGAAATAGGTCAGGGAAATATAACCGCCCTCCAGGGCAAAGCCCTCCGCCGCTCTGCACTGCGCCGGAATAGTGGAATAGTCAAACATGTCGGTGGAAGGAAACGTATAATGCGCCTCCATCTCATCGATGGTCTCCCATCCTGCAAGGGGGAAAAATTCCGGCTCCTCATAATAACCGGAGCCGCCGGGCAGGGGGATTTTTTTCATCGGGATGCCCAGCATATTGGGCCGGTCGGCCACCAGCTCCGGCTCCACCAAGATGATTTTATCGATATCCATTTTCCGCGCAAGGTCCGGCATATCGACCGCGTGGAAATGGCGCATCAGCTTTTCCGTCACCTCCGGGACGCCCCAGTAGTCGGTGGGAATCCGGTCTGTCCCCTCGTGACGGATTGCCGCCAATATCCGTTCCCTGTGGGTCATCTGTGCTGTCATATTGGTTCATCCTCTCCTGTTGAGCCGAGCTTTTCCATCCGGAATCCTCTCTCCATTTCTTTATACCACAATTTCGCCCGTGTTTCAATTCCAACGCTTCTCCTGAGGCAACATCAAAAAATTTGAAAGAGCGGCGCCCTATCCAAGCTCTGATGCTCCGGATAGGACGCCGCTTTCAGGAGGAGGAGGGAAACAATCTATCAAAAAGGAGAAAAATCTAAAAAGCAGCTGATTAGAAGCGTCTGGCGTTCTTGAGAAGAGCATGCACCTCGGCTTCCGTGGACAAAGCGAGCGCCTGGGCGCACAGTTCGTCGGCCTCTTGTCTGCTCCACAGGGAGATGGCCTTTCTGACGGCGAGCACCGAGGTGGGAGACACGCTGAATTCATCCAGCCCAAAGGAAATCAGCAGCGGGATGAGCAATTCGTCGGCGGCCGCCTCTCCGCACATGCCGACCGGGATGCCTTCCGCTCCGGCACAGCCGATGATATGCCGAACCGACCGCAGCACTGCAGGATGATAATGGGAATAAAGATAGGCCACTTTGGAATTGCCGCGGTCGACCGCCATGGTATATTGGGTCAGGTCGTTGGTGCCGATGCTGAAAAAATCCGCCTCTCTGGCGAGCAGATCAGCGATGAGCGCCGCCGCGGGGGTTTCTATCATAATGCCGAGTTTGATTTCCCTGTTGTACTTTACGCCTTCGGCGTCTAGCTCTTGTTTGATCTCTTCGAGCAGCGCTCTTGCCTCCCGGAGTTCTTCCACGCAGGTGACGAGCGGGAGCATGATGCGGATATCTCCATAGGCGCTCGCGCGCAGCAGCGCACGGAGCTGAACACGGAAGAGATCTCTGCGCGCCAGGCAAAACCGAATGGCGCGCCAGCCCAGGAAGGGATTCTCCTCCTTTTCCAGGCCAAGGCAGGGAAGTTCCTTGTCCCCGCCAATGTCGAGCGTACGGATGACGACCGGCTTTCCCTTCATGATGAGGGCAGCCTGCTGATAGGCGGCAAACTGCTCCTCCTCGGTGGGAAGGGCAGCTTTGTCCATGTACAGGAACTCGGTGCGGAAAAGGCCGATGCCCTCGGCGTCGCAATCAGCCGCCTGGAGCGCGTCCTTTACGCTGCCGATGTTGGCGGCCAGTTCGAGCTTTTTGCCGTCCGCCGTGAGCGTCTCCACACCGATGAATCGGCCGAGGGCTCTGCGCTCCTCCAGAAATTCGTCCCGCCTGCGGGTGTATGCGGCGATCTGCTCTGCCTCAGGGGAGGCGAGCACAACACCTTCCACGCCGTCGACGACGACGTCCTCCTTGTCGGCAATCAGAGCGGTGACATTTTCCACACTGAGCACCGCGGGGATTTCCAGAGCGCGGGCCAGAATGGCCGAGTGAGAGGTGCGCCCGCCTGTCTGCGTGACGATGCCGACGATGTTCTCCCTGCGGATGCCCGCCGTCATGGAGGGGGTCAGCTCTCCGGTCACCAGCACAGTCCCCGGCGGCGCGGCGGAAAGATCGGTCTCCTCGAGCTGCAGCAGGATGCGGAGAACAGCCTCCTTGATGTCCTTTACGTCGGCGGCGCGCTGGTTGGTCAGCTCGTCCTCGGCTGAGGAAAAGACGGCGATGAACATATCGCACACCGTCTCGAGCGCGCTTTCGGCGCACTGAGCGGAGGAGATCAGCTTTTCAATCTCGCCGTTCATGTAGGGGTCCCGGATCATCAGCACATGGCCCCGCAGGATTTCCGCTTCCTTCTCCCCCACGATTTCGGCCATCTGTTCGGCCTTTCGGAGGGTTCTCTCGCAGAAGGCGGCCACCGCCTCTCGGTAGCGCTCCAGCTCGGCCCCGACGTCGGAAATCTCCCGGGGTGTGTATGCGATCTTCTGCGTCCTGACGACAAGCGCCCGGCCGATTCCGTAGCCCGGAGAGGCTCCGATTCCTTTCAGCATATCCTTCACCGCCCTTGTTGTATCAAATCAAACTATTCGCCCAGACCCGATTCAATGAGCTCAATCGCCTGATCCAGCGCGGCCTGCTCGTCGGGTCCCTCGCACTGGATTTCCACTTCGGAGCCGCACTTGATGCAGGCGGCGATGATGTTCATGAGGCTTTTTCCGTTGATCCGATTGCCACCGAACAGAATCCAGACGTCGCTTTGAAATTTGCCCATCTCCCCGGCGAAGACGCCGGCGGGGCGCATGTGGAAGCCCTGTCCATTGGTCAGTGTAATGCGTTTCGATACCATAATCAGATGTTCCTTTCTGTCTAAAAAATCAGGGTGTGTACTGTCGGACCGTCCGCCGGAGGAATCCCGCGTCCCACCGGCGGACGGCGCGCGGGGGGATTCTTGATTCGATCAGGCGTCCGGTTCCCCGCGCACCGGCTTTTTCAGCGCCGCCAACAGCGCCATGGAGACCAGCGAGCCCGCCAGCAGCGAGACGATATACCATACCACGTTTCCCATCACGGGAAAGACGAAGACGCCGCCGTGGGGCGCCATCAGCGTGCAGCCGAAGGCCATGGAGAGACCGCCCGCCACCGCCGAACCGATGATGCAGGAAGGGATAACGCGCAGCGGGTCGGACGCGGCGAAGGGAATGGCCCCTTCGGTGATGAAGCACAGGCCCATGATATAGTTGACCGGGCCGGACTTGCGTTCGTTTTTGGTAAAGCGATTTTTAAAGAAGGTGGTCGCCAGCGCGATGGCGAGAGGCGGGACCATGCCGCCGACCATGACGGCCGCCATGACGTCGTACCCCTGGCTGGCGATGGCCGCCGTGCCGAAGACATAAGCCGCCTTGTTGAAGGGCCCGCCCATATCGATGGCCATCATACCGCCGAGCACCGCGCCAAGCAGGATTTTACTGGTACTGCCCATGGAACGGAGCAGATTGGTGATGCCCGTATTGATCCAGCCCATGATGGGATTGACGGCGCACATGATCACGCCGATAAGCAGGATGCCCGCCAGGGGATAGATCAGAATCGGCCGGATGCCCTCCAGGCTCCGGGGGAATCTGTCGGTCAGCTTTTTGAGGCCCAGCACGAGGTATCCGGCGATAAAACCGGCGAGCAGCGCCCCGAGGAAGCCTGCGGAAATCTCCCCTTCGGGATGGGCGAAGGTCATGCCCAGGTTGGCGATATAGCCGCCCACAAAGCCGACAGCAAGACCGGGACGATCGGCGATCGCCATGGCGATGTAGCCCGCGAGCACGGGCAGCATGAAGCTGAAGGCGTAGTTGCCCAGCTTATTGAAAAACGCCGCCACAGGCGTATTGCTGCCGAAGTTGTAGGGGTCTATGGCGTAATTGTCCAAGAGGAAGGAAAGGGCGATCAGTATGCCGCCGCCGATGACGAAGGGCAGCATGTGGGAAACGCCGTTCATCAGCTGCTTGTAGATGCGCCGGCCGACGCCGTCGGTCTGGTCAAAGGAGGCCGACTCCCCCTCCTTCGCCTTGTGGTGATAGACCGGGACCTCTCCCTCAAGCGCCTGCCGGATGAGCTCCTTGGGCTTGTGGATGCCGTCAGCCACTTTGACGATTAGCACGCGCTTGCCGTCGAACCGGGCCATCTCAACGTCTCGGTCGGCCGCGACGATGATGCCCTCCGCCTCGGCGATTTCTTCTC
>CABSLJ010000011.1 GCA_902478455.1 uncultured Oscillospiraceae bacterium | reverse complement strand
TTGTGAATTTATTTCAATAAAGATGATTAAAAACAGGATAAATTATATAAAATAAACTTTGGATCATTTTTGCCATTGCAGATTATGCTGTGTTAGGGTATAGTTAAAATCAATTAACAGCCTTGTTGTAACGCGCAAAAAAATGGAGGTTAAAATCATGCTGGCTCAAAATGACCGTAAGTTGTACATCAAAATAATGGTTGGCAACATCCTCTTCAATTTTTTTATCAACAAGGGTATTTTTGAGTCTGATCACGAGTGGAGTATTGGAAAACACAACAACACGGCTTTTGAAATGCATTATTGTATGAAGGGAAAGGGAATTATTGTTATCGACGATGTTCCCTATGAACTCAATGAGGGAGACTTTTGCCTGATTCGTCCGGGAATCTACCATGCGCAGCAAAAGGTAGGGGACTTCGAGCTTCAAAAATGCTGCCTCAGCTTCGATTTTAAAGCCATCAATTATGATCTGCCCAGCGACCTGAATCCCCTGGTTTTGGATGAGGGACAGAGGGTTATCAAAACCCTCAACGAGGTGGATTATTTCGTCGCCCATGACCGGGGCGAGCTGGGCTATTTGATCGATATGATGCTCACGGAAATTCAAGGCAAGCAGCTCGGTTATTATACCAATCTGCAATGTCTTTTGTCCCTGCTGCTTATGACCTTGGTCCGCTGCGCCCCGGGACAGGCGAATGCTGCGGAGAAGAATAGCGACATTCTTCCGGGCGATGTGGACAATATGGCGATCGACGTCTTCTTTTTCAATCACTATACCACCAACGTCCAGGCGGAGGACCTTGCGCGGGAACTCAATGTCAGCGTGCGTCATCTCAACCGCATATTGATGCGGCTTTACCACAAGACCTTCAAGCAGATTTTGATCGAAATACGGATGGTTCATGCGATGGAATATCTCAAGACCACCGATTTGTCTCTCGCCTCCATTTGTCAGAAGGTAGGATACGGGGACGTCAATTATTTCTCCAAGCTTTTTAAGGAAAAGAACGGCGTGACCCCTGCACAATACAGAGCGCAGGCGCTGAAAGAAAGGGAATAACGCCAATTTTTATTGAATATATGTCCAATTTAGACGTTGAAACCGGCGTTTCTATGCATTTCGGACACGATTTGCATAAAGGCGACTGGTTCCAACGTTTTTATTTTATACATTATTTGTTAACATAGAGTTGCAATGACAAATACGGCAAAGAAGCCATAGCGGGAACTAATATTTCTGGGCGTTTTACCGGACAGCTGAACCCCTGCAGTGGAAGGTGGATTTGTTGGATGAGAAAAGGGAGGCGGACACGGGTTCGATAGAAAGCCCCGTTCGGTCCATAAACAGGCATGGGTTATTTGAAAATTTGGGAGGAAACCTAGTTTGAGAAAAGGATTTTACACAGCGCTGGGAACGCCCCTCAATGAAAAGGGCGAGTTCTTACCCTGCAGCTTTGTCCGCCAGGTGGAGGAGCAGCTCCATTGCGGAGCCTCCGGACTGCTGGTAATGGGTTCCATGGGAATCGGCGCCATGGTCAAGAACAGTGAATACCGGAAGGTGGCAAAGGCCGCTGCCGATGCCGTTCGCGGGAGCTGCCCGGTGTTCGTCGGTGTGGCGGACGCATCCGCCGCCCGTGTGAAGGAGCGGATCGATTGTCTTTCAGGGATGAAAATAGACGGCGTGGTTTCGACCATACCATACTATGAAACCCTTTCCCAGGACGCGGCGTTTACCTTCTTCCGGACAATTGCGGACGGCTCGCCCTTTCCGGTCTATCTGTACGACCTTCCCTCGGTCACCAAAACGCCTCTTAGCTATGATACGGTGGTTGCTTTGTCCCGGCACGATAATATCCGGGGCATCAAGACGGGCAATCTTGTAACGGCGCGGAAGCTTCTGGCCGAGTACGGTGAGAGCGAACGCTTTGAGACCTTTTTCAGCAACCTAGACCTCTTCGATGTGGCGAGCAGGTACGGCATTGTGAAGAACCTGGACGGTATGTTCAGCTGCACCGCTCCGATTGCCAGAAAGCTGTATGATCAGATGGATGCGGGAAACTGGGAAAAAGCCGCATATTATCTGGATCAGATCATCTCCCTGCGCGACGTCTTTGTGCGGACGGGAATCTTCCCGGGCTTTACCTGCGCGATGAATCTTTTGGGATATGAGGGAAGCTTTTCTCCGGATTACGCGGGCGCCGCAGGGGAAGAACAGAAACGAATGGTGGAAAAAGGCATGCGGAAAATCGGCATGCTGCAAACACCCCGCCCGCTGGCAACCGCGGCGGACTGAGCAAACGAAATCGGGCTTTGATGTTTTCTAAGCGCATACAAAGACGGATCACAGGAGGAGAAACGCATGGTAAAACGAACGCTTACGTACATACACAAGCACATGTTCCTGTATTTGCTGGTGCTCGGCGGCGCGGCCTTCATGATTTTGTTCAGCTACGTCCCGATGTACGGTTTGACCCTGGCCTTTAAGGACCTCAATTTCAGCACGGGAATTTGGGGCAGTCCCTGGGTGGGCTGGGCCAATTTTGAAAAACTGTTTAATGACAAGCAGTTCTGGCAGGTCATGTGGAACACGGTTCTCATTAATCTTTACAACATTCTGTTTGGCTTTACCTTTATCATCTTCCTGGCGCTGATGCTCAATGAGATGAAATGCCGCTGGATCAAAAGCGTCTCCCAGACCTTTGTTTATCTGCCCTACTTTATTTCTTGGGTCGTTTTCTCCGGCCTGGTGACGACCTTTCTCTCCCCGGAGCAGGGCGGCTTTGTCAACGATGTGATTGTAGCCCTTGGCGGGGAAAGGGTTAATTTCCTCGGCACTCCGGCGTATTTCCGCACGATTCTGGTCGTCACCAACACCATCAAAACAGCGGGATATAATACCATTATTTATCTGGCCGCTATGGCGGGCGTCAACCCGGAACTTTATGAAAGCGCAGAGATCGACGGCGCCAACCGCTTCCATATGATGGTCCACATCACCCTTCCTAGAATTTATCCCACCATCGCCGTCCTGCTGATTCTCCAGCTGGCCGCCCTCTTCTCCTCCAACTTTGACCAGGTCTTCAACCTCTACAATCCCACGGTCTATGAGACGGGCGACGTGGTCTCCACTTATATGTGGCGCATCGGCCTGCAGGGGGCAAAGTTCGAGGAAGGAACAGCGATGGGCCTGATGCTCAACCTGTTCAACCTGATCACCATTGTGGTTGCCAACAAGTTCATCAGTAAGCTCGACGTCATGGGCATCTTCTAATAAGGGAAAGGAGGTTATCATATGAATGCAAGCGTTAAGTCCGCCAAGGCTGCGGGGATGCGCGTCGGTATGAAACAGAGGCTCGGCTTCAACTTCTTTGACGTGTTTGTCTACGGTTTTTGTATCCTCTTCGCTTTGATCTGCTTCTATCCATTGTGGTATGTGCTGGTTGTTTCAGTCATGCCTTACGACGTATATATCCACACCAATCTTGTTTTGCTGCCGTCCATTCCGCTTGATTTCCAGTATTATAAGGCGATCTTTACCAGCTCTATCTTTAAGGATTCCATTTTTATTTCGTTTCTGATCACGTTTTTGAGGACCTTCCTGACCGTAGTGGTTTCGGCAACCATGGCCTATGGGGTGTCAAAAACCAACATCAAGGGCATGAAGCTGCTTAATGTGCTGGCCGTTTTCACCATGTTCTTCGGCGGAGGTCTGATTCCCACCTACTTTCTCTATATGGACCTGGGTCTTCTTAAAACCTTCTGGGTCCAGATTATTCCCTTCGGCTTTAACGTGGGCCAGTACGTCATCATGAGAAACTACTTCTCCTACTCGGTGCCTCAGGAGCTTGAGGAAGCGGCGCGCATCGACGGCGCGAACGATTTCCGGATTTTCTTCCGGATTGTGCTGCCGCTGTCCAAACCCATGCTCGCAGCCTGCAGTCTGTTCATCGCCGTGGCGGCGTGGAATGACTACAGCACCTATCTGATGTATTGCGGTAAGACGGAATATCAGCCCTTTGTATGGGTGCTGCGCCGTCTGCTGACCGAAGCGACCCTGGCCGATTCCATCGGAAGCGGTCCCGCGGGAGGCGCCGTAAACGTTCCCAGAATCCCGGCGATTTCCCTGCGCATGGCCACCATCATCTGTGCCATGCTGCCGATTATGGCCGTTTATCCGTTCCTTCAGAAATACTTTGCAAAGGGTATTCTGATCGGCGCGGTAAAGGAATAAGCCCAGTGTATGGAATCCCCGCGGTTCCGACCCTGGCAAAACAAATTTTATTTTGGGAGGATGCAAAGATGAAACTCAGAATCCGCAAGACCCTCTGTCTCGTTCTGGCGCTGTTCATGATGTTGACGGTTGTGCTGACCGGCTGCAACAACCAGCCCGCGGAGAGCTCTTCCACCGGAGACGCCGCCAGCACCGGCGGCAGCTCTGAAGGTGAGACCAACACCAATCCCAACGCCGACCGTGAGAAGGTCACCATCGATGTGCTGCAGTACGGCATGGTCATGGATAATGCAGATTATTCCAAGGACCGCATCAAGCAGGCCATTGAGGAAGCCGTCAACGTGGAACTCGTGTACGAGACCCACGCCAACGAGGTTTATGATCAAAATCTTGAGCTGGACCTCCTTTCCAAGAGCGCTCAGGCCCTCTTCCACAATTGGGGCGAGCAGGAGAAAACCGGAAAATGGATTGACGACGGCGTGCTGGTCAATATCGGCGAACTTGTCGCCGGTGACCCGGAGCGCTGGCCCATCCTGAACGAAATGTTCCAGGCGCCCGAATGGAAGATGTACAACGAATACTACAGCGGCGATCCCGACGCCACCTACGCGATCTACGCGCTGTCCTTCAAGAAGTTCTGGTCCGGCGGTATTGACTACAACGCCAAAATCCTCGAAGAGGCCGGCTGGGAAGAGACCCCCAAGACGGTGGATGAGTTCATGCAGTACTGCAAGGACGTCGCCGCGCTGGGCTATACCCCCTGGTTCCCGAGAAACTACAAGATGACCAACCTGGGCATCTTTAACGCGATTTTCGGCAGCACCTACGGCACCAACTTCCTGCCCCAGGCCGACGATATCACCAACGGCATGATGAAGCAGGAGGACGGCAGCTGGGTGTGCACCACCGTCAGCGATGAAAGCAAGGAAGCCATCAAGCGCATCCATCAGCTGTACGTCGACGGCGGCCTTCCCAAAGATCTCGGCAGCGCCGAAGATTACGGCCCCATCATCGACTCCTTCAATGCCGATAAAGTTGGCGCCATGAGCTACTTTGTCAACGACGCCTCCATGTACAAATGGATTCTCAACACCACCTATCAGAAGGTACATCCCGAAGCGACCATAGACGATATCATCATCGGTAATCTCCTGCAGGGACCTGCCGGTTATGCCACCAACACCGCCGCTTCCTACTGGATGGGTGAAAACTGGATGATCCCCGCAAGCTATGAACATCCCGACCGCGTGCTTGACCTCATCGAGTTCCTCGCGTCCGACGAAGGTCAGGATCTGATTCACAAGGGTATCAAAGGCATTCACTATGAGGATGACGCAAACGGCCGCCCCGTCTTCAACAAGGACGAATGGCTGGTGGAAACCGATATGTACGGACAGGGCGACGGCAGATGCTTCTATCCCTGGTTCGTGTACCTCTTCTCGGGCAGCAACTTCCAGCTTGAGCTTGAGACTGGAGCCGGCGATTGGTATGAGACCTCCAAAAACGGCGAAGCCTATACGGTGGAAACCAACGCCGGAGACGAGAATCTGGCCAAGGCCGACGAAATCCTGAAGGAGCAGACCGAACTTGCCTTTATCGAACTGGAACCCTATTATGTGGTTGCCGGCTTCACCGATGAAGAAAATGAGATGCGTGCCAAGCTGAAGGAAGTCTTCCTTGCCTATGTGCCTTCCTTCATCACCGGCGCCAAGGATATTGACGCCGAGTGGGATCAGTATGTGGCCGATTACAAGGCTGCCGGCTCCGATACGATTACCGAAGCGATGAACAAGTCGGTGTCCGAGGCGGAAGCTAAATTCAACGAGTATACCAAGTAAGATTCCGCGCTCCTGTAAAATTGAACCGGCGGCTGTATGTTCATATGGCCGCCGATTCTTTTTGAGTCCTTTTTTAAATGATTCTAATTTAGGAAAGAAGATCGTCTATGGAAGTAATGACCCGAAAGGCTTCGGACAACAAATATCTTCACCGCGATTTTTACAATCTTTTGAACCTCGGACTTGAGTATCTGCGCGCCGAATATGGGGAACAGGCTGTGTTGGATTATCTGCGCCAGTTTACCAACAGTTACTATGCGCCGCTGAAGCGTCAGCTGCTCACCAAGGGACTGGAGGCCATTGCGCGCCGCCACAGGCAGGTTTTTGAGGCGGAAGAGGCGGAGGACCTCCTGGAAATCCGCCTGATGGAGGAAGAGCTGCTGGTGCGCGTCATACGCTCGCCCGCGGTGGAACACCTCCTTCATTCGAGGCTGACGCCCTCGCCGATGCAGGTGGAGACGCTGCGCACGGTGCACACGGAACTGTGCAGGGACACGCCCTACGCCTATGAACTGCTGTCCTATGAGCCGTCGACCGGCGCTTCGCTGGAGCGCTTTTACAAAAGGGGGGAGAAGGCTTGATTTCCTGCACCGAGTTTATTCCCGCCTACAGCGAGCTTTTCCGCTTTCTCGAGCAGCGGGGCGGGGAAGAGGCCGTGCTGCGCTACTGGGAGGCCGTTTCCAGAAACGGCATCGGCGCTTTAAAAAAGCTTGTGGAAACGCACGGCATACGCGGTTGCTATCTTTATTGGTCGCACACCCTCAACGAGGAGGCCGCCGACTTCACTATGACGCTCGATGAAGACGCCGGCGTGTTCCGTCTGGACATGACCTATTGCCCCTCCAAGGGGCGGCTGCTGGCGCTCCCTGACTTTGAACCCTACCACAACTATTGCGGGCATTGCGATGTCTTGTACCGCCGCGTTCTGGAGGCGCTCGGCTATGTCTACGAGTTTGACGCCTCCCGCTGCGACCGCGCGCAATGCGCCATCACCGTCAAAAAAGGTGGAAGCGCCCATCAGCACACCGGTATAAACGATAAACAGGAAAAACATTCCGATCATCGGAATCACAGAATAAATGGAGGATCATTATGAAAGCTACTATCATCCAACGCCAATGGGTCCAGGAGTGGTTTGACGAAAGGCAATCGATGCACATGCCCCGCCTGATTACGCTGGAGGACGGCACGCTTCTTTGTTCCTGGACGGCGGGCGTCATGCAGTGGAACGGCGATCCCATGGAGCGCGACGCTTCGGTCTGGGTGTCCCGTCTGGAGCCGGGCGCGGAGCGCTGGAGCAATCCCGACGCTGTGGGCAACGACATCCGTTTCGGCTGCCATAACGGCAGCTTTGTGCGCAACAGGAAGGGGGAAATCCTCCTTCTATTCGCCAAATTCCCCGGCTCGGGCAGAAATTATGACAATTGGTGCGACGGCAACGACAAGCTTTGGAGCCGCAAAAGCGTCGACGGCGGCGTCACCTGGCAGCCTGCGCGGGAGACCAACATCCCGCCCATGGGCCTTCTTAGCAACGACGGCGTGCTGCTGCCGAACGGAGAGATCATCATCTCCTTTACCGCCACCGACCTTGAACCCAAGTATTACTACGGCGCCATCCATGTGATGAAATCCTATGACGACGGCGAAACCTGGGTGGATACCGCCCTCCTGACCGCCGACAACGACATCAAGGTCCGCGAGCCGGCCATCACCGTACTGCCCAACGGCGACGTTCAGATGTTCACCCGCTCCTGCCCGCCCGAGATCGGCTGGGGCATTCCTGACTATAAGGGAATCCTCTATGCCTATAAAAGCGTCAGTCACGACAACGGCAACACCTGGACCAAGCCGGCGCCCAGCACCATCACCAACAATGAATCCAAGCTCGACATCTGTGTCTGGGACGACAGCACCCTTCTGATGGCCTACAACAATACGCAGAACATCGACTGGCACGACAGAAGCCCCCTTTCCCTCGCTTATTCCAAGGACTGGGGCGAGACCTGGAACTATCTTGTGGAGATTGCTCCCCCCGGCGGCAACAAGTGCCAGCCCGCCCTGTGCAAGGGGAAGGATGGCCGGCTGAACGTGGTCTATATGCACCGGCACACCGCCGTGGAGCATGTTGTGCTGGAGCTGGAGGACTAAAAAATGCTTGCCGAAGGAGGCGTAATATGGACCATTCCAATTCCGCGCAGCCGCTGGGCTTGAAGGAACACCGCATCCGGTTCGGCGGCTTTGCGCAGGGCTTTGCAGAACGTCCGGCAGAGCTCGGCTTTGTTTCTCTCGCCGACCATTCCTTCTACGACATGATCCTGCCCTTTTCCATCGTAACCATGGACAACGGCGGCGTGCTGCTCTTGGGCGGCGCACAGCGCAACTGGCGGGAGGGCAGGAAGGACTCCCCGCGCATACAGGCCTTCTGCGCCGTCAGCTATGACAGCGGCCGCACCTTTTCCTCTTTTCAGGAAATCCCCGGTTCACACTGCCGTCCGTCCGGTCTGGTTTGCCTGGGCCATGGGGAGCTGTATTTCCGGAGTATCGAGAAGGAGGGCGACGCCTTTGTCTGCTCGAATTTCTACAGCTCGGATTACGGCCAAAGCTGGAGCGTTCGCTTCCGGGAGGAATATCCGCCGCTGACCGGCCGCATCGCGTGGACCGAAGGGGATTCCTGGGTGGATTTTGATGCAAAGGGAAATCCCTTGACGGTGTGGGAAACTCTGTATGATACCAGCCTCGGCTGGCCGACCGAACCAACCCTCTCTCTGATTCGTAAATCGAATGACAAGGGAATAAGCTTTACTTATTATGACCATCCCGCCAATTGGATATGGAAGGAATCGGTAGGGGGGAAGGAATACCGCCGCTCGGTGGGGGAGGCTTCCCTGGTTCGCGCGCAGAACGGCTGGATGGTGGCCGCATTGCGCACCGATATCCCGGCAAAGTTCCTGCAGACGCCGCATGACGACAGTTTGTGTGGTCTGGCCGTCGCCCTCTCCCGGGACGATGGGGCGACCTGGAGCGACCCGCAGATTCTCTTTGAGGCGGGCCGCCATCATCCCAGCTTTGTCCGTCTGCCGGACGGCCGGCTGGTCATGACCTATATTGTGCGCGACGACATTCGGGAGGGGCGGCTTGCCTCCTACCGCCGCGGCTGTGAGGCGCTCATAAGCGAGGACAACGGCCTCAGTTGGAACAGAAACGGCATGTATATCCTGGATGAATTCCAGTATTTGAAGGACGATGACTGCTGGTTTGACGGGAACACGGGGCATTGCTGTTCCACCCTGGCGCCCGACGGCTCCATTCTGACCGTCTACGGAAAATACAGCTGTCCAGGAATGTGCCTGATCAAATGGCATCCGGACGCGGTCTGACGCAATATTGTTTTCAAAATCGTTTTCAAAGCGGGGTGGAAGCTTTCCATCCCGCTTTTTGCTGTTTACGGACTCTCTGCTCCCTTCCCTTTCGTATTCTCGATACAGGTTGGCTGGCGAACCTGATTGCAGAATCCGCCGTCGTGTGGTATCCTAGTAGAAAATACGGGAGGGGAAAGCTTGAAATATCAAATTCGGCTGGAAACAGCCAAGGATCACAGGACTGTGGAGCATTTGACGAGGGAAGCCTTCTGGGACGTCTACCATCCCGGCTGTTCGGAGCATTTGATTTTGCACAGAATGCGGGAGGTCCCGGCCTTTGTGCCCGAGCTCGATTTTGTGGCGGTCATGGGAGAAGAGATTGTGGGACATATCGCCTACACAAAGGGGGCGGTGGTCTCTCCCACGGGTGAACGCACAGAGGCGCTGATCTTCGGCCCGCTGAGTGTGCGGCCGGATCAGCAGGGCAGAGGCGTCGGCTCTCTTTTGGTGCGGCACAGTCTGAAGCGGGCGGCCGGTCTGGGCTACAAGGGCGTGTTTATTTTTGGAAATCCCGGCTATTACGGACGCTTTGGTTTTCAGAATGCAGAACGTTTCGGCGTGACCACCCGGGAGGGCGAAAATTTTGACGCCTTTATGGGCCTGGAACTGTTTCCCGGTGGGCTGAAAGGCGTTGCGGGGAAATTCTATGAGGACCCCGTTTTTACGGTCAGCGAGGAGGACGTCGCGGCGTTTGACCGCGGCTTTCCGTTCAAGGAAAAGCATGTGACAGATACACAATTACCCGGATAGGAGGCATTGATATGAGAAATTTTGAATTTTTCGCGCCGACCAGGGTGCTGTTCGGCAGAGGGACCGAGTCGCTGGTCGGAGAGCTGGTCAGGGCGCAGGGCTGCAGGAAGGCGCTGGTCCATTACGGCGGCGGCAGCGCCGTGCGCTCGGGGCTGCTCGACCGCATTTACGCCTCGCTGAAGGAGGCCGGCGTGGATTATGTCTCCCTCGGCGGCGTGGTGCCCAATCCCCGCCTTTCCAAGGTGTATGAAGGGATCGAGCTCTGCCGCGCGGAGGGTGTGGATTTCCTGTTGGCGGTCGGCGGGGGAAGCGTCATCGATTCGGCCAAGGCCATAGGCTACGGCGTGGTCAATGACTGCGACGTTTGGGATTTTTACGAGGGCAAGACGGCGCCTGGCGCCTGCCTGCCCATCGGGGCGGTGTTAACCATCGCCGCGGCCGGCAGCGAGATGAGCAAGTCCTCGGTCATCACCAATGAGGACGGCTGGTTGAAAAAGGGATACAAGAACGATCTGTGCCGCTGTAAATTCGCCGTTATGAATCCCGAGCTTACCGTGACGCTGCCCCAATATCAGACCATGAGCGGCTGTGTGGACATCCTCATGCACACCATGGAGCGCTATTTCGGGGAAGAGCGCTCCATGGAGCTGACCGATCAGATCGGCGAGGGACTGATGCGCACCGTGATACACCATGCGCACGTTCTCATGAGCGATCCGG
The DNA here is from genome assembly GCA_902478455.1 of uncultured Oscillospiraceae bacterium. Lineage (GTDB taxonomy): Bacteria > Bacillota > Clostridia > Oscillospirales > Acutalibacteraceae > CABSLJ01. The sequence continues at coordinate 12,878 of CABSLJ010000011.1, read as the reverse complement.
AAAACTACGAATCGCGCGCCGAGATCATGTGGGCGAACAGCCTTTCCCACAATGATCTGACCGGCTGCGGCGGCTCGGGGGACTGGGCCAGCCATCAGCTGGAGCACGAGCTCGGCGGGATGTTTGACGTCGCCCACGGCGCGGGATTGGCCGCGGTATGGGGCAGCTGGGCGCGTTACGTATACCGGACAAATCCCGCGCGTTTTGCACAGCTGGCGGTCAACGTGCTCGGCGTACCCAACCGATTTGACGATCCGGAGCGGACGGCGCTGGAAGGCATTGAGGCTATGGAGGCCTTCTATCGCTCTATCGGTATGCCGACCTCGATCCGGGAATTGGGCGTGGAGCTCACCGAGGAGCAGATCAAGGAGCTGGCCTTTAAATGCACCTACCGCGGCAGGCGCACCATTGGCGGCTTCCGCGTGCTCGGGCAGCAGGACATCGAAGAAATCTACCGCATGGCGCGGGGATAAAGAAACACAAAAACCTGCCCAAGCGGCATCTAAACCGCTTGGGCAGGTTTTATCTGTAATCAAACAGCGGGACATTGCTGCTTGACAGAGGGCGGATACAACCCGATTCCGTTTTTGAGGGTTTGGGTGCGCGCAGATAAATGGGCGCGCGCTTCGAGCGGGTTGCGCATCGGGAGAAGAGCGCGATTGCGCCGTGCGTTTTCCAATCCCCGCTCAGTCGTTTTGCAGGAAGACGTCCGATTGCAGAATGCCCCGTAGCAGGGTCTGCGTCTCGCTGCGGATGGTGGCGACGTCGTAATTCTCATTGTAGCATTCGTTGATATAAGCCCACAGTCCGTGGCAGATAAAGGCTGAGAACTGCTTGCTTCCATACCGCAGCATAAGCTTTTCATTTTCCCGTTTCACAAGCTGCTCCACCTTTTGGGAGATATATTGATAAAAGGATGCGTAAAGGTAAGGATTCCGCCGCTGCGACATCTGCCGCAAAAAAGCGGTGTTGCTTTCAAACAGATTGAGCACGCAGTCGAGCAGATTGCAGTAGCTTTTGAGGGTATCTCCCTCCGGATTGCTTTCCGACTGCAGATGGTTGAAATCCTCCATGGCTATTCTCAAAAGATCCTGGAAAATATCCTCCACCAGCTCGTATTTGTCCGCATAGTGGGTGTAGAAGGTAATCCGGCTCATATCCGCCGCTTCGCAAAGCTCGGTCACAGTGATCTGGTCAAAATTTTTCGTTCCAAGCAGGCGCACAAGCGTCTGTTTGGCGTTCCGTTTGGTTTTGCGAATTCTTCTGTCCTCCATGGCATAATCCTCCTGGATTTTCCAGATAATACTATTACAGATCTTTTGATTTGTATGAATAACTGACATTGACGTCCGGTTTGTAATTGCAACTTTTGCGGTTGTTATGATATTGTAACAACTGTAATAATATCTGTCAATCCGGATCGGCCGCCGTTTGCCAGAACCGGTCTCTTTATTCTAAACAGGAAAGGAAAATCTGTGATGCCTTTTGTTCTCAGCTGCTGCTCGACCGCCGACCTCACGCAAGAACATTTCGACCGGAGGGATATCCATTACATTTGCTTCCACTACTTGTTAAACGGAAAGCAGTATCCCGACGATTTGGGCAAGACCATGCCGTTCGACAAATTCTATCAGGCGATGGCGGAGGGAGCGGAAACAAAGACCTCACAGGTCAATGTGGATGAGTTTGTCGCCTATTTCACCCCGTTTCTGGAGCAGGGGATGGACATTCTTCACGTTTCCCTTTCCTCGGGGATATCCGGCGTATTCGGCGCGGCAAACATCGCCCGCGATGAGTTGCAGGAAAAGTACCCCGACCGGAAAATCCTGCTGGTGGATTCTTTGGGCGCCTCTTCGGGCTATGGTCTGCTGATGGACCGGCTGGCCGATCTGCGCGATGAGGGAAAATCGGTCGACGAGGTGTTTGCCTGGGCTGTGGAACACCGCTTGGAGCTGCATCACTGGTTCTTTTCCACCGATCTCACCTATTACGTCAAGGGTGGGCGGATTTCCAAGGCCTCCGGCTGGTTTGGAACTATGCTCAAGATTTGCCCGCTGCTCAATATGGATGACAAGGGACGTCTGATCCCGCGCTTTAAAATCCGTGGGAAAAAGGCGGTCATCCGCGAGATTGTCAATAAAATGGAGGAATTCGCCGTCGGCGGACCGGCTTACAGCGGGAAGTGCTATCTCTCTCATTCCGGCTGCTACGAGGACGCGCGCGCTGTCGCCGATCTGGTGGAAGCGCGCTTTCCCAAGCTGAACGGCCGTGTGGAAATCTACTCTGTGGGTACCACTATTGGCAGCCATACCGGTCCCGGCACCGTGGCTCTGTTTTTCTGGGGCAGCCGGCGGGAAGCCTAATCTTTTCCCGAAATCAGCGGAGCATTTTTCTGTTGGATGCGCTGCCTCATACGACAAAAGAGGCGGTCGCGGATATCCGCATGATCAAATCTGCAACAGCAGATAAAAAGAAGGGACGGTGTCTCATCGGCCCGCAGATAAGGACTTTTTTCCTTCCCTGCGGGCGGATGGGCATCCGCCCCTTTTTAGCAGTATCTTTGAAGAATAAGCGTCAGGCTTTTTTCGCGCGCTTCCAGCGGATGCTCGCGAGCTTGGAGCGGACGACGGTCCGCGCCTTGAGCAGCCTGCGGGCCGTATGCATCGAGAAGTTGACAAAGCGGTCGGCCGACTGGGAGAAGATATAGTCGAACTCGCCGGCGAAGACGACCACCTGACCGTTGAAGCCCTTTTTGAAGCGATAGACGCCGTGGTTGGGATGGGTTTCCACCTCATAGAAGGGGATGCCCTGAAAGTCGTAAAGGAAGCAGCCGTTCTCAATCGCCCACTGCATCATGGTCCACTGCATGAGATAATTGGGCATCAGATTGCGGTTTTCATTGCCCGAAGCGCCGTAGACATAGCAGGTCTTGCCCGAATACTGGGTGGCGATGGCGCCGGAAAGCGGTTGGTCGCCGTAATAGCACATATAAAGGCGGCAATGATCGGGGCCGAAGGCGTCCAGCATCTGGGCAAAGTACTCCTTGGTGCGGATCTGGAAGCCGTCGCGCTCGCCGGTCACCTTCATCAGGGCGCAGAAGTCGTCCAGGTGGCTTTTGTCGCACACCGAGCAGACAACGCCCTTGCGCTGCGCCAGACGAATGTTGTATCTCCATTTGCTGTGGAAGGTGGAGAAGACCTCGTCGGCCGTCATGTTTTCAATGTCCTTCATATAGTTTTTGCGGGACTGGGTCGGTTCATTGTCCCCGGCGCCCGGCTTGAAGCGGAAGCCCAGCTTGCGCATCTCCGCAATAAAGAAATCGTCGGTTTCCAGCACATAGGGGTCCATGCGGAACAGATAGGCCTTGTACTTCTTGCCGATGGCCTTGGCGCCTTCCAGCAGGTCCTTGATGACCTCTATGTTATGCAGGTCGCACACCGGACCGCGGGGAGCGTAGATCATCGTTTTGCCGATCACCGGCAGCTTTTTGGTCAGGATCAGCATGGAGCCGATCATTTTTCCGTTTTCGTCACGCGTGCAGACGGCCTCGCGGCCCCAGCCGGTCTTTACGTTGCACCATTCGAGCGACTGCATAAAGCCGCCGGCGCGGTGATGCTCCACAAAATCGGTGTATTCCTCTCTGACTTTGGGATTGTTCAAATCCAGTATTTCCAAAATCCGCCCACTCCTTGTCCATCCAAATCTATACAAAAGAATAGCCTGTCCCATCTTGGGGCGCTTATGCGGTCCAAGCCCGGGAACAACAGGCGCTGCATCCTAAGTATCTAGAGTATCCCATTTGGCCGAATCTGTCAATAAGAGGAAAGGGAATTGCGGGAAAAAGGGGATAGGGGGACCGGTCGGCCGGCGGTCAGTGTAGATTTAAAGGGACATATCGGCCGAAAAAGACGCCCTTTTATTGACAAAATAGCCGTCCGGTGGGATAATAAATAAGTTCATAATTTGACGTGCGACAAGGAATCAGAACCGGCTGACCGGCCCGCAACCCCCTGGCGGCGGGCGGCAGAGCGACCAAGGAGGAAGTACAATGGCCAAGGAGCTTGCAAAAACCTACGAGCCCCGCGAAGTGGAAGACAGAATCTACGACTTCTGGCTTTCCGGCGGTTATTTCCACGCGGAAATAGACAAAGACAAAAAGCCGTATACCATCGTCATCCCGCCCCCGAACATCACGGGGCAATTGCATATGGGACACGCCCTGGATGAAACCCTGCAGGACATCCTCATCCGCTTCCGCCGGATGCAGGGATACTGCACCCTCTGGCTGCCCGGCACCGACCACGCCTCCATCGCAACAGAGGCGAAGATCGTGGAGGCCATGCGCGCCGAAGGAATCTCCAAGGAGGACATCGGACGCGACGGCTTTCTGGAGCGCGCCTGGGCGTGGCGCAAAAAGTTCGGCGGCCGCATCATCGAGCAGCTCAAAAAGCTCGGCTCCTCCTGCGACTGGGAGCGCGAGCGCTTTACGCTGGACGAGGGCTGCTCCAAGGCGGTGCGCGAGGTCTTCGTCACCCTTTATGAAAAAGGGCTCATCTACCGCGGCGAACGCATCATCAACTGGTGCCCCAAGTGCCGCACCTCCATTTCCGACGCAGAGGTCGATTTCAGCGAGCATGACGGCCATTTCTGGCATCTGCGCTATCCGCTGGCCGACGGCAGCGGCTACCTGGAGCTGGCCACCACCCGTCCGGAAACCCTGCTGGGAGATACCGCCGTCGCCGTTCATCCCGAGGACGAGCGCTATCAGCAATACATTGGCAAGAATGTCATCCTGCCGCTCGTCGGCCGGGAAATCCCCGTCGTGGCGGACACCTACGTCGAGCGCGATTTCGGAACCGGCGTGGTGAAGATCACCCCCGCGCACGACCCGAACGACTTTGAGGTCGGCCTGCGGCACAACCTGCCCGTGATCAACGTCATGGACGAGACGGCCGTCATCAACGAAAACGGTGGCAAGTACCAGGGCCTCGACCGCTATGAGGCGAGAAAGCAGATTGTAAAGGACCTCGAAGAGGGCGGTTTCCTCGTCAAGACCGAGGACATCAAGCACAACGTCGGCGCATGCTACCGCTGCTCGACGACAGTTGAGCCGCGCGTGTCCCTCCAGTGGTTCGTCAAGATGCAGCCGCTGGCCGGTCCGGCGATCGATTCGGTCAAAAACGGGGAAGTGAAGTTCGTCCCCGAACGGTTTGAAAAAATTTATCATCATTGGATGGAGAACATCAAGGACTGGTGCATCTCCCGTCAGCTGTGGTGGGGCCACCGCATCCCCGCCTGGTACTGCTCCGACTGCGGCGAGACCATCGTTTCCCGTGAGGATCCCACGGTCTGCCCCAAGTGCGGCAGCCGCCACCTGCATCAGGATGAGGACACGCTCGACACTTGGTTCTCCTCGGCTCTGTGGCCCTTCTCCACCCTCGGCTGGCCGGAGCACACCGCCGATTACGACTATTTCTACCCGACCGATACGCTGGTCACGGGGTATGACATCATCTTCTTCTGGGTCGCCCGCATGATCTTTTCGGCGCTCGAGCACACGGGCAAGGCCCCCTTCAACACCGTCTTCATTCACGGCATGGTGCGCGACGCGCAGGGTCGGAAGATGTCCAAATCTCTGGGCAATGGCATCGACCCGCTTGAGATCATCGAGCAGTACGGCGCCGACGCGCTGCGCTTTACCCTGGCCACGGGCAACAGCCCCGGAAACGACATGCGCTTCTCCGACGAGAAGATCGAATCCAGCCGCAACTTTGCCAATAAGATCTGGAACGCCGCCCGCTTTATTCACATGAACATCGACGGCTATGAGGTAGCAACCGAGTTGCCCGGCGAGCTTGCGCTGGAGGACCGCTGGATCGTCAGCGCCTTCAACACCCTCGCGCGCGAGGTGACCGAGAATCTCGAAAAGTTCGAGCTGGGCATCGCCGTGCAGAAGCTTTACGACTTCATTTGGGATCAGTTCTGCGACTGGTACATCGAGCTTGCAAAGACGAGATTGCAGGCGGATGGCGCTTCGGCCGATACGGCCCGCCGCGTCCTCGTCTGGGTGCTGACCGGCACGCTGCGGCTGCTGCATCCCTTCATGCCCTTTATCACCGAGGAAATCTGGCAGACCATGCCGCACGAGGGCGATTCCATCATGGTCGCGCTCTATCCGGTCTATGACGCCGCCCTCTCCTTCCCAGAGGCCGAAGCTGAAATGAAGCGGGTGATGGATGCCATCCGCGCCGTCCGCAACCGCCGCGCGGAGATGAACGTTCCCCCTTCCAAGAAGGCGCACGTCTACATCGCCACCGCCCTGCCGCAGACCTTCCGCGACGGTGAGGCCTTCCTCAAACGCCTGGCCTACGCGAGCGACGTCACCATCGGAGACAGCTTCGACCTGCCCCAGGCAGTGACCATCGTCACCGACGACGCCAGGCTCTACATCCCCATGGATGAGCTGGTGGACAAAGCCGCCGAAACGGCCCGCCTGCTCAAGGAGAAGGAAGCCACACAAAAGCAGCTCGCCCAGGTGGAAAGCAAGCTGCAGAATCCCGGCTTTACCGAAAAGGCGCCGGCGCAGATTGTGGAAGGCGCGCGTCAGAACGCCCAGCGCCTGAAGGAGCGCCTCTCGCTCATCGACTCCTCGCTGGAAGCGCTGCGCTAAGCATGATGTTTCAATAAGGGGACGGGAACTTCCGTCCCCTTTTCTTTGGAGGAATCAATATGACCTACGATGAGGCAATTCACACCATCAATTCTCTGCTGCGCTTCGGCGTCAAGCCCGGGCTGGAGCGGATGGAGGCGCTGCTGCACCGCCTGGGCGACCCGCAGAAAACGCTCCGGTTCGTTCATGTGGCGGGCACCAACGGCAAGGGCTCGACCTGCGCCATGCTCGCCTGCGTGCTCTCCAGCGCCGGCTACAAAACGGGGCGCTTTACGTCGCCCTATGTCGCCGATTTCCGCGAGAGAATGCAGATTGACGACCGAATGATTCCCAAAGAAACGCTGGCCGCCCTGACAGACGAGGTTCTGCCGGAGGTGGAGGCCATGGAACGGGAGGGGGAGACCGTCACCGAATTTGAGATGATCACCGCCCTTGCGCTGCTCTGGTTTGCCCGGGAGCGGTGCGAAATCGTCGTCCTCGAGGTGGGACTCGGCGGCCGGTTTGACGCCACCAACGTCATCGATTGTCCCCTTGTTTCGGTCATCACCTCCATTTCCTTCGATCATATGGCGATTCTGGGGAACAGCCTCGCCAAGATCGCCTTTGAAAAATGCGGCATCCTCAAGGAGGGCGGCGTGACGGTGTGCGCGCCCTGCCAGCCGGAAGAGGCGAGAAAGGTGATCAAGCATCTTTCCAAGGAGCGGGGCTGTGAATTTTTGCCGGCGGACCTTTCGTCCCTCTATTTGCTGGGAGGAAATCTGAACGGTACCGAGTTTATCTACCGCGGCCAGACGATGCGCCTGCCCCTGCTGGGGGACCATCAGCTGCAAAACGCTGTGACGGCTCTGACCGCTTTGGAGGTGCTGCGGAAAAAGGGCTTCCGGATCACGCTCGAGCACATGCGGTCGGGACTTGCGCGGGTTGCTTTCCCGGCAAGGCTGGAGCTCCTTTCCCGCCGTCCGGTCGTGCTGCTCGACGGCGCCCACAACCCCGGCGGGGCCGCCGTGCTGGCCGAAGCGCTCAGGAAATACCTCTCCGGCAAGAAGATCATCGCCATTATGGGTATGATGGCCGACAAGGACCGCCTGCCCGTCTTTGAAAAGCTGATGCCGCTCTTTTCCGAGGTGTTTGCCTGCATGCCCTCCAATCCGCGCGCGCTGTCCGCCGCGGCGCTGGCGAGCGAGGTGCGCAATTTCGGGCTGCGGGCCAACATCGCCTCCACTCCGGCCGAAGCGCTTGAGCGTGCGCTTGGAGAAGCGGGGGAGGGGGACGCCGTTGTCATCTGTGGCTCGCTGTTCCTCGCCGCCGACATCCGCCCCCGCGCCCTCGAACTCCTGAAAAAGTGACAGAACCCCCTATGCTTCGACGACCGCTTTCGAGCGATTAATACGGCTCAATCCCTTATCCTTATGGATAGGGGATTTTTTTGTGCTTCCGGCCGGAAATAGACGGCAAACCCCTTCGCCGGCAGAAAAAGGAGGTGATTTTCTCCTTTTTGCCGCGGGACGGCCGGGCGCTGCATGGGATGGACAAGCTCCTTCGCTTTCTTCTAGGAGGGATTTTGTCGAATCCCGGCGCATAAAGCGGAAAGAAAGGTCCATACTAAAGGTTGGCGTCCTGTTTCTGGAAAACAGGGCTCACAAAGCAATGGAGGTGTACGAAAAGGATGGGAGTCAAGATTTTGTCCGGTACGCAGGTGGTCACCGCGCTGCTGGACGGAGAGATCGACCATCATTCGGCCCGGGAAATCCGCGAAAACATTGACGCTATCGTCGAGCGGACACGGCCGAAGCTCTTAAAGCTGGATTTTGCCGGTGTGCAGTTCATGGACAGCTCCGGCATCGGCCTGATTCTGGGCCGCTACCGTCTGATGAAGCTGCTCGGCGGAGAGCTTCAGGTGGTCCATGTGTCCGACAATCTGGAGCGCCTGATTCAGCTCGCCGGGCTGGGAAAGCTCGGAATCATCAAAAAGGAAGTGAAACAATGAAGCCGGTCAATGAAATGAATTTGAATTTCCTCAGCTGTTCGGCCAATGAAAGCTTTGCGCGCGCCGCGGTGGCCGCCTTTGTCTCTCAGCTCGATCCAACCATGGACGAGCTGGCGGACATCAAAACCGCTGTTTCGGAGGCGGTGACCAATTGCATCGTCCACGCCTACCGGGACGGCCTCGGCGTGATCTACATAACCGCTCGGATGTATGAGGGAGGACGCATCCAGATCAAAATCAGGGACAAGGGCTGCGGCATTGAGAATATCCCCCAGGCGATGGAGCCCCTCTTCACAACCGCCGGCGGAGAGCGCGCCGGACTCGGCTTTGCGGTCATGCAGAGCTTTATGGACAAGCTCAAGGTGCATTCCAGGGTGCAGAAAGGAACGGTCGTCACACTGGAAAAAACGCTGATCCGCCGGACGGTGCGCAATGGATAGGCGTGACCGCGCGGTCGACGAAAACTTAGGGCTGGTCCACGCCTGCGCCAAACGTTTCAAGGGCAGAGGAATCGAATACGACGATCTCTTCCAGGCGGGCTGCCTCGGCCTTGTCAAGGCGGTCGACGCCTTCGATGAAAGCCGCGGCGTGCGCTTCTCCACCTATGCCGTGCCGGTCATCCTCGGCGAAATGCGCCGTCTGTTCCGGGACGGCGGCGCGGTCAAGGTAGGACGCAGCCTGAAGGAACTGTCCCTGAAAGCGACGCGGGAATGCGCCGCCTTCGCCGCCCGCGAGGGCCGGGAGCCGACCATCGGTGAGCTGGCCGAGGCGCTCGGCGTGGAGACGGCCGAGGCTGCCCAGGCCCTGGGGGCCTCGCGGCTTCCCATTTCGCTGACCAGCGCCGATGAGGAGGACGGCGGCGGTCAGCTCGATATTCCGGTGGAAGCACCCGACGAAAAGCTTTCTGAGCTCATTGCACTGCGCCAGGTGGTCGGCGAGCTGGAGCCGCGCGACCGCTCCCTCATTGTGATGCGTTTTTTCCAGAGCAAAACGCAGACCCAGACGGCGGAAGTGCTCGGTATGACGCAGGTGCAAGTGTCGCGGCGGGAGAAGGTCATCCTCCAGAACATGCGCAGCAAGCTGCTGTGATCTGTACGATGCTGTTCTTCCGCGCGGCTGGTTTGGATTCCTTTGGCTGTGATCCTTTTGCCGGAGGGCGACGCTGTTTTGAATCATCTGAGGGCCGTTTCCGGAGCGGCCCTCTTTTTACTGGAAAACTTCAAATTCATAGACTTCGGGACATAACAAAATGCGGAGATTGCTTGCCAAACGAGCGGCGTCCGGCTATACTGAAACCAGGAAAGAAACGGACGCGCTGCGTTCGCAAATCAAAGTGGAGGAAAATACATGAAGCATCCTGTTGACGAGCATCGTCTGCTGCTGCAGGGAGCCCGCAATCTGAGAGATTTGGGCGGATACAGGACCGAAGACGGCCGCGTCACCCGGAAGGGACTCTTTTTCCGTTCCGATTCGACCGCCCGCCTGACCGATGAGGATATCCGGGCCATCCGGGATGCCGGGGTTTCCCTTGCTGTCGACCTGCGCTCCCCTTCGGAGGCCGAACACAGCCCCTCCCGTCTGCGGGGCGTCATGGGAATCGATTACCGCGTTGTTCCGCTCTACGACGGCATCCATTCGGCCATGTTTGAGGGCAAGCTGCCCGATTCCCTGGGGGAGATGTACATCGAGCTGCTGGAGGAAAGCAAGGAGCGGATGGCCGAGCTGTTCCGGCTCTTTCTCGCGGCAACGGGAGCCAGCCTGTTCCACTGCGCGGCCGGCAAGGACCGCACCGGCGTCGTGGCCATGCTGCTTCTGAAGCTGGCCCGCGTGCCGGACGAAACCGTCATTCTGGATTACAGCGTGACTGAGCGGTACATCGAGGAATTCACCCGATTAAAGATAGAGGAGCTCCATTCCCGCGGCATTTTTCTGCCCGATGATCTGATGTATTCCGCGCCGGAGAATATGGAGCGGCTGCTTTCCTATCTTCACACGCGGTACGGGGATGCGGAGAGTTATCTGCGTTCCTGCGGCCTGGACGGGGAGGAGCTCGCCGGTCTGCAGGCCAGATGGCTCGATTGATTCACGCAAGAATTCTTTTAGTAACCATGCATAACTGAAAAACAACCCGGAAAAAACGGTAGTGATTTGACTAATAAGAAGACAATAGTTTGCAAGTGTCCCTAGCGTCGCTCAATCGTTTCCTTGACAATTCTATGGGAACGGGGTAAAATAGATATGGAACATATGTTCTGTATCTATGCAAAAATGCGAAACGGGGAACGACCATGGACCTGATGGAAAAGCTCACCATCCTGACAGACGCTGCCAAATATGACGTCGCCTGCACCTCCAGCGGCGTCGACCGGGACGGCAAACAGGGGAGCATCGGCAGCGCGGCGGCCTGCGGCATCTGCCACGCCTTCGCGGCGGACGGACGCTGTGTATCCCTGCTCAAGGTGCTGATGACCAATATTTGCATCTATGACTGCAAATATTGCGTCAACCGCGTTTCGGGCGGGGCCAGAAGGGCTGCCTTTACGCCGCGCGAGCTTTGCGAGCTGACCATCCAGTTTTACCGGCGCAATTACATCGAGGGACTGTTTTTGAGCTCCGGTGTGATCAAAAATCCCGATTACACCTGCGAGCTGCTGATCCGGACGGTTCAGATGCTGCGGGAGGAATATCATTTCAGGGGCTATGTCCACGTCAAGGCCATTCCCGGCGCGGACGACCTTCTTTTGGAGCGCCTCGGTTTGCTGACGGACCGCATGAGCGTCAACATCGAGCTGCCGTCGGAACAGAGCCTGCGCCTGCTTGCGCCGGATAAATCGAAGGCTTCCGTCCTTCGCCCCATGGGGTTGATCCAGGGGAAAATCCAAGAACATGCGGACGCCATCGTCCGCTACCGCCATGCGCCCAAATTTGCGCCGGCGGGGCAGAGCACGCAGATGATCATCGGCGCCACGCCGGACAGTGACTTCCAGATTCTGCGCCTGACCCAGAGCCTTTACCGCAGATATTCCCTCAAGCGGGTGTTCTTTTCCGCCTATATGCCGGTCGGCTCGCATGCGCTGCTGCCGCCGCAGGGAACCAAGCCGCCCCTTTTGCGGGAACACCGGCTCTACCAGGCCGATTGGCTGCTGCGCTTCTACGGCTTTGACGCGGAGGAGCTTTTGGACGAGGCGCACCCCGATTTCAACCCTCTGGTCGATCCCAAATGCAGCTGGGCGCTCAATCACATGGAATACTTTCCCGTGGAGATCAACCGTGCGCCGTATGAAATGCTTCTGCGCGTGCCGGGCATCGGCGTGACGAGCGCCAAACGGATTATAACAGCCCGCAGGACCGGCTCGCTCGATTTTGTGGGACTCAAAAAACTCGGTGTGGTGCTCAAGCGCGCCCAGTATTTCATCCTTTGCTCGGGCAGAATGCTTGAGGGGCTGCGCGTCACGCCGGATGGCGTGCTGCGCGCCCTCATCACCGAACAGGGCAGGAGGCTGCTCCCGGAGGAGGGGTGCGAGCAGCTCTCTTTTTTCGACTCCAAGCCCCAGCTCGAAAGCGAGGTGCGCAAATGCCTGGCGGCGATGTAGTTTACCGTTATGACGGCAGCTTTGACGGCTTTCTCTGCTGCGTCTTTGAAAGCTATGTCCGCAGGGAGCTTCCCCTTGCGATTGAGCCGGAGGAGAACAGCCAGGGCTTTCTGTACCGGGAACGGCGGATCGATACCGACCCGGTTCACGCCGAACGCGTCTTTCTTTCCCTGCAAAGAAAAATTTCCGCCGACGCGCAGCGCATGGTGCAGCAGGGCTTTTTAACCTGCGCGCCTCAAAAGGAGCTGCTGCTGTACCGATTTATCCGTTTGGGCTACCGGCATGGAGCCGGAGTGACCCGTCGTTTGGCCGACGACACGGTCAACGCCTTAAACCGGGCGCTCAAATTTTTGAGCAATGAGGCGCACTACTTCAAGGAGTTCCTGCGTTTTTCCGACCATGCGGGCGCGCTCACGGCGGTGATTGAGCCCAAAAATCTGGTGCTGCCCCTGGTGGGGCCCCACTTTTCCAACCGCTTTCCGGATGAAACCTTCCTGATTTATGACGAGGCGCACCATATGGCCTATGTGCAGCAGGAAAACCGCGCGGAAATCTTCCCTCTGGAATCGCTTGAACTTCCCGCGCCGGACGCGGAGGAGCTTTTCTGGCGGCGGCTGTGGAAGCGCTT
>CABSLJ010000010.1 GCA_902478455.1 uncultured Oscillospiraceae bacterium | reverse complement strand
GTCACGCCGGAAAAAGCGCAGAAGCTTTTGAGGGGCGGGAGCATGACGTTCATGTTGCCGTAGGTGTCGATGTTATCCACAAACAAGGTCAGGTTCCCCTCCGGCGTTTTCAGCGCGAAACTGCTGCCGGCGCTCTCCACCCCGCACGGCCTCCCGGTGTAAAAGGAGGTGGATGCGGCCCGCAGGGATTTGCCCATCTCCTCGAGCAGACCCCGCTGAACGGCGGGAACGCCGCCCGAAAGGTCGGGGCTGGCATTCAAAAGGAGATTGAGTCCCGCGCGGCGGCAGCCGAAGGCGGCCGAAAGGAGCGCGCGGACCGATTTGTAATCGCAGTCGCGCGCCAGGCCCCAGTGCTTGTTCATAGGGCAGCACACCTCTCCGGCCAGATATTTGGTCGCGCCCTCCCGCTGCACCGGCCGGGGATTCCCCTGCTCAAAGGTGACGCAGTCGATTTCCGGATGGACGGTCACCCCCTGGGCCCGCAGGCCGGTATTGTTGATGAGAACAGCCTCCGGCTGATGGCGGCGGACCATGCCGAAGAGAGCGTCCAGGTCCCATGCGGCCAGCGGGCGGCTCCAGACGCCGTCAAACCACAGACCGCCGAGCTTCCCGTAGCGCGTGCACAGCAGCTCGACCGAAGCGCGCAGATATTTCTGGTAGGCGGCAAAATTCTGTTCAAAAGAGGGCTCGCGCCAGTCGAGCGCGGCATGATACAGGAAGGGAACAAGCCCCGCCTCCCGGCAGAGGGAGACAAACTCGGCCACGAGGTCCCGACCGTTTGGGGTGTGCATGACGTCATAATCGCTGAGGCCGCGGGTATCGTAAAGAGAAAAGCCGTCGCAATGGCGGGCGGTCAGCACCGCGTAGCGCATGCCGGCTTCTTTGGCCGTGCGCAGGAGGGGACGCAGGTCAAAACCGCTCCAGTCTGTCGAACGGGCGTCCTGCTCGTACCGCTCCTTTGGGACGGCGCCGAGCTTGTAGGCCCATTCCCCGTGTTCATAGCGCGTATAGGGACCCACGTGAAGGAACAGTCCCAGGCCAAGCTGTTCAAAATCGGCGATATAGGGCGCCGGAACCGGCTGCATACCGCTCACTCCTTTTCTATCAATAACCGCCGCACGCGACGGCGGCTTCCACCATGGTTTCGATGTTTTCAAACGGCGTGTCCGCCTCCAGATAGTCTGAACAGGCGAAGATGTAGCGTCCCCCGGACTTTCCGGCGGATACCGTCCGCTCCACCTCCCGCGCGATCTCTTCCGTGGAGGCTCGCTTGAGAAAGGACACCTGATCCAGATTGCCGATGAGGGTCATCCTTTCCCCCAGCGCCGCCTTTGCCGACGCGAGGTCGTTGTCCCCGCGCGGCGGGGCGGCGACCGTTTCCCAGGCGTCGGGACAGAGCTCGGCGTAGCACGGCATCAGCTGCGCGGCCGACCCGCAATTGTGGTAGACGGTGAAGGCTCCGGCCGACCCGATGGCCGCCAGCAGCTGTTTTTCATAGGGAAGGATGTACCGGCGGAAAAAGTCTACGCCCACCATCGCCCCGTTGGCCAAATTGCCGCCGACGCCCACGGCGTCTCCGTTGGCCATCGCCAGCGCATAATCGGTCTCTACGGTCAGATCGGCCACCTTGCCCATCAGCGCGCGGTAGACGTCCGGGCGGGTGTAGGCGTCGGTCAGGAGGTCGGTGACATTGCGCAGGGAAGCGGCCTGGTTGAAGACGCCGCCGCTCCCCCAGGGGACGCTGATTCCCGCCTGCCCGATCTCCTCCCGGTCCCGGCGGCACTTTTCCCGCATCTGACCCAGGGTGTCCAAATCCAAACGGGGCACATGCTTCAAAAAAATCTCCAGCTCGCGGTCTCCCCGCAGGAGGTATTCCAGGGTGGACAGATGCACGCCCGACACCAGCGCGCCCGCATCCGGTCCGCCCTGAACCTGCCTGAGCGCGCCGGACGGGGTTTTGATTTCCACCGTCTGATAGTACATGCCGCGCGCACGGATTTCCGAACGGGAAACCTCCCAGCCGGGATAGGAGCGCTGAAGATAATAGGGAACGGCGAAGGCGTTGTCCCGCGTCATGACGTCAAAGCCGAACCGCCGCGCGCAGGCGACAGCATCGGTCACACGGCTGACGGGCCGACCCGGATACAGGCAGGAAAGGAATTCCTCCTGCACAAACAGGCTGACGGGAACCCGGTCGGGCAGCTCGCCGCGCAGGGTTGCAAGCAGTCTCTCTCTTCCGGTCAAAGGAAGGCACCCCCTGTCATCTCAGCTTTGGAACAAATAGAAGCGGGCCGACACCGGCGGCAGCAGGATGTCACCCGCGGGCTTTCCGGTAAAGAGGTCGCGCAGTTCCGGCGCAAACCGCAGCGAAACCGGCTGATCGTCCAATCCGCAGTTGACGAGGGCCAAAAGCCCTTCTCCGGTCTCGCCGTCCACATAACAGAAGGGGGCGACGTCGGGGCTGTCCTCCAGGATGGGGAGTCCCTCGGCGCCCATCCAGCGGAAGACGGCCGAAAGCTGGCCGCCTCTGGCGCGGAACAGCCAATTGAGCCGGTGCACCGGCACGGCAAGAGTGCAGACTTTGCCGCCGAGCTCATTTTCATACAAAACCGTTCCCGGGCAGACGGGAGTTTTATCCTCCCCTACGAGCAGCGATCCCGAAAAAGCCCCGGGCAGCGGCTCCAGTTGAAGAAGGGGCGTTCCCTCGCTCCACAGCCGGAACCAGTTGGTGGGAAGCAGCAGGTTCTCAAATCCGCCGGCAAAGCGGGCGTCGTGCAGTTTTTCAAACACCGGCTCGGTCAGCCTGCCGCCGACCCGGCAGCCGATCAGATCCGCATAGCCCCTTTGGCACAGATGCCCGGCGGCGTACGGCCCCAGCAGCAAGCCGCCGCTCAAGAGCGTTTTCAGTTCCTCATCGCTGTAGCAGAGAATGTCGTCCCCTTCAATCGCGTTGACGGCGGCGGGGGCAAACTGGGTGGGAACGCCCAGGATGGGCAAGAGCAGGTCGAGCGGCCGGCGGGGTAAGACGCCTCCCACCCCGCCGGTCCGGTTAACCTGGCAAAGGGCGGCGTCCTTTTTCCACGGCAGTCCGATCCCCGTGAGCTCCTTGCCCTTGCGGGCGGCCGCAATCGCTTCCACCGAGGGGCGGCTTTCCCGTATGGTACGGATGACCGCCGGTTCGTTGTCATAGGGCGTTGCCAGGTAATCAAACAGGTTGAGCGTCAGGTCGTCAGAACCCAGCAGCGCGTGCAGCTGCATTTGCAGCAGGGTCTCCCGCATGCTCTTGGTGCGCAGGGTGCACGGCCAGTTTTCGATTTCGCTGACGCAATGGACCGCCTCACCGCCCGCCGCGTGGTAGCTCAGGGCGGGCAGCTGATGGTACTCGATCACCGTCTCATGCAGACCGTCGCTGTAGCTTCCGCCGGCCGGACGGGTGAGCGGACGATGTTTCTCCCCGGCAAAGGCGCGAAGCAGACGGGGCATGTCGCGCCCCTGTAAGGAGTGGCTGCATTCGCCCGAATTCATCAGGCCGACCTGGACCTCCGGATCGACTGCATGCACCGCCTGTTCTATTTTTCGGGCGGCCGAAAGCTGGGCTTCAAAGTTCACTTCCGTCCACAATTTGCGGACAAGCAGGCTTTTTTCATCGTTTCCGCAGACAAAATCCAGCAGCTGCCGGCTCGTAAGTGGCTCGCCCAATCGCTCGGACACCAGCCGGGCGTGGTTTTCACAGAAGCAGCCGAACCGCGCGGTGTGGTTTAAGCTGCGGAAGTCGTCGTCGATCATGAGCTTTTTCGGGCGGCTGCGGGCATAGAGGGCGCACACCCGCGCCGTGTAATCCTGCCAGGCGGGATCGGTGATGCAGTAGACGGCGCTGCGTTCCTTGAGATCGTCCCCCACAAACCGCCCAAAGGGCAACCGGTGGTCCTGAGGGACGGGGGACTCCGAGTGCCCGACCACCGTGGCCATATTGATACTGAATACAATCCCGTTTTGGCGCAGAAGCTCGGCCATCCGCCGGTAGATTTCCGCCATGCGCTCGTGCTTTTCCATGGGATAGGGGGCCATCATGATCTGGTGGGACTGTTCCATCAGCATCACCTCGCCGATGCCCGCCTTTTGGGAAAGGGACAGGATATCGGCCAGCTGGCGTTCCCACTGGTCCTCGTGAACGGCCGCTCTCAGAATATAGGTCATATGGAATCCTCCCGTATAAATTCCCCCACGCACTCCCGCGCCGTGAGGGGAAGGCTGTAGGCGTTGAGAAAATGGCAGAGACGTATGCGGTCTTCCGCGCCCGCCGCCCGGTAGGCCCGCTGCGCGTGGACAAACAGATTCGCCGCGCGGGACCAGTCGAGATATCTTCCGTCCAGATCCATGGGGCGGCGGAACAGCAGCCGCTTGGGGGCGGCCAGCGCTGCGAGGTCGGGAATATCCCCCACTCTGGAGAGCAGCTGCGGCAGGAGCGCGCCCGCCATTCGGGACCGCCCGTAAAGGTAGGGGAATTTTTCCTCCTTCTCTCCCCGCAGGCGGAAGATCAGCTCCTTTCCCGTGCTGTGAGGCTCCAGATATTCGGCAAGCATGGTGTAGGGGTCCATCTGACTGCGAAAGCCGAAGACGCCGGCTGCGCAGGAATGGAAAAAGCTCGCCGGCGCGCAGTCGCACAGGACGCCGCCGACGCGGTCATTGAGGATGCCCGCCAGCAGAGCGGCCAGGCCGAAGGCTCCCCTGCCCCATACAGACAGGGTATGGAACCCCAGCTCCTCCGCCGCGAAGCGGATCAGGCCATCAAGGTCGTGCAGCCACATGCCCAGCGCGGAGCTTCCAAGCAGCAGCGCCGTGTTGTGAAGCTCGCTGTCCTGCAGCGCGAGGTATTCTCCGCTCTCCCCGATGATGATTTCCGCGCCCGAGGGAGCGGTCAGCGGCTGCATGGGCCAGAAGGTCTCCCCCACGCCGCGCAGGTCGGGCAGCAGGACGGCGCAGTCGGCATGCAGAAAGGCGTCGGTCAACGGGTCGCCCAAGAGGCTGTTTTTGCCCATGGCGCCGAGTCCGGCCACCAGTTTCTTTCCGCCCGGGTTGAGGAGGAAAAAGGGCACGGCCACGCCCGGCTCGGTCTCCAGCACCATGCGGCGGAGGGAATACGCCTGAAATGTCTCTTCGCTTCCCGCGAACAGCAGGCGCGGCGCCGACGTCCCGCCGGGCCGGGGATGATGGAGCAGCGCGCGCAGGGTCTTCTTTTGTTCCGCGGGCTCCTGCCGGACCCTCCGCTCGTAGCCGCGGGTAAGCAGGTTCCGGCGGAGCGCATCGAGCGGGGTGATTTCGATGGGATAGATGTCGTTTGGATAGACCCGGTAGTCACAGGCGTCCGGCAAAGAGGCCGGCATGCCCTCTTCCGGAACGGGGGAGCCGTCCCCCACCCCGAGGAACACGCGGTCGAAAAAGCCGCAGGCGATGTCCCGCGCCTGTTGTGGATAACCGTGGTAGCTGGAATGGACGGCGACGCAAAAGCCGCCCTCGCATCCGGCGCGGCGGTAGGCCTCCAGCACGGGCGCGTGCCGGGAGAGCATGCGCTCCAGGGAGGGCGCGCCGTCGTCCTTTTCGGCGTAAAAGCGGATGACAGGGCGGGGCGCCTGCGCGGCCAGAAGGAGATTTTCATCCATTTCGGCGATCCAGCCGGGCACGGCCTCTCCCGTGCAGAAATGGGCCAGGAAGTACTCCCGGGCGGCGATATAGGGCGTGGAGGAAAGCCCCGCAGCGGCGACGCGGTCGTCAAGCGCCAGCAGGAGCATCGACTGCTGCCCGCCGCCTGAGCCGCCTGTCGCGCCGATGCGTGAGACGTCGACATCCGGCCGGGCGCACAGGTAGGAGAGAACCTGCATGGCGTCGAGCATTTGGAGGGCCATCTCCGCAACGCCGACCAGATTGGTCACCGCGCCGGGAAAGCCGCCGTGGTAGTCGTTGCCCCGGCTGCAGACCGAGCGTTCGTTCTGGCCGGCCGGTTCGGTGATGCATACGTTGTAGCCGCGGCGCGCCATGCGCACGCCGAACAGCTGCGCGTCCGCGTAGGTCGACTCCCCGTGCCCGTACAGGTGGAGAATCGTCGGACGGCGCTCCCCCTGCTCCGGCGCGCGGAAAAACAGCAGAGGGGTATATACCTGATCGTATAGCCGCAGCAGCTTCTTTTCGACCACATAGCCGTCCTCCCGGCGGTCAATACAACCGACGGAATACCAGTTGAAGCGGCCGTTCCGGCTTTCCGAAGAATAATCGATGTCGCAGTCCACGAGCGCGCGCAGGGCGTCAAGCCCCAGATTCCGTTGCAAAATCGCGCGGTAACGCCCGCGGAGATCCGAAAGCAGGCGCACGGCCTCTTCGGGGGATTGCGTCTGGTCAAGGCCGCGGTCTTTCAGAAGGCGGTCGTGCCGAGCAAAAAAAGACTCGGCGTAAGCGCGCAGATAGCGCGTCAGCATTTCCTCCGGCCGTCCAAACCATCCGCAGCAGGAAGCAAGGGCGGCGGGCTCGTCAAAAACCCGTAGCGTCCGGTAGCGCCGCGCGAGGGCTTCGGCCCCCATCAGCTGCACATCCCGGATTTCAAATGGCGCGGCCCTGTCCGCCGCATCGAGAGTCAGCGCATCCACCCGGCTCCAGTCGGGCGCGGATTGGGCCCGCTCCCCCGAACAGGGCGGATATGCCTCCTCTATATAGTGCCACTGGCAGAAACGCCATTCTCCGGCCGGCGCGGCCAGGCAGAGCAGGGAAAGCGGAAAGCAGGCCGCGGGCCTCTCCCCTTCCCACAGGGTCAGGGTGACGTCCGTGTCCGTCGTCCGGGAACAAAACCGGAAGCAGATCGCCTCTGTCCGCTCCATACCGGAGACGGGCAGACGCAGCCTTCCGCCGGAAGCGGAGAGCGCTCCTGCCAGCGGATATTCAGGAGTGAGAATCGTCATACGGCGTCCTCCTCATCAAAATGCTGCCGACAGGGTCCCTCCTCATTGGGATGGACCCTGTTGCGCCAAAAAACGTTATCAACGGCTGCGTCTCCTGGAGGCCAGCAGAAGCACATAGCTGCCGAGGGATACCAGACCAAGCGCGGTTGCCGCGATCAGCCACCAGGCGTCTGCGCCCGTGCTGGGCTGGGAGCCGTCGGATTCAGAGCCGCTGTCTGTACCCGTCGAGTTCACAGAAGAGACATCCCCTGTCTGGGAACCGGAGGAGGCCGGCTCCTGAGTGTCGTCCGAAGACACGGATACCGCCGTAAAGAGCGCCTCCAGGGAGACATCCCCTCCGGTCATCAGAAAGGAGGTGTCGGCCGCGGACGCATCCGCCAGCTCTGCCGCGCCGGAGAGAATTTTCCAGCCGTCAAACCGGAAACCCTCCTTCGCTGCGGCGGAAACACGGACCGTATCGCCCTCCTGGAAGCTTCCGCCCCCGCTGACCGTCCCCTTCTCAGGGTCGGCCGAAAGGGTGACCATATGGGAATCGGGCGTCGTCTGGACGTCCTTGAGCGAGACGGATACGCTCACCGCCTCGCCGGGCATTACAAAGGTATAGCGTCCGCCCGCGATGACCTCCGTCAGGCTGAGTTCTCCCGACGTCGCGCCTGTGACCGTTATGGAGTCGAACGCCTTGCCGGCCGGGATATTGGAAATTGCCAGGGTGACGGTTTCGCCCGCACCGGCGGACGAGGGGTCGGCGGATACGTCGGCTGTTCCGCCCGTCACGGCGACGTTCACGTCAAACACAGGCGCGGGCGCATCTTCCAGCTCGGCCGTCACCAGCACTTCGGAATCCGGCATCTCAAAAGTGTAGAGGCTGTTCTCGGTCTGCGTTGTGACGGGTACAGGGGTCCCGTTCGCAGTTTCCACCCGGAGGGCTCTAATTTTTTTGCCGTCCTCCAGCGCAGAGACCGCCAGCTCCACCGTCTCCCCCGCCGCAGCGGGGGAGGGGGAAGCAGTGATTTGAGCGGAGCCGCCGGCAACCGGAGAAATGGTCACGTCGTACTGCACGGCGGAGGGTTGAACGTCGGCAAGAAAGCTCAGCGCGTCCTGCATGGTAATCGGGCGGCCGTACATGGACATAAACTGGCTGAGCTGGATGCTCTGTTGGGCGTCCTGCTCCATATAGGCGATGTTGGCTGTGGCGAAGGCGCTGGCCGCATCCGACCAGTTGGCGTAGCTCAGATCGAGGTGCCTGGGCCGGATGATTACCTGCGTCTTGGGCGCCGCCAGGGCGGCGATGTCCGCAACGTCGCCCACATTGGACAGCAGATTGTAGCACAGCGGACCGGCCGAATGCAGCACGCCGAAGATGTAGGGCGTGGTCATGTTTTCCGTGTTCATACGGAAGAACCAGCGGCCGGTGGAGGTGTAGGCCTCCAGATAGGCGTAAAGCAGCGAACGCGGGTCCAGGTCCATCTTATAGGTATAGGTGCCGCTTTCTTTTTCATCACGGTAGGTAAAGAAGGATTCGTTGGTGACAAGCTGGTCCACGTCGTCATTGAGAGCGCCCTGAACGGTGGCGACGATGCCCATGTCCCCTTCCGCGTAAATCGAAACGCTGTCATAACTTTCCTTGAGCCAGGAGACGATCTGATTCGCGTCCCAGTTCCACATGCCGAGGGTGGTTTTTCCGATCATCAGGGAGGTGTTGAACAGCTCGCTGTCCCGCAGGCCGAGATAAGCGCCGCTTTCCCCGATGACAAGGTTCTTGCCGTTTTGCATCTGGACGGTGGCGGACGCCCACCAGGTTTCTCCCGTGCCGCGCAGGTCGGCCAGCACGACGGTGTAGCCCTTGCGCAGCAGCTCGTCGGTCGCGGCGTCTCCCAGGAGGTTGTTCTTGGAGTCGGGGTCGAGCATCAGGATGGACTTCTCCTGCCCGGGGTTGAGAACCAGCATCGGCACGACGATGCCCGTCTCGGTCTGAAGGGCAACCTTTTTAAAGGTGTAGCCCAGGAACTGCTCGGGCGCTTTGTCCACAAGCACCTTGATTCCGGCGTCTTCCGGCGCGACCTCGTGGGCAACCGTCTCTTCCAGCGCCGCTCTGGTCTCTTCTGCGGAGAGGTCGGACCTTTGTTCGTAGACCTCGTTGAGGATCATCAGGCGGAATTCATCCGTCGTGGTCATGTTCTCGATGGGATAGAGATAGTTCTGGTAGGCCTTGTAATCGGCAACCTTGGGCAGACTGGCGGGCAGACCGCTCTCCGCGATGGGAGAGCCGTCCCCTTCACCGAGGAAGAACTTGTCAAAGAAGCCGTAGGCGCTCTCACGGGCGGGCTGAGAATAGCCGTGCGTTCCGCTGTGGGATTTGACGACGAAACGATCCGCCGCGCCCACACCGGCGTATGTATCGGACACAAACTGATGGCGCTCCTCAAACTTCCCCTGGGAGCCTACGGAGTCTGCTTCTGCGCCGCTCATGCGGAGAATCGGCTTGGGCGCAAGGGCGGCGAGCATGTAATTCTCGCTCGTAAAGGTCGCCCAATTGGGAACGCCTTCCGCCGTGCAGAAGTGGGCCAGGAAGTTTTCCGGCGCGCAGACGTAGGGCGTGGAGGAGAGCGCGGCCGCGTCGATGCGGTCGTCGATGGCCGTCAGCAGCATGGACTGCTGACCGCCGCCCGAGCCGCCGGTGACGCCGAGCCTTGTGGTGTCCACATCGCTGCGGGAGGAGATATAGGAGACGGCCTGCATGGCGTCGAGCATCTGGACGCCCATTTCAGCGATACCGGCCGTCAGCAGACGCGCGCCGGGATAGCCGCCGTGGTAGTCGTTGCCCGCGGCGACGATGGAGCGCTCCATCTGGCCGTAGGTGTCCAGCATGCAGACGTTGTAGCCTTTTTTCGCCATGCGGATGGCAAAGACATGCGCCTCAGAACCGATTGACTCGCCGTGACCGAAGAGATAGAGAATGGTCGGGCGGGGACTGTCGGCCGCTTCGGACGGGCGGAAGAAAACCACCGGGGAATAGACGTCGTCATACAGGCGAAGCAGCTTGCGCTCGACGATATAGCCGTCCGCGCTGCCGTCTATGGGATCCATCTCATAGATGTTGTACCGGCCGTTCTCCGTGGCCTGGGTGTAGTCGACGTTTGTATCGACCAGCTCCTTGAGCTTGTTGATCCCCAGGTTTTCCAAAAGCGCCGCCTGGATGCGCTCGTGTTCGGCGGTGAGGGTCTCCTGCGGCACGGCGTCCTGCGTCTTTTGCAGGCTGAAGTCGTCCACCTCAATGGTGATGGCCTGACCGGCGGCAAACGCCTCCGCGGTGGTCATGCTTCCGTTTTTGACGTCCGGCAGATTGGAGGCGAGCGCCTCAAGATCTCCGCCGATGCCCATGCCGCGGATTTTGGACCAGTCGGTGATCTCCGGGAAGGCGGCGCGGTAATCAAAGGTGACGCGGTGCCATTCATCGGCATTGATCTTTTCGGTGTAGAAGCCGTCGGGCTGGATTCTCTTTTCCACGTTCCAGCCCACGTCGTCCGAATAGAGGTAGAGGGTGACGTAGGGGTCTTCCACGTTTGTTTTGAGCCAAAAGCTCATGGTGTCGTAGGAATCGAATTCCACCCAGGGATCGGCTACTGCCATGGCCTCGCGGAAATACTGATTCACGTTTCTGGTGTCCTGGTTGAGGATGAGCTTGAGGTGGGCCTCCCCCTCGGGAGAGCTTCCGTCCGCGACGCGCTCCTCATTGATGGCGGAACCCGACCAGATATTCCCCGCGCCGGGACCCTCGTTGTCCATCGAATCCAGTTGGAAGGAGGCGTCTTCCCCGCCGAAGGACTCAAACTGCGAGAAGAGCTTTTCGCCCTCTTTCTCAAAATAGTTGGTCATCATTTCGCTGGGGACATCGAAAATATCAGACACGCCGGAGGGGATGCTGCCGATGCGCATGTCGTCAAACTCCACGACGATGGAGGTGTCGCTCGTCTCGGCAAAGCTCTGGGTCCGCTGGAGATAGCCGCGGATGGCGCGGATGTTTTCGTAGTCCATCTGTCCGTCGCCGGAACGCACCCAGCCGGGATTGCTCTTGTAGTGCCATTCAACATATTTCCATTCGCCCGCGGTTACATTTGCCATCTGGGTGATGGAGACCTCGGAAAGCGTGCCGTCGGCGTCTTCAAGCGCAAGGGAAACATAGGGATTGTCCACGCTGCTTTTGTACCAGAAGGAAAGCACGTTGCCGTCTGCAAAAGAGGGCGTGCCCGGATAGCTGCGCGCGAAGTTGGGATATTCCATATCAGCAGGCATGCTGAGATTGTCAAAGGTAACTTTTAAGTGGGTTTCCCCCTCCTTGTTGTCCTCACTCACAACATCACAGGGGACGTTTGCGCCCGACCACCAGGCCGATTCGGGAATGTCGTCCCGCGGAAGGAAGGGGTCGACCTGGCCGATATCGGTCATCTGGTCGCGGTTGTCCGAATCCATGCCGGAATCAGAGACGACGTTCACGCCATCATAGAGCTTTTTGAGCTCATTTTCCGAAAGGAAGCTGATGTCCTTGATCTCAAAGGCGGCGTCCGACTGGTCGGCCACAATGGCGAGGGTGGTCACCTGCCACCAGTTGACGCGCGGCGGATTCTCCGTGGTATTGATGATGGTGCCGGGACTTTCCTTATAATGCCACTGCACAAAGCACCACTCGCCGGAGGCCACGGACCCGGCGTGAAGGCTGGCCAGCGGGGCGGTGGCGGCGCGGGCCGCAGAGTCGCTGCCCTCCTGCAGACGAATGGTAAAATGCTCCAGCGGGAGATTGGACTTGAACCAGAAGGTGACAACGTCCTTTTCATCCAACCCGCTGACCGGAGTGCTGTAGCTGCCTGTGACGGAAACGGGGTCGACGTTGGCCGCCGTCCCTGCAATCACAAACATGGACAGCAGCAACGCGACGACCAAAAAGCATGCCAAGAGTCTTTTCATGTTTCTTTGACCTCCTTCAGATAGACGCCCTCAGCCGGCCGGTCCTCCGGACGGCCCGGGCCATGTCCCTTTTCAGTTGGAAATCCGAGATTGCTATAAGCTTTTGGCTGTTTCCAGGAAATAGCGGTAGGTCTCATAATCGACCTGGGGCGGAATGGAATGGTCGCTGTGGATGATGTAGCCGTTCTTCGCTTTCGCGGCGGGGATGATGGTCTCCAGCTCCTTTTTGATAACCTCCTTATCGTTTGTACTTGCCACGCGCGCGTCGATACCTCCCATAAAGCTCAGCCGGTCCCCAAAGCGGTCCACCAGGGCGGGCAGATTCATGCCCGCCTTGACCTCAAGCGCCTGCAGGCAGTCCACTCCGACTTCGAGCAAATGGGGAATCAAGGGTTCTACATAACCGCAGCTGTGCACGATGATGGGCAGCCCGAGTCCCTTGGCGAAGTCGAAGACATACCGGTGGGCGGGCTGCAAAATGTCGCAGTACATTTGCGGCGACATAAAGGGGCTTTGTTTGTAACCGAGGTCCTCATAATACCAGACGGCGTCCGGCAGGCCCTCGCGTTCAAAGAGCTTTGTCTGAAGTTTTACGATCAGACGGGCGTAATCCATCGCCATTTCCTTCACCCATTCGGGCTCCAGCGCCATGCCGGCCAGAAGATTCTCATGGCCGCAGATGCGCAGCATGGCCTCAAAGACGAGCATACCGCTCGTCACAAAGTAGCGGTTGTCCTCCTTGCAGATGGCGCGGGTTTTTGCGTAGCCGTCGTAATCGAGGCGGATATCGTCCGGGGTCAGTAAATGGCGGATTTTTTTGTAATAACCGTCTGCGTCCTCCACATCAAAGGCGACGTGCTCGGGGGTGGAGTCGTGCAGCTTGTGCTTGCGCAACAGCGCGCCGTTGCCGTCCTTAAAGAGAATGGTCTCTTCAGTCTCTTCCACCACCTGCTGTCCGAAATTCATATCGGCGGTCAGCACATAGGCCCAAAGCTCGTCGATGTCAAAACCGAAATGGCGGGAGAGGTTTTCCCCGGGGACAATATGTCCCTCCGCCTGCCAGCGCTTGACGGTATCGTTCCAAAAGTGCTCAAAAACGGGGACGCGGTCGGCCTTTTGCCGGTTGAGGGTGAGAGAAACGCGTTCAATGGAATTCATCTGGATCAAATCCTCCTGTCAGCCTGAATGCGGCGGATTCCCGGTAAAATAAAAACCGGATCGAAGCGGGCGGGTCTCCCCTTTTTATTCCGCGGGGCAGCCGGTGCGGCGCGCGTTGGCGCCGGGGGAAAGATAGCGGCTCACAGGCGGAGCCTTTGGCAGGGTATAAAAGTAGACGAAGCCGTCGTAGCACGGAAGGATGAGCCGGCCGCATGTCCCGTCGGCCGTGCCGACGGCGGGATTGTAAACGGTATCCGGAAAGGTGCGCTTCCAGAGAATCTCTCCGCGCGCGTTCACAAGGTAGGCGTCGCAGAAAGTCTCAGGCTGCGTGCAGCCGTAGCCGCTGCCGTAAAAGGTGGTCATAAAATATTCGGGTGAGCCGTCCCCGTCAAAATCACAGGCGATGGGCGAGCCGGAAAGCCAGCCGCGCGGGACGGGCGTTTCCGCCACCGTTTGGCCGGAATCGAGACGGACGAGCCGGATGCCCGGACGGGTGCGGGCCGAGGGGCCGCCGTCGCGCATACTGGAAAGGAAGCAGGCCAGCTTTTCCCGCCGGTCGGGCAGAGACGCCACTGCAAAATGACCGTCCGGTACGGGTCGGGGATCGTACCGCAGACCGAGGTAGTGTTCAAAGCAGTACAGCAGCGCTTCATGGCGCGGCTCGGCAAAAACCAGATTGAGCGCGCCGACTGCGATTTCCAGCAGGCCGTCGCCGTCGGCGTCGCAGACGGTGACGTTGGTCGAGCCGACGTCGCCCGTGAGGTTGTGCATCGCGCGCTTGACCTGCCCGTGGGACGAGAGGACGAAAAAGCTGGAACGCTTTTCCCCGTACCGGGTGCCGTACTCGGTGCCGAAGAGGATTTCCTCCTCGCCGTCCCCGTCGATGTCCGCCAGGGCGAAGGAACCATGGCAGATGCTGACGCGTCCTTCTTCATCCCCGGTGAAGTTCCAGAGGCGGCGGCCGGTGGAGGCGTCCAGACAGACAATCTCCCCGTTCAGCCCGAAAATCAGCTCGCTGCGGCCGTCTCGGTTGAGATCGCACAGCGCGGCGCTGCCGTTGCCGCCGTGCTGCGTCTCGGTCCGGTAGCGCCAGATCAGCTCCCCCGTTTCCAGGGAAAGGGCGTCCACATAACCCGGCTCGGCGCTGTGTTTGCAGGAATAAGAGAGGGTGACGACGGCCTCCCCCGTTTCCGGAATCTCAAATATATTGCAGTAGGGCCCCATAGCAACGGGAAAACCGTCGTTTTCCAGGGTGCGCCTCCAAAGGAGTTTGCCGTCCCTGATGCAGGCCACGCCGTTTTCAATGCGTTTGTCCGGATCAATCGTAAAGCCGCGGACTCGGGTATCCTCCCCGCAGATTTCGCCCACACAGGCGACGTAGGAGGAACCTTTGTAGAACAGGAAACCGGCCCCCATGTTGCGCAGACCGGTTTCCACCGAGCCCGCAGGGACGAGGCAGGGAGCGGCGCGGTCGGGCAGCGGCGGAGAAAACGCGGGGGAAAGGTTCTGCGCGGGCGGCGCATAATCGCGGTAAGCGCCCGCAAAATCGTTCGACGCCTCCGGTCCCAGCTGTACATGGACGCAGGCGCAGTCAAAGCCGTGATCACTCAGCAGCCACAGGGCGTCCTTCATATTGCCCTGCGTTTGCAGCGGCGTGACGCGCATGCTGTGCGCCAGCCAGAGCGGCGGCAGAGGGCCGGTCCGCACAAGAGCGGAGACCTCCTCGAACAGGTCCTCCAGACAGGCGCCGTCCTCCGGATGGAGACGGGCCGTCAGGTAGCGGTGGCAGAAGCGGGCGGTGTGGGCGCTGTAGGCAATCAGGGCGCGCTCCTCCTCGGAGAGGGGCAGCTCTTCCGTAAGCGCCAGGGCCTGACCGGCCAGACGGGACGCCTCCTCCAGAGAGGGCATCCATTTTCCCGTCCCGGCTAGGGAGAGATAATCGTCGCGGTCGAACAGGGCGCAGACGTCGGTCTCCGGCCGGTCGCGGAGGAGGTCGAGCAGATAGAATTTGAGCTTTTGCAGGGGGGATAGCGCCTCATCGAGCAGGCGCGCAACCCGCTCGGCTTTATCGGCCCGCTCCCCGAAATAGAAGGTGAAGTATTCCTGTACAAGCGTCCGCCAATCGAGGGAGCTGTCCCACTGAAGGCAGGAGGTGACAAACCAGAACAGCTTTTTAAACCCCCAGGTACTGCCCGCAGACGGCAGATGCATGTAGCTGACGGCGGGCGTTCCCAGCTGTGCCAGGAAGGAAAATTCGGAAAAGTGGAGAAAGTAGGAACGCTCCACAAAATACATTCCGGCATTGTAGGGATAAAATCCGAGGGCGCAGCTTCCAACCGCCTCCTTCCAGGCCCGCTGATACCGGAGCAGGGTTCCGTGCGACGGGATTTCCTCCAAAAACGCATGGTCGCTGCCGGCGTAGGCCACATGCGGCCAGTCCTGGCAGCAGGCCGGGTCGTCCAGTCTGTGGGAAAAGCAGCGAAAGGCCCACAGCTGCACCATGGTCATGGCGGTATCAAATCCCGCGGGGGCAGGCCGGGCGGGCGGCTGCATGGTCTCTCCGTAGGCGTAGTAGGTGATGGGTACATCGCGGTCCAGATACCCGGAGGCGTAGGCCTCGGCGATGGCCTTTCTCACCTCATGGACGATATATAGCTCGCGGTCGGCGTAATTGCCGATGGCGCGGCAGCGCTCGCACTCGCAGCGAGGCTGCATGTCCCCACCGAGGTAATCGAGGACGTCTGTCTCCCGGAAGCAGCCCTTCTTAAGCTGGTCCACGATGGTGCGCCGGATGCGGGACAGGGTCTCAGGGTCGCTGACGCAGTAATCCGGCCGGCAGCCGCACACGCTCAGCAAATCGTGGTTGCCCGAACCGAGCAGGATGCCCCGCTTGCGCATGCCGGGCAGAAGGTTTTCCGCTCCCCACAGGTTGACGCCGCATTTGCCGAACCAGTCGAGCAGCGCTTCATCGGCGCGGTTTTTCTTATAGGCGTACATGCGGCGCAGCGGGAAGGAAGGCAGGACGAAGCCGCCCTCCGGGACGGTCAGGCGGGGAAGCCGGGGAATGCGCTCGTTTTCCTCGCCGGGGGCGAAAAAGGCAAACCCGATCTGCCGCAGGTAGGCGTAAACGCCGTAAAGGCAGGCCACCCCCGTTGCGCCGACGATGACAATCTCCTCCTGTTTGGCGAAGATGCGGTAAATATCCCGCTCCATGGCGGGAAAACGGCAGACGTACCGTTCGGCCTGAGCTGCTGCGGCGCGCCGCAGTTCGGAACGGAAGGATGCTGCCCACTCGGTCTCATAATAAGGCAGGATGCGAATGACAAGCTCCGCCTCCCCTTCGCGCAAAACGGTATGGCCGGAACGCTTCAAATAGCGTTCCAATTCCAAGAGAGCAAAGGACGCGGAAACCGCATCCTTTGCTCTGTCATTGGACGAATGCCAATAAACCGCGGCTTCAGAGGCATCGGCCGCTTCATAGGATTCAAAATGATGACGGAAGCCCGCAAGGCGAACAACACTCATACCCAATCCTCATTTCCGTTTTCTCCTCCCTGAAACCAGCGAGGAGGGGGTCTTTCACGAGCTGTATGCGCCCTTAAAACACCAAACAGGCGTAAACGCAGAAGGCGGGGAGGTTTACAAAGGCGCCGTTGGCGTCCCGTCGGACGGGAAGCTTGCTCTCCCCCTCCTTCGTCACAAGGGTCAGTTCCGTGGGCAGGTCTTCAAAGCGGAGGTTCACCTTCACGCTGGCGCAGGCGTCCCGGCAGGCATGGTCGAAGAGATGGACCGCCGTGCGGCCGTCTTCGGTGGTGAATACGCCGGCGATGACCTGCTCGG
Organism: uncultured Oscillospiraceae bacterium; assembly: GCA_902478455.1. Lineage (GTDB taxonomy): Bacteria > Bacillota > Clostridia > Oscillospirales > Acutalibacteraceae > CABSLJ01. The sequence goes on along the minus strand of CABSLJ010000010.1, from coordinate 7,396 downwards.
CGTTCGCCAGGGAGACAAAGTCCTCGCCGATGACGGCGCGGACGGCCTCGAGCACCTGTTCGGCGTTCTGCGGGCGGCGGTAATATTCCTTGCCGATGACCACCGGCTCGGCGCTGGTCACCTTCCAGACGAAGGGCTTTTCAGGGATGACCTTTTTGAGATAGACAATGCGGTCGCTGTAGGAAGCGTCTAGGCCGAGGCAGTACAGCAGGTGATCCACATCGCTCGCGGCGTTTGTGCGGCCGATGGAGGTGTCCCGCTCGCCGTAGAGGCCCATGTCGGCCACGGCGACCCGCTTTCTTCCGTATTCGTCCTTGGTCAGCGACCCTTCGGTGCACAGGAGTCTGCCGCCGCTGCGGACATATTCGGCAAGGGCTTCCGCGGCGGCGTCCGACACGCAGACGGCGTTGGGCAGCACGATGGCCTCATAGCGGCCGATGCGGTCGAGGGTGTCGTTGATGACGTAATCAAACTGGATGCTCTCCTCAATGAGCGTCTGTTCAATGGCCAGACGGGAGACGGCTTCGTCGGCAAAGGCCATGGTCTCGCTGTGGTTGCTGCGGTAAATGGCCAGCTTGGTCTTGGGCTCGGAATTGAGGTACAGATCCTTGTGGGCTTTGAGGAAGCGGGCGCTGCGGGCGATTTCGGCGCAGTCCTCCTCCTTCTCGGTGCCCCACATCACGCGGCCGACACAGCCCGCGTTGAAGGCCGCCGCCTCGGTAAAGTTGAGGAACTTGACCTTGTCCCCGCCTTCGGGCGTGTTGTGGACAAAGAGGCGCTGATCCATGGCATGCGCGTATTTGAAGCTGCGCAGATGAGAGATGATATTCCCGTGCTCGATGCCGGCGTGGTTGGAATCCTCGGAGAAAAAGAGGTCGCTGCCCAGGCGGAAGGCGCTGTCGGGGTCGAGCCCCCACAAAAGCGGGGTGAATTCCCCTTCGTCCAGGGCAAAATTCCAGCTGATGGCGGTGTCCTCGTCGTTTTCCCGCACGGTGTCAAAGACCAGCTTGTGGAGGGTTTCGGCCTGCGACTGACGGAAGCGCACCCACTCATAGAGGCCCGGCTCATGGGCGGAGGGCAGAACGTCCACCGGCATGCGCGCCGTGCCTTTGGGCATTTGGAAGGTGCCCATATACTCGTGGCCGAAGCGCTGCTTGAAGCTCAGCTGCCCTTCGGCGCAGTCCTCGGGATTGGCCGGGAATTTGGAGAGGATGTATTGGGGGAAATCTTTTTTGCACTGCTCGCAGTAACAGGGCATCTGGGCGCTGTTGTCAAAGAAAACAAGGTCGGTGCCCGCCTCGTTGACCGCCTTTAACGCCGCCGAAGCGACGTACCGCCCAAAGTCCAGATGGGAGGTGCAGATGCGGTAGCGGTAGTAAATGCGGTAGAACTCGCTGTAAAAGTGAGGAGCCCCGTACTGGTCGTAGGCCAGATGATCCCACATTTCGGGATTTTCCTGGAAGAAGGTGTCCACAAACACCGAGGCGAGGTTGACATAGGTGCCCTTGTGGATGCCGTATTTTTCCAGATGACGGAAAAAGCCGGCCGTGCGGTCCATGGTCTCCTGCTCGGTTTTGATGCCGATGCCCTTGTAGAAGGGCCATACCGCCAGGGTGATGCCCAGGCGGGAGAGCTTGGCCGCCATCTCTTCGGAGTAGGGGTAGTTGTCCTCTTCGATGTTCCTGTCGCTGCGGCCGCCGCGGATGATGAAAGTGTCCGGCTCCCAATAGCCGGCCATCAGGATGATATCGTCGTTCAGACGTTTGTTTTTCATAGACGGTCCCCTCTTTCCAAAAGCTCAATGCGCGAACGCACCTTTTCCTCGTCCACCATTTCCAGCAGGTCGACGTGGTCGTAGGTATGCGGGTAGGTGCCGACGGCGTATTTGCTCATCACGTCCCACAGGTGGATCTGTTCGGCGCCGGTCTCCCGCATATAGCGGGGCAGCAGGCTGTAGGGAACGGCTTCCATCTCGCAGGGCATGAGTTCAATCCTCCCGGCGGCGCGTTCCTGCATGCGGGAGAGGTAGCGCACCGCCTCGTCGTAGGTGCGGGGCCGCCCGCCCGTCAGCAAACGGCGCACGCCGATGGAGATGAGCTCCTCGAGCGCGTCGTCCTTCTTTTCGGGCGCAATGCGTTCATAAGCGAGGTGATAGGCGACCGGCACATCGCCCGCCCGCTTGACAAGCTGGGAAAGCCGCGCGGCGTCGAGGCCGCTGTCCGGTGTGAGCATTCCGGTGACGATGGCGTCCGCCCCGCTGGCGACGGCTATGTCCACATCCTCCAGCATGACGGCAAAGTCGTTGTCCGAATAGACAAAGCCGCCGGTGCGCGGCCGGATCATGACGGCGACGTCGAGCTTCAAAAGCTTTTTCGCCATGCGGACGGCGCCCGCGCTGGGGGTGCAGCCCCCGGCGGCGCGGTCGGAATTGAGCTCAATCCGCCGAGCGCCGCCCCGTTCGGCGGCAATGGCGTCGTCTATGGTGAAAACACAAACCTCATAGGTGTATCGGCTCATTCGCTTCCCTCCAAAGCCTCGTATTCATAGATGGCGAATTCATCAAAGAGATGGGCGTAATAGTCGTCCCCCACGTCGTAGTCGACCAGAAGGGTCCGAAAATCAAATTCCAGCAGAATGCCTCTGGCCTCGGGATCGAGCTTGCCGAGTTCTCCGTTGACGCGCCGGCCGTCGGCAAGGGGGCGGGGAAGGTAATTGATGGACGGGTCGCAGAAGGCCCAGGCTCCGTCTATCCACGCCTCGGCCACCACATGTCCTGTGACGCGGTCCTTGTTGTACAGGAAGAGCATGCGCGCGGGCACCCCTGCGATGGCGCACAGCGAGCAAAACAGACGGGCCAGCTCATTGCAGTAGGCAAAGCCGCGGTCGAGCATGCGTTCCTCGGTGATGTAGCCGGCCGTCCATTCCTGTGTTTTTCTGCAGACATATACATGGGGGACGCGTTCGCTGATTATGCGCAGCAGCCGCTTCACCTTTTCCAGGTCCGTGTATCCCCGTCCGGCGGGGAGCGCCTCGGCCGCAAGGGCTTCCAGTCTCGGCCGGCTGCCCGGCGTGTAGCGGGGAAGCCGCGGAGCTCTCCCGTAAAGATAATCCCTCGTCGCTTCACAATAACGGATGTGCTCGAGCAGCTGGATGACGTCTATGCTGTCCTTGGGGTAGGCGAGCGTGCCGTCCCGGACGGCGTCGGGTACCTTGCTTTGGAAGCCGTCGATGCCGCGGTAGGGTGCAAGATCAAAATCCATATCGATTCTCCTTCGGGCCGGACACACGAAACGCCGGCCGCCGTTTGAGGTTTTCCCTGCTGCCAGCCGCCCCGGGATGCCGGGCGCGGCGCGGGAAGGAATCCGTAGGCTTACGCCTGCCGGTTGAGCACTGTTTCAATGAGCGTCCGGTAGTTTTCCAGAACGCGCTCGCTCATCTCGGGGACAAAGGGGGACGCGGTGGGACAGACAATAAGTCCTGTGCGGTCGTCAAAACCGTCTCGGATGATTTCCCTCGCCTGCGCGCGGATGTCTTCCGGTTCCTTTTCGTACATATCGCCGATCTGGATGTTCCCTTCAATGCACACCCTGCCCCGCAGGACTTCCTTGGCCTCGCGCAGGGTGACGTTGCCCATGGGCGGAGCCTCGATAGGATGCAGCACGTCGGCCCCCAATTCGATGAAATAGGGCAGCACATCCTTTAATGGGCCGTGGCTGTGGATGTGCAGCAGGCCGCCGGCGTTATGGATCAGGTCGGCGATGGGCTTGTCATACACCACATTGAATTCATAAAAGTCATTGACTCCATGCAGAGGAGGGGTGATGTATTCCTCGCCCAGCATGCCGAAATAGGGACCAATGCCGCTTTCAATCAGCGCCCGGACGTTCGCTAACAAAACGTCCCGTTCCTTTTCCATGAGCGCGCACAGCAGGTCTCTCTCATCGATGCTCCACCAGGCGAAGAGCTCGGAACCCAGCAGCTCGGCCACCGCTCCGGCGGGATTGAAGCCGAGGTCGGCCACGGCCACGCCGCGGTCTCCTATTTTGCGGTCGAGAGCAAAAAAGTCCTCGGGGTCGAATACAAAGTTCTCCGCAGGGAGGGAGAGATAGCGCTCGGCCTCCTCCGGCGTTTCGATCAGGTGCTTTTCGGTGTAGCCCGGCTGGCCGAGAAGACCGCGCATAAAACATTCCCGCAGGTCGCCCTTGGGCGTATGTACCACCGTCACCTGGCGCTCGAACTCCTCATTGTGCGGCTCGGTCCAGCTTTCCCGGGCCGACCGGTCTTTGTGGTCGCCGAAATAATAGAGCGATTTCAGGTCGCATTTCTCCAAAACCAGCTCGCGCAGGGGACGGTAGCTTGGGTGGGGCGGTGCGTTCTCCCCCACCCCGCGCATGAAGAGTCCCGGTCGGTCGGTTTCCTGCCGGCGGAAGCAGCGGTCGAGCCGCTCTCTGGATGTCATCATAAATTCATTTCTCCTCAGAGGTCATTTATCCTTTGACTGCGCCGGAGGTCATGCCTTCGCTGATATTGCGCTGGAAGAAGCAGTAAAGGACGATACAGGGGATCATCACAATGATACAGGCGGCGAAGAGCATGCCCCAGTTGGGCGTAAAGGAGGCGGCCGCCACAAGGTTGGCGATACCGACCGAAATGGTGTATTTCGCGCGGTCGGTCATCAAAATCAGCGCAAAGACGTACTCATTCCAGAAGCCCAGGAAATTGAAGATGGCGATGGTCATCACACCCGGCTTGGCCAGGGGCAGCATCACGCTGACAAAGGTCCGGAACAAGCCCGCGCCGTCGATTTCAGCCGATTCCTCCAACTCATGCGGCATGGTACGGAAAAAGCCGGTGAGGACGAAAAGGGAAAAGGGGATGGAGTCGGCGATATACTTGAGGGAAAGGCCCTCCAGCGAATTGACCAAGTTGAGGTTCTTCATCAGGAAGAACTGGGCAATCAGGGCAATGGAGCTGGGAATCATATAGGCCAGGAGGAAATAATTGGACATAAAACGGGTAAACCGGTTGTTGAACCGGCCCAGCGCGTAGGCCGCGAGCGAGACGATGAACAGCGACCCGATCATCGCCAGGACGGTGACATATAAGCTGTTTAAGAAGAAGGTGCCGACCTTTGCCTTGTTCCAGGCGTCGATGTAGTTTTCAAAGTGGTAGACCTCGGGGAAATTCCAGATGTTCTGGTAAAACTCCTTGTTGGTTTTAAACGACGTCTGCAAGGCCCAGAACATCGGGTAGAGTACAATAAGCGACCAGATGATGAGGAAGATGCGGACAATGATTCTGCCGATTCTGTCCCCGACGCTTAACTTGATTTTCAAAACGGCCCCTCCTTTCCCTAATATTCAATTTTTTCCGACTTGGTCAGGCGGCTGATAATCTGGGTATAAATCAGCGCAATCACGGTAATAATCACGCCGATGGTGGCCGCGTAGCCATAGTCGTGGTAAGAAAAAGCGGAATCATAGAGTTCCTTCATCAGCACCCAAGTCGTCTTGCCCGGGCCGCCGTTGGTCATAACGTTGACCATGCTGAAATTGGCGCTGAAGCAGCTGACAACCATCAAAAGCAGAGTGGTGCGGATGTGGCTCCACACGAGCGGTATGGTGATTTTGGTAAGCTGTTTGAAATAGGAGGCGCCGTCCACGGTGGCGGCCTCATAATAAGAAGCGGGAATTCCCTTGATGGCCGCGATGTAAATCACCATGTAAAAGCCGACTTGCGCCCAAACCATGGGCGGAATGATGGCCCAGCGGACGGTATTCAAATCGGAGAGCCAGGGTTTGGTCCACGATTCCAGACCGACCGCTTCCAACAATCCGTTGAAAAGACCGAACTGCGGGTTGAAGATAAAGAGCCAAAGCGTAGAGATGATAACGGCTGAAAGCACGTTTGGAAAGAAGAAAACAACGCGGTAAAAGCCGCTTTCCTTCAGCTGCATGCGGCAAATAACCTCCGCAAAGAAGAAGGAAATGGTCGCCACGCAGACAATGCGGCATACCGCAAAGAACATATCGTTGCCGAATGCCTTGAGCAGAAGTTGACGGTTTTCCCACGCCTTCTGATAGTTGGCCGTGCCCACAAAATCGCGGTGGGCGGTCAGGCCCGACCAGTCAAAAAAGCTGATGATAAGGCCGTCGATCAGCGGGTAAAGGACGATAACCGTGTAGACCACAAAGACAGGAAGGAGTGCCAGAACAATAAATACCGCCCTTTTTCCTTTTCGTGTCGTCATATTGCCGCCGAGTTTTTGTAATTTAGACATATGCTTACCTCGCTTCCTATCTGATAGACAAAAAGAGGGCGGGCGCACAGAAGGATAAATCCACCGGCCGGGTTCGGCCTTTGTTTTATTTTCAGTGCTCCCGCCCTGCTTTATCTGTTGGAGGTCAAACGCCTGTTGAGTTTATGTAAGTGGGCTTCAATTGCTTATTCGGGACTGACGATCCAGTAGTTCTCCAGCTCCTGGAAGTCCTCGGCCTGACGGTCCTCTTCGCACTTCTGCTCGAAGGTGTCAAAGAATTCGTCAACCGAGATTTCGCCGAGCCACATGGACATCTCGTTCTGCTTGTACCAGTTCTTGGGCTCGGTGCGGAAGACAGGATAGCCGCCGACCTTGGGCTGCGCGATCTTGGAGTTCGGGTCGCTGATCATATCAGCCACGCTGGCGACCATCGGGGAGGTCTCGACGCCTTCGAGGGAAACCTTGGTGCCCGGGTTGGTCTTGGCGAGCTCGGCGTAGCGCTGCTGCCACTCGTCCTGATACATGAAGCGGATGAATTCATAGGCGGCGTCCTTGTTCTTGGCGTCCTTGGGGATGAGCATGTTACTGTCGACATAGACATAGGAGATATTGTCATGTTCGCTCTCCATGGTAGGATAGGCAAACATCTTCATCTCGAAATCGTCGGGGGTATCGGCGAGCATTTCACCCTCCAGCCAAGTGCCGTTGGGCATCAGGAAGGCGTCTCCCTGCAGCCAGGCGATCTGGGCTTCGGTATGGGTCAGGCCGATGCAGCCTTCCATCTCATACTTGCGCAGGGCCAGAATCTTCTTGTAGCAGTCCTTGACCCAATCGCTGCTCCACGCGCCGGGCTTCATGCCGAAAGCGTCGAGGAAACCGTCGGGATCCTGTTCGCACAGAAGGGGCTGCATCCACTGGTTGGTCAGGTAGCCGAGGGCGTTCTTGCCGGGATAGGCGATGTAGGCGATGCCGGTGTCCTTGAATTCGGTCAGGAAGCGCTCGCCCAGGGCGATAAACTCCTCATAATTCTTGGGCATCTCGGTGATGCCGAGCTCGTCGGCCAGCTTCTGGTTGTAGAAGAAGCCGTAGGTACCGGTTTCCACGGGGAAGCCGATGGGCTTGCCGTCCACGTAGTAC
>CABSLJ010000009.1 GCA_902478455.1 uncultured Oscillospiraceae bacterium | reverse complement strand
GATCTAGTACGGTCTCGTGGGCTCGGAGATGTGTATAAGAGACAGAGGTTTACTATAATAAGAAAAATATCAGTGGGGAGCTTCCCAAAGCCCTGTTTTTGCCCGCGAATCTCTGGTTCCCTGCAAAGCGGGCGTCAAGTTTTGCTTGAAAGTTCTTTTTTTACCCGGCTCTTGCAAGTTTTTTATTGATCAATTCATTTAAAAGGTTTGAAGCTGAGAAAGGAGGCGCGGTTATGATTACCGGTGCGCAAATCATGGTGAAATGCTTGGAGCAAGAGGGCGTATCGGTCGTATTCGGCTATCCGGGCGCGGCCATCTGCCCCTTCTACGACGCGCTGTACGCCTCCTCTCTGCGCCACATCCTGGTGCGGGAAGAACAGAACGCCGGCCACGCCGCGAGCGGCTACGCCCGCGCTTCCGGCAGGGTGGGCGTCTGCGTGGCCACTTCGGGTCCCGGGGCGACCAACCTCATCACGGGACTCGCCACCGCCTATATGGATTCCATTCCGCTGGTGGCCGTCACCGGCCAGGTGCGAAGCGACCTGCTGGGGCGCGACGTCTTCCAGGAGGCGGACATCACCGGCGCGTGCGAGCCCTTCACAAAATGCAGCTATCTGGTCAAGGATGCGCGCGACCTCGCCCGCGTCTTCAAGGAGGCCTTCCACATCGCCTCCACCGGCCGGCCGGGTCCGGTGCTCATCGATATCCCGGTCGACGTCCAGCTTGCTTCCGTTCAGGAGTTTGCCTATCCGGAAAAGGCGGATATCATCGGATACAAGCCGCGCACCCAGGGCCATGCGCTGCAGATCAAGCGGGCGGTGGAGGCGGTTTCCGAATCCAGCCGCCCGGTGATCTGCGCGGGAGGCGGCATCCTTTCCGCCGGAGCGAAAAAGGAGCTGTGCGCCTTTGCCGAAAAGACGGGCATACCGGTGGTCTCCACCATGATGGGCATCGGCGCGCTGTCACCTGACCATCCGCTCTACCTCGGCATGCTCGGCACCTACGGCGTCAGGCCGGCCAACCGCGCCATCCACGACGCCGACCTCCTCATCCTCTGCGGGGCGCGCGTGGGCGACCGCGCGGTCGCCGAACCGGGGCAAATCGCCGAGAAAGCCAGGGTGATCCACATCGACGTCGACCCGGCGGAAATCGGCAAAAATATGAAGGCGCATATCCCTATCGTCGGAGACGTCCGCCTGGTGCTAGGCCAGCTGGCCGAAAAGACAGGATATCACATTCCCGCTCCATGGGAGGAGCAGATCGCCGAATGGCGGAACGAGCCCCGCAGGACGCCCGTCTCCTTTGAGGGCTTCGTCGAACCCAGGTCCTTTATGCGCAGCTTTTCGGCCATGCTGCCGTCCAAGAGCATTCTGGTGGCCGACGTCGGCCAGAACCAGATTTGGTCGGCCAACAATTTCAAGACGAAAAACGGCGTGTTCTTAACCTCCGGGGGCCTGGGCACCATGGGCTATTCCATCCCCGCCGCGCTGGGAGCCAAGCTCGCAAAGCCGGGGCGGACGGTCGTCGCCGTGTGCGGCGACGGCTCTTTCCAGATGAGCATGTGCGAGCTGGGGACCATCGCCCAGAACCAGATCGACGTAAAACTCATCGTCATGCGCAACACCCGTCTGGGCATGGTGCGCGAGCTGCAGGATAAGCTCTACGGCGGACGCTACGCCGCCACGCTGCTCGATGTAAACTTTGATCTGCTGAAAATCGCCGAGGCCTACGGCATTCCGGCGAAAATGGTTCATTCCAACGAGGAGGCCCAAGCGGAAGCCCGCAGGCTCCTCGACCGGCCGGGGCCGGCGTTGCTGCTGTGCGACGTCAGCCCGCTCAATCCGTCCATTTAGAGAAGGGGGGAGAGACAGGATGAAATACACCCTTTCGGTTCTGGTGGAGAACCACGCGGGCGTGCTGTCCAAGGTGTCCGGCCTGTTTTCCAGGCGGGGTTTCAACATCGACAGCCTCGCGGTGGGCGTCACCGAGGACCCAAGGATTTCCCGCATGACCATTGTTGTCGACGGGGACGAGTACATCGTTGAGCAGGTGGAAAAGCAGCTCAACAAGGTGATCCCGGTGATCAAGGTCAAGACTTTGAAGCCGGACGAATTCATCAGCCGAGAGCTTTCCCTTGTGAAGGTCGGCTGCAACACCGCCCAGCGGGCGGAGATCATGAAGATCGCCGAGCTGATGCAGGCCAGAATCGTCGACGTCTCGCCCGCCTCGTTGACGCTGGAGTTTACCGACACTCTCGAGCGCACAGAGACGCTTGTAAGCCTGCTGCGCCCCTATTCCATCAGAGAAATCGTGCGCACCGGCATGGTAGCCATCGAGAAGGGCGCGCAGACCGCCAAAAAAATGCAGGGGTAATGCCCCGCTTCATCTCATAGATATCTTATATTCGCCGCACAGCGGCCGGGAGGTAATCACTATGGCAAAGATTTATTATCAGTCGGATTGCGACTTGGGCGTCCTCAATGGCAAGACGGTGGCCGTCATCGGCTACGGCAGCCAGGGCCACGCGCACGCCCTCAATCTGCATGAGAGCGGCGTGAACGTCATTGTCGGCCTTTATGAGGGCAGCAAGAGCTGGGCCAAGGCTGAAGCGGCCGGACTCAAAGTGGCCACCGCGGCCGAGGCGGCCAAGGCGGCCGACGTCGTCATGATCCTTATCAACGACGAGAAGCAGGCCGACCTTTATAAAAAGGACATCGCCCCCTACCTGACCGAGGGCAAGGCGCTCGCCTTTGCCCACGGCTTCAATATCCATTATCTACAAATCATTCCGCCCAAGGATGTCGACGTCTTCATGATCGCCCCCAAGGGCCCGGGCCACACCGTCCGCAGCGAATATCTCGAGGGCAAGGGCGTTCCCTGCCTGGTGGCCATTCATCAGGACGCCACCGGTCACGCGCTCGACACCGCCCTCGCCTATGCCGCCGGCATCGGCGGCGCGCGCGCCGGCGTGCTTGAGACCACCTTCAAGGCCGAGACCGAGACCGACCTCTTCGGCGAGCAGGCCGTGCTCTGCGGCGGCGTGACCGCCCTGATGAAGGCCGGCTTTGAAACGCTGGTTGAGGCCGGCTACGCCCCCGAGAACGCCTATTTTGAGTGCATCCACGAGATGAAGCTCATCGTCGACCTCATTTACAAGGGCGGCTTCTCCATGATGCGCTACTCCATTTCCGACACCGCCGAGTTCGGCGACTACGAAACCGGCAAGCGCATCGTGACCGAGGAGACCAAGAAGGAGATGAAGAAGATTCTCTCTGAAATTCAGGACGGCACCTTTGCCTCCAAGTGGATTGCCGAGAACAAGAACGGCCGCGCCCACTTCAATTCCTGCCGCCGGATCGAGGCCTCCCACGAGCTCGAGGCCGTGGGCAGGGAACTGCGCAAGATGTACTCCTGGAACGACGAGAAATAAGCCGCTCCCCATTCCTCAAAAACAGAAGTTCCCCCAGCCGCCGCGTCCGGAATTTTCCGGACGCGGCTTTTTGCGTCCAACATCAGCCGGGAGCGCCCTTTTGCGCCCGGTTTTCACGCTTTCTCAGCCGGACGATTGCATTCCAAATTGGAATTCAGTATAATGATGATGGAAAAGCTGTTTTAATGTGCGGAAAGGGGCTTTTCCGCGCAGATGAGAAAGAAACCTGCCCAAAAACGGAACAGGGGGGCGCAGTCATGCAGCGGGAAATACGGGAACCGCAGGAGCTGTTGGATGAAAACGGGCGTTTGAGCGCGCGGGGCTGGTCGCGCGGTCCGCTTTTGTACTACGACCGCGACCGCGTTGCGGCGCCCAAATGGCGCCTGAAAGAATGGGATTACTACCTGGTGGCCAACGACGACTGCGCCGTGGCCCTCACGGTGGCCGACAACGGCTACATGGGGCTGGTGTCGGCCTCGGTGCTTGACTTCCGCAGGCCGTGGGAGCACACCCAGTCGGTGATGAAGGCCTTCCCCATGGGCCGCTTCGCCATGCCCGCCACCACCAGACACGGCGACGTCTCCTATTCGAGCAAGCGGGTGGGGATGAAATTCTCCAAGGCGGGCAGCCGTCGCTATTTGAAATGCGAGTTCCTCAATTTTTACGAGGGAAAGCATCTGTATGTCAACCTCCGCCTGGAAGAGCCGGAACAGGATTCCATGGTGATCGCCACGCCCTTCCCCAAAAGCGGCAAGGCCTTTTACTATAACCAGAAAATCAATTGCATGCGCGCCTCCGGCGTGGTCCGCATGGGCGGGGAGGAGTATGTCTTCGACCCGGCGGTCTCCTTCGGCACGCTCGACTGGGGCCGCGGCGTGTGGACCTACAAAAACACCTGGTATTGGGGCTCGGCCAATTGCACGGTGGACGGCGCGCCCTTCGGCTTCAACCTCGGCTACGGCTTCGGGGACACCTCCGCCGCCACCGAAAACATCGCCTTTTACGGCGGCGTCGGCCACAAGCTGGACCAGGTGACTTTCCATATCCCCAAAAAGGATATCCTCAAGCCGTGGGTGATCTCCTCCAACGACGGCCGCTTTGAAATGGAATTTGTCCCTATCATCGACCGCGCGGCGAAACTGTCCGCGGGGATCGTTTCGAGCGACCAGCACCAGGTGTTCGGCTGTTTTTCCGGTCAGGTTTTACTGGACGACGGCACACCGATCCGCATCCGCAGGGCGACCGGCTTTGCCGAAAAGGTCATCAACAGGTGGTGACGGAACATAAGCATAAGCAAGGCGTTTTTCCGTATGAGAATCCGGACGAAGCACGGCATTCCCGTGTGGCCATGTCATTTTGGAAGGGGGAGATCACCCGGTGATCGTTGAAGAGAGGACGGCCCTCCGGCCGATTTGTCCCCGCTGCGGCGCGCCCCTGCGCCGGGACGGCAGTTTTTGCCCGGCCTGCGGGCTGCCGGTCTCCTCCGTCTCCGGCCGTATTCAGCCGCATGAGGCGGTGTTTCGCTCTCCCTTTCCCTGTTTTTCCGCTCCCGCCGGGGCGAGGAGATGGTGGCTTTCGTTTGGGCTTGCGCTTGCACTGGGTCTGCTGGCGGGCGCGATTCTGTGGGGCGGCTTTGCTCTTTTGTCTCAACGCGCCGGGGAGGAAAATCCGTGGAACGGCGGGCAGGGCGCGCTTGCAGACGCCTTTGCGCCTTACTCCGTGGGCGAGAGCGTTCTGGTGGAATGCTACCAGCCGGACGCCTCCTTTTCCGAGCTGCCCTGTCAGGCGGAACTCACCCTGAACGCGCTGTGGACGGGGGAGGAAGCCTTGAACTATGTGCGGGAAGCGGGCGGGGACCCCACCGTGCTCGGCCCGGGGGAGGAATTCCGCGTGGCCCGGTTCCAAATCCGTCTGCTCAAAAGCGCGGGAAACACGGCGTTTTTCAGCTCCAACAATTTCTGGGCGGCGGACGGCAGGAAGGCCTATGAGAACTACAATCCGGCGGGCGGGAATCCCCAGCTGCTGTCCCTCCGGCCGGAGGAATCGGAAGAGATCACCGTCTGCGCGGTGGTCCAAAAGGAGAGCGACGCCCTCTTTTACTTCTTTACCACCACGGGCTACGTCTGCTTTGTCTCCCGGTAGGGAGGATGTCGTAACACTCGCGCCCGCCCGCTGGGGCGGACGGTCGGCTTTTGGGCGGCGGAGACCGCCCATCTGTTTTATCCGGACAATCGAAGAAAAAGGAATCACCCGAGGAAAGGGGAGAAGGCCCTCCCGCCCGGCGTATCGCATGCGCTGGGCAGAGGCCGTATGGAATGAAAAAAAGAGTGCTGCTCGGCATGAGCGGCGGGGTGGACAGCTCGGTCGCCGCGCTGCTGCTGCGCGACGAGGGCTACGAGGTGGTGGGCGTCACCATGAAACTGCGTCCCGACGCTTATATGAGCGAAAGCGCGGCCGGTGGCTGCTGTTCGCTGGACGACATCGACGACGCCCGCCGCGTGGCCTACAAGCTGGGCATCGAGCATCTGGTGCTCAATTTTACCGAGGTGTTCGAGCGCGAAGTGATCGGCTATTTCGCCGCCGAGTACGCCGCCGGCCGCACGCCCAATCCCTGCATCGCCTGCAATCAGCGCGTCAAGTTTGAGGCGCTGTTGCAAAGGGCGCTCGCCCTCGGCTTTGATTTTATCGCCACCGGCCACTATGCGCTGAGGGACTATGACCCGACGAATGAACGCTGGCTGCTCCGGCGGGCGCCCTGCGCCAAGGACCAAAGCTATGTTCTCTACGGCATGACCCAGCATCAGCTTGCGCACACCCTCTTTCCGCTGGGCGGCATGGAGAAGGAGGCGGCGCGCGCCCTCGCGGCCGCCCACGATCTGCCCGTCGCCCACAAGCCGGACAGCCAGGAAATCTGCTTTGTGGAGGACAACGACTACGCCGGCTTCCTCGAACGGTACACCGGGAAGATTCCGCCCCCGGGGGACTTTGTCGACGCGGACGGCAACGTCCTAGGCCGGCACAGAGGAATCACGCGCTATACCATCGGCCAGCGCAAGGGACTGGGAATCGCCTTCGGCCGACCGATGTACGTCACGCGGATCGATCCTGAGCGCAACACGGTCACCCTCCGGGAGGAGGGAGGCCAATACGCCGCAGCCCTCAGAGCGGGCAATCTCAACTTTATCCCCTTCGACCGCCTGACCGGGGAGCGGCGGGTGCAGGCGAAGGTGCGCTATCAGGCGCGTCCGGCGGCGGCGCGGCTGCTTCCCCTGGAGGGGGAATGCGTCCGCGTGGAGTTCGACGAGCCGCAGCGCTCGGTCACGCCCGGCCAGGCCGTGGTGTTCTATGACGGAGACCTGGTGCTCGGTGGGGGAACCATTCAACCGGAATGAAAAATTTTTTGAAGGGGAGAAAAAGCGCATGACCGAGCTGTACATCGCCCGCACGGCCCCCTTTTGCGACCAGGTCCCGGCGGCGCGGGCCATGCCGCTGCTGGACGGGGAACGCCGGGAGAGGACGGCGCGCCTGCGCCGCCCCGAGGACCGGGCGCGGTCGGTGACGGCGGGACTGCTGCTGCGCTTTGGGCTTGCCGAGCGGTTCGGCCTGCCGCCCGGAAGCTGCTCCATCGAACGGGGGGAGAACGGCAAGCCCTTTGTAAAGGGACGTCCCGACTGCTGCTTTAATCTCTCCCACGCGGGGGAGTGGGCCGTCTGCGCGCTGTCGGCCGCGCCGGTGGGCGTGGACATCGAGCGCGCGGAGGGCCGCCACGAGGACCTCGCGCGCCGTTTTTTCTGCCCGGAGGAATTTGCCTGGCTCGGCCGTCAGCCTGAGGATGGGCGGGAGGAGGCCTTTTTTCGCCTGTGGACCCTCAAGGAGAGCTATATCAAATATCTGGGAAAGGGGCTCTCTCTTTCCCTTTCGGCCTTTTGTATCCATCCCGGGCCTCCCGTCGCGGTCACGCAGGAGGGAAAGCATGTTTCCTGCCGATTCCGGGAATACTCCGATTGTATCGGCTACCGTTTGGCGGTGTGCGCCGCCGGGGGAGAGGACATCGCCCCGCGGCCGCGCCTTCTGGATACGGAAGCGCTGCTAGGGACCTTGGCATAACGGCGTCCGCGTGCGGGGGCGGAAAAAGAACGAAAGAAGGGGATTGAATGAGGGAAACCGTCTATTTTGGAGGACCCATCCTGACCATGGAGAAGGAAGCGCCGCAGGTTGAGGCGCTGCTGATACGCGGCGGCAGGATCGTCTGCGCCGGTTCCAGAGAGGAGGCCGAACGCCGCGCGGGCGCGGGGGGCGAACGGATCGATTTGCAGGGGAAAACCCTCTTGCCCGCCTTCATCGATCCGCACAGCCACATCACCGCGCTTGCAAGCACCATCGATCTCGTGCCGCTCGCCTCCGCGACCTGCTTTGACGACATCGTCGCCCGGCTCTGCGACTACCGCGACCACACTCGGCTCAACGCGGGGGATTGGATCGTCGGCTTCGGCTACGACCACAACTTCCTGATGGAAAAGCGCCATCCGGACAGGACGGTGCTCGACCGGGTCTCCACAGAGCATCCCGTGCTCATTTCACACGCGTCGGGACACATGGGCGTCGCCAATACGGCGGCGCTGCGGGTCGGCGGCTGCGAAGGGAAGGTACCCGATCCCGAGGGCGGACGTTTCGGCCGGGACGCCGCCGGGGAGCCCGACGGCTACCTGGAGGAGAACGCCTTTTTCCAGTTTTCCGGCGGAATGCCCGGACCTTCCCCGCAGACCTCGGTCGACCGCCTGCTCAAGGCGCAGGACGTCTACCTTTCCCACGGCATCACGACCATTCAGGACGGCAAGACCGACCGCGCCGCTTTTGAGCAGCTGCTTGCCGTCGCTCAAAGCGGCAGACTTTCGGCCGACATCGTCTGTTATGCCGACTTGGAGAAGGCGCCCGGCCTGCCGGAGGAACAGCCCGCCTGCTGGAAGAAATATCTCAACCGCTTGAAGCTCGGCGGATTCAAAATTTTTCTCGACGGTTCCCCGCAGGGGGAGACCGCCTGGCTGACCAAGCCCTACGAAGGAAGGTCTGACGGCTACTGCGGCTACCCCGTCCATTCCTACGGCGAGGTGCGAAATCTGGTCTCCTCCGTATGGGAGCGGGACGCGCAGCTGCTCGCCCACTGCAACGGGGACGCCGCCTGCGAGCAGTTTATCACCGCCGTGGAGGACGTGTTGACCACGTCGGGTCGGTCGGACGCCTGCCGACCGGTGATGATCCACGCCCAGACGGTGCGGCACGACCAGCTCTCCCGCATGGCGCGGGTGGGGATGATCCCCTCCTTCTTTGCGGCCCACGTCTACCATTGGGGAGATGTGCATTTGAAGAACCTGGGCCGGGCGCGCGCCGACCGCATCAGTCCCGCCCGCGCCGCGCAGAAGCGGGGAATGCCCTACACCTTCCATCAGGATACGCCGGTCCTTCCACCCGACATGCTTGAAACCGTCTGGTGCGCCGTCAACCGCGTCACCGGGGAGGGCGTGCTGCTGGGAGAGGAGGAGCGGGTGTCTGTGCAGGAAGCGCTGGAGGCCGTCACCATCCACGCGGCCTACCAGTATTTTGAGGAGGACAGGAAGGGCTCCCTCAAGGAGGGCAAGCTGGCCGATCTGGTAATCCTCTCGGCGAATCCTTTGACCGTTCCGCCGCAGGATATCAAAAACATCAGGGTGCTCGAGACCGTCAAGGAGGGGGAGACGGTCTACCGGCATCCGCTGTAGGCTCCCGTCCCTCCGGCCCCCTTCTGAAAACGCAGAAAAGCCGCAGCCGTCATCTGAGCGGCTGCGGCTTTTTGACCGAAGACTTACGCCTCGTAGGCGATCAGGCCGACGAGTCCCGGCCCGGTGTGCGCGCCGAGCACGGCGGTGACCGGCGTGATGCTTGCTTCCATCACGTCGGCGAAGCCTTTCACGCGTGCGAGTATGCGCGACGCGTCCCCTTCGTTGAGGGCGTGCACCATGGAAACGACGATTTTCTTGCCGCGAAAGCGGCTTTCCACCTCTTTGACGAGCAGATCAAGCGCCCGCGCAAAGCCGAGGGTTTTGGCGGCCGTCTCATAGACGCCGTCGTTATTGACGGTGATCACCGGATTCAAGTGCAGCAGGCTGCCGACCGTTCCGGCCACCTTGCCGATGCGCCCGCCGCGGCTGAGATAGGTGAGCGTCTGCACCACGAAAAAGGAGCTCATCCGGCTGCGGATGCTGGAGACCGCCCGCACGGCGTCCTCAAGCGAGCCGCCCTTTTGCAGGACGCGGGCGGCGGCCACCACCAGACTGCCCTGACCGCAGGAGAGAATTTTAGTGTCCATACAGTGGATTTCCAGCCCCTGATAGCTTTCGGCCAGCATTTTCACAAATTGATAGGTGCCCGAAAGTCCGGAAGAAATGGTCAGAAAGAGCGCCTTTTCATAGCCCTTTTCCCTTGCGCGGTCAAAGGCCGCGGTGATGTCCTCGGCTGCCGGCAGGGAGGATTTGGGAATCTCCCGCTCCAGCATGGGGTAGAAGCGGTCGCCCGAAAGCTCAACGCGGTCGCGGTAGGTTTTGTCTGTAAAGCAGATGCGCAGGGGAACCAAACCGATATCGTAGCGCTCCAGAATCTCGTCGGAGAGATCACAGGAAGAATCGGTGATCAGGGCAATTTTTTGAGGATTCATAAAAAGGCCTCCAAGTCAACATCTTATTTGTTAAGTGACAAGATATAGTTTTTAAAACTACGTTAAGATATTACCATGTTTTGCAAGGGGATATATGATCGAATTATGAATCTTCTGTAAATTTGCCCGTGGGGTCTAAACGGTTCCCCAAAAGCTGGCAGAAGGGGCAGGTGCCCTGAATCATTCGGGAGGATTCAGGGCCAGCACGCGGCCGGCGAGCGACTCAAGCTCAGAGTAGGTGCACAGTGTTCCCGCTTCGCGCCGGAACTCAGCTGCGCCGCGCAGCCCCTTGAGATACCAGCCGACGTGCTTCCTCGCCTCCCGCATGCCGTGTTCTTCCCCTTTGTAGCGGCACAAAAGGGAGATGTGGGAAAGCATTCCCCGCATTTTTTCGGCCGGACCCGGAGGGGGCGGCAGCACGCCGCTTGAGAGGTAGGCATTTATCTGCTGAAAAATCCACGGATTCCCGAGCGCCCCGCGGCCGACCATTACAAGGTCGCAGCCGGTCTGCTCGTAAAGGGCGGCGGCGCTTTCTGCGTCGGTCACGTCCCCGTTGCCGATGACGGGGATGCGCACCGCCCGCTTGACCGCGCGGATGATCTCCCAGTCGGCGGCCGGCTGATACATCTGCTCCCTGGTGCGGCCGTGGACGGCGACCGCGTCGGCCCCCGCCGCCTCGCAGCGCCGGGCGACCTCCACGGCGTTGACCGACTGCGCGTCCCAGCCCTTGCGGATTTTGACCGTGACCGGAACCGGCACGGCGCTCTTGACCGCCCGGACGAGCTCGCCACAGAGGGCGGGGCGCTTCATCAGCGCGCTGCCGCAGCCGTTGCCGGCGATCTTCGGCGCGGGACAGCCCATATTGATGTCGATGGCCTGGGGGGAAAACCGCATGGCCTTTTCCGCCGCAAAAGCCAGGGTGGACGGCTCGTCCCCGAACAGCTGGATGGCGGCCGGCCGCTCGGCTTCGGAGAGCTCCATCAGCGCCGTTGTTTTCGCATCGCCGTAATAGATGCCCTTTGCGCTCACCATTTCGCTGACGACGTAGCCCGCGCCGAAGGAGACGCAGATTTCGCGGAAGGCGCGGTCGGCCACGCCGGCCATGGGGGCCAGCGCGGCAAAGCCGTCTATCATAACAGGTCCAAGCTGCATGAAGATACCTCGTTTCCGGTGCGCCGGCGGATGCGCCGCGCTGCATAAAGTGTTTGAATGAAGTCTATCATAGCACAAGATGGGACGGTTTGCATCCAATATTGTGCCGTTTGACGGGAGGATTTCGCTTTTGCACAGGAATGAGGCGGCAAAGGCGCAAAAAATCTCCCCAGCCGGTTTCATTTCCGCTGGAAAAGATGTTATAATAACCTCACGGTATGCGGAGGGAAAAAACGGCGTTTGCGGGTCGTCCCGCTCCGTTTTTTGCGCCCTTTGCCGGAGACCCGCTTTCCAGATCAAACGAACCGGCGGCCGGTTTTTGCCGCGCCCGCCTTTTAGGAGGAACCCCATGAAGCTTCTGGTGCTCGACGGAAACAGCATTCTCAACCGCGCCTTTTACGGCATCAAGCTGCTGACGACCAAGGACGGCCACTACACCAACGGCATCTACGGTTTTCTGACCATGCTGCAAAAGCTCAGGGAGGAGACCTCGCCCGACGCAGTCGCCATCGCCTTTGACCGCAAGGCTCCCACCTTCCGCCATCAGGCCTATGCGGGCTACAAGGCCCAGCGCAAGGGCATGCCCGCCGAGCTCGCCCAGCAGCTGCCCGTGCTCAAGGACCTGCTGCACCTGCTCGGCTACCGGACGGTGGAGTGCGACGGCTTTGAGGCCGACGATATCCTCGGCACCCTGGCGCACGCCTGCGAGCAGAGCGGGGACGAGTGCGTGATCGCCACCGGCGACCGGGACAGCCTCCAGCTCGTCCGCCCGGGCGTCACCGTCCGTCTGGCCGCCACCAAAATGGGCCGCCCGGAGGTCACCCTCTACGACGAGGCGAAAATCCGGGAGGACTACGGCGTAGCCCCGCCCCAGCTGATCGACATCAAGGCCATCCAGGGGGACGCCTCGGACAATATCCCCGGCGTGGCGGGCATCGGCCAGAAGGGGGCGGCCGCCCTCATCGGTCGTTTCGGCAGCCTGGACAACATCTACCATTCGCTCGATACGCTCGATATCAAGGAGGGCATGCGGCAAAAGCTTGCCGCCGGCAAGGAGAGCGCTTACTTAAGCCGCATGCTCGGCGCCATCCGCACCGACGCGCCCGTTCCCACCGACCCCAGCGATTACCGGGTCGGGAAGGGAGAGCCGCAGGAGGCCGCGCGGCTGATGGCCAGGCTGGAGTTTTTCTCCCTGATCGACAAGCTCGGCCTGCGCGCACAGATGGAAGAGACGCCCGAAGAGGGGGCCCCCGCGGCCGCGTGCGCCTTCTGTACGGCGGACGACCCGGAGCAGCTGCTCCAGACGCTCCGAAAGAAAAAAAGAGCCGACTTTCTGGCCGTGATCAGCGGCGGGGAGCTCCACGCGCTGCTGTTCGCGCTCGACGGCGGCGTGCGCCTTCTGGAAAACGGAGAGGCCGGGCGAGAGATCGTCCGGCGCATTTTGGAGGACGAATCCATCGTAAAACGCACCCACGACCTCAAGCCGGTGTACGCTGCGCTGGAGCGGGAGGGGATTGCCCTCAGAAACGCCGGGTTCGACACGATGCTCGCCGGCTATCTGCTCAATCCCTCGGCCTCCGGGTACGACATTTCCCGCATGGCGGAGGAGTACGCCGTCCCCGGGGCGGCGGTGTCCGGCGCGCCGGAGGCGTACGCCGAGGCGGCGGGGGAATGCGCCCGGCTGCCCGCTCTGGCGGACAGGCTCGCCCTCGCCATCGCGGAGAACGGACAGGAAAGTCTTCTGCGGGAAATAGAGCTGCCCCTTGCCCGCGTGCTCGCGCGGATGGAGACCGTCGGTTTTGCCGTGGACGCGCGCGGAATCGAGCAGTACGGCGCGGCCATCGAACGGCAGCTTCTGGGGATCGAACAGGCCGTTTATGAGGCGGTCGGCTATGAATTCAACATCAATTCCCCCAAGCAGCTCGGGGAAGCGCTCTTTGTCAAGCTGGCGCTGCCGAAGGGCAAAAAGACCAAAAGCGGCTATTCCACCAGCGCCGAGGTGCTGGAAAATCTGCGCTACGCCCATCCGGCGGTCGAGCTGGTGCTCGAATTCCGCACCCTGTCAAAGCTCAAGTCCACTTACTGCGACGGACTTTTGAAGGTCATCGCCGACGACGGCCGCATCCATTCGAGCTTCAACCAGACCGAAACGCGCACCGGACGCATCAGTTCAACCGAGCCCAATCTGCAGAACATTCCCGTGCGCACCGAACTCGGCCGCGAGCTGCGGCGCTTCTTCTGCGCCCGGGAGGGGTGGGTTTTGGTGGACGCCGACTATTCGCAGATCGAGCTGCGGGTGCTCGCCCATGTGGCGAACGACGGGAATATGATCGAGGCCTTTCAAAACGAGGAGGACATCCACGCCATCACCGCCTCCCAGGTGTTCGGCATGCCGCCCGAGCTGGTCACCCCCCTCATGCGCAGCCGCGCCAAGGCGGTCAACTTCGGCATCGTCTACGGCATCGGCGCGTTCTCCCTTTCCAAGGATATCGGCGTCACCCGGGGGGAGGCCGACCATTACATCCGGGAATATCTGGCCCATTACGACGGCGTCGACCGCTACATGAAGCAGGTGGTCGACGAGGCCAAGGAAAAGGGCTATGTGGAGACCATGTTCGGCCGCAGGCGCTACCTGCCGGAGCTGACCTCCTCCAATTTCAACCTGCGCTCCTTCGGCGAGCGGGTGGCGCGCAACATGCCCATCCAGGGCGCGGCGGCCGACATCATCAAGATCGCCATGATCCGCGTGGAGGACCGCCTCGCGCGGGAACAGCTGCGTGCCCGCCTCATTTTGCAGGTACACGACGAACTGATCGTCGAGGCGCCCGAGGAGGAGGCCGAGCGGGTGGCGGTTCTGCTGCGTGAGGAGATGGAGGGGGCCGTGCACCTTTCGGTCCCGCTGACGGCCGAGGCCAAGACCGGAAAAACCTGGTTTGACGCCAAAGGGTAACATTGGCCGTTGAGACCGTTTTTCTAGCACCGGGACGCGGGGCGTTCCGTGGGAAAGGATGCTTTTGGACTTGAAGATATTGTTTGTATGCACCGGAAACACCTGCCGCAGCCCCATGGCGGAGGGAATCTTCCGCCGGATGGCGGAGGAAGCCGGGCGAAAGGACCTCTATTGCATGAGCGCGGGCCTGGCGGCGGCCGACGGCGCGCCCGCCGCGGAGAACGCCGTCGCGGTCTGTCGGGAGATCGGGGTGGATATCTCCGCCCACCGCTCCAAACGCTATAACAGCCTGGAACTCTCGGCCTTCGACGTCTTCGCCGTGATGACGGCGACCCATGCCTATGTGCTCAGACAGGCCGGGGTGCCGGAACATAAAATCTACATTCTGGGGGAGGAAATTGCCGACCCCTACGGCGGCGACCTTGCGACCTACCGCGCCTGCCGGGAGCAGCTCACCGCCGCGCTGCGGGAGCTGCTCGCCCGCTGCCGGACCGGGCTGGAGAAAACCGATGAAGCGTGACGTCCTGCTCGTCCCCATTGGGGAGGAGCATCTCGACGCGGTCGCCTCTCTGGAGGCGCGCTGCTTTTCCCAGCCGTGGTCGCGCGCGTCGCTGGAAAGCGAGCTGTCCAATCCCACGGCGCGTTTTTTCGTCTGTCTGGCGGATGGGAAAACGGTGGGACACGCGGGAATGCACGCCGTCTGCGGGGAGGGCTACGTCGCCAACATCGCGGTGGAGCCGGAGCTGCGCGGGCGGGGACTCGGCCGGGCGCTGCTGGAAAGGCTCCTCACCTGTGCGCGGGAGGAAGGGCTTGCGTTTTTGACCCTTGAGGTGCGCCCCTCCAACCGGGCGGCGGTCGCGCTCTACGAATCGGAGGGCTTCCGGAAGGCGGGCGTGCGCAGAGGCTTTTACGACGCCCCGAAGGAGGACGCCCTGCTGATGACCCGCTATCTGGACACAGCGGAGAGCGTTTGATTTTCATCCTCTGCGTCAAGAAGCCGCCGAGTGACATACTGGAGAAAAGGAGAATCGCCGGATGAAAAGAAAAGTCTGCGGAGATACCGTCGCCGTCCGTCTCTACCCGGGGGAAGAGCTCACAGCCGCCTTAAAGGAGGTCTGTGAGCAGGAGAGGATCGTTTTCGGCACGGTCTCGGGCATTGGCGCGTGTGACCGGGCGGTCACGAGCATCTACAATGTGGAAGACAAACGTTATGAGGACTTGTGTGTGGAAAAGCGGCTGGAGATGGTCGGCCTAACGGGCAACATTTCCACCAAGGAGGGAAAGGTCTACCTGCACCTGCACGCCTCCTTTTCCGACACCGAGGGCACCCTCTTCGGCGGCCACCTCAAGGAGGCGCGCATCAGCGCCACGGGGGAGATTTTCCTGCGCCGTCTTCCGGGTGCGGCCGAGCGCGTGCTCGACGAGACGACCGGGCTGAATGTGCTGGACTTTTGACCTTCGCCGCGGTTGTTTTTGCCATGCCGGCGGAAAGCGCCGGACGAATACGGAAAACCGGCTTCGGCCAAATACGGCGAAGCGGCCGGAATCGGGCGAATTCCGGGTTATTTGAAAACCTTTGTGGAGGATCATTTTATGCGTATCCTAGCGATTGAAAGTTCCTGTGACGAGACGGCCTGCGCCGTGGTGGAGGACGGCAGGAGGGTGCTTTCCTCGGTGATCGCCTCACAGGTGGAGGAGCACAAGCTCTACGGCGGCGTGGTGCCGGAGATCGCCTCCCGCCGGCACGCCGAGGCCATTGTGGGGTTGACACGGCAGGCGCTCGGCGAGGCGGACGCCCCGCTGCATACTCTAGACGCCATCGCCGTCACCTATGCGCCCGGCCTCATTGGCGCGCTGCTTGTGGGGGTCAATTTTGCCAAAGGTCTGGCCCTTTCAAGTGGGCTTCCCCTGGTGCCGGTACATCATCTGCGCGGGCACATCGCCGCCAATTACATCGCCCACCCGGAGCTTGAGCCCCCCTTCCTCTGTCTGGTTGTGTCTGGCGGACACAGCCACATCATTCAGGTCGAGGATTACACCAGCCTGCGCGTGCTCGGCCGCACGCGGGACGACGCGGCCGGCGAGGCCTTCGACAAGGCGGCCCGCGCCATGGGCATGCCCTATCCCGGCGGCATTCATCTCGATCAAATCGCCGGGGATGGAAATCCAGACGCCTTCCGTCTGCCCCATCCGTCGGTGGACGGCGCGCCCTACGATTTCAGCTTTTCCGGCCTCAAGACGGCCGTCGTCAATCTCATTCACAACGCGGCGCAAAAGGGGGGGACGCTCCCGGTGGCCGACCTCGCCGCCTCTTTCCGCAAGGCGGTGGTCGACTGTCTGCTCGAGCGCTTTTTGCGCGCGGCCGAGGACACGGGCGCAAAGACGCTGGTGACGGCGGGCGGCGTTTCGGCAAACTCCCTGCTGCGCGCGCGGCTGGAGGAGGCTTGCAGGGAGCGCGGCCTGTCCCTCTATATGCCTCCGCTTTCCCTGTGCGGAGACAACGCTGCCATGATCGGCGCGCAGGGATATTACGAATTTCTTGCAGGAAAAACGGCCGGACTTGACCTGAATGCCTGGGCGACTCTGCCCGTGGAGGCTTAGAAAACGGGAAAAGCGCTCCTTGCGACGTCAGCTTTTATTTTGCAGGGAAAAAGCAAGGATGATGCATAATGACAAAAAGCGTGGCTTTTTCTGACAATTAATTAACAGAAAGTTAATTGATAAAAAAGGGAAAACATAGTATAATAATTTTAATTTGCGCGATAGCCCCCCTGCGGGCGGAAAGGAGATAGAGAGATGACGACAAATAAGTCTGTTCTCAACTGGATTGAGGAAATGAAAAACATCGTCAATCCCGACCAAGTGGTGTGGATTGACGGGTCTCAGGAGCAATTGGAGGCGCTGCGCGCCCAAGCCTGCTCCACCGGCGAGCTGTACAAGCTCAATGAGGAGAAGCTGCCCGGCTGCTATCTCCACCGTACCGCTGTCAACGACGTCGCCCGCGTGGAGCACCGCACCTTCATTTGCTCCCGCAAGGAAGAGGACGCCGGCCCCACCAACAACTGGATGGAGCCCCAGAAAGCCTACAAGATGCTTTATGACATCGCCCGCGGCAGCTACAAGGGCCGCACGATGTATGTTATCCCCTATTCGATGGGTCCTGTCGGCTCGCCGCTCGCCAAGATCGGCATTGAGCTGACCGATTCGATCTACGTTGTCCTGAACATGGCGATCATGACCCGTGTCGGCCAGAAGGTGCTCGACACCCTCGGCGACAGCGAGGACTGGGTGCGCGGCCTGCACTGCAAGTGCGACATCGACGAGGAGAAGCGCTACATCTGCCACTTCCCCGAGGACAACACCATCATTTCGGTCAATTCCGGTTACGGCGGAAACGTTCTGCTGGGCAAGAAGTGCTTCGCGCTGAGAATCGCCTCCTACCTTGGTAAGAACGAGGGCTGGATGGCCGAGCATATGCTCATCCTCGGCATCGAGAATCCGCAGGGCGAGACCAAGTATATTGCCGCCGCCTTCCCGTCGGCCTGCGGTAAGACCAACCTGGCCATGCTTATTCCGCCCGCAGGCTACAGAGCCAAGGGCTACAAGGTTTGGTGCGTCGGCGACGACATCGCCTGGATGCGTCAGGGCCCCGATGGCCGCTTGTGGGCCATCAATCCCGAATACGGCTTCTTCGGCGTCGCCCCCGGCACCAACGAGAAGTCCAACCCCAACGCGCTGGCTTCCACCCGCAAGGGAACCATCTTCACCAACGTTGTCCACAACCTGGAGGACAACACCGTTTGGTGGGAAGGACTCGACAAGAACCCGCCCACAAACGCCCTCAACTGGAAGGGCGAGAAGTGGGATCCCGCTTCGGGCGAGAAGGGCGCGCATCCCAACAGCCGCTTCACCGCTCCCGCCATCAACTGCCCCTGCATCAGCCCCGAGTTTGAAAACCTCGCCGGCGTGCCGATTTCGGCCATCGTCTTCGGCGGCCGCCGCGCCAAGACCGCTCCGCTGGTGTACCAGTCCCGCGATTGGAACAACGGCGTGTTCGTAGGCTCCATCATGGCTTCCGAGACGACCGCCGCCGCCACCGGCGCTGTGGGCGTTGTCCGCCGTGATCCCATGGCCATGCTGCCCTTCTGCGGCTACCACATGGGCGATTACTTTGCCCACTGGTTCGAGATGGGCGAGAAGCTGGGCGACAAGGCCCCCAAGATCTTCAACGTCAACTGGTTCCGTCTGGACGACGAAGGCCACTTCATTTGGCCCGGCTTCGGCGACAACCTCCGCGTGCTCGAGTGGATCATCAACCGCTGCGAGGGCAAGGTGGACGCTGAGGAGACCCCCATCGGCTACGTGCCGAAGGCCGAGGACATCAACCTCGAAGGTCTCGATTTCAGCATCGACACCCTCAAGAGCATTCTGGAAGTCGACCGCGACCTCTGGTCCAAGGAGGCCGAGGGCATCGAGGAGTTCTACGCAAAGTTTGGCGACAAGCTCCCCGCAGAACTCAAAAACCAGCTCGCTTCCCTCAAGAAGAGACTGGCGAAGTAATTTTAACGCAGATAAAAATCGCCGCCGCGAAGCTTCGCGGCGGCGATTTTGTGTTTTCAGGCTTTAAAAACTGCGCATCAAGAGAAAGGGAATTATTCCGCATGGAAACGGTAGTACCAGCCGTCCTCCTTCTTTTGCACGTAAATCGAGGAGGGATCGCCGGGCTTGACAAAGATCCGGTAGCCGACCATAGCCTCCCGGTTGGCCTCGCCGTTGTTTTGGGGAACTTCGTCTTCGGGAACAAAGGACTCCACCACCCCCGCCTCACTGTAGCCCTCCGGCGGACCGGTGAGCTCTATGCGGTCTACGTTTCCTTCAAAATAAATGGAATCCTGCGCTTTTAAACAGGGGGGCTTGGCGTAATGTGTCTCTTCTTCAGCGCAGGAACAAAGAAGGCAGCACAGCAGCAACAGCAGAGTGGGAATGAATCTATATCTTTTCATACATTACATCCTTTCTCAGATGGGTTATACCCTCTGCTTCGTGTCTGATCCCCAGTAAAGTGGCTGTCCTCATCAATACATAACAGTAGTCTCCGATTTGAGAAGCATCCATTAAAACATGGGAAGCATCTCCTTTCAATCAGGTAACGTCACTATAACATAAATACATTAAAATGTAAATATATTTAATGATATTTTATGCTATATGTTGATTTATGTGCTTTTTATCACGTGACCTCACCTCCTTCCATTCTGTACAATAAACCGAAAGGAAGCTTTGACAAGGGATGATGGAGGGCTATAAGCTGATGTTATAGTCGGTTGCGGCTATAACATCAATTTAAGGAGGAGCACAAATGGACTCAATCATCCAAGCTATGTACGAAGAACAGAGGACCGAATTTAGAAAAAATCGTGCCTATCGCGAGGAATGGAATCGCTACAAAAAGGCAAGGGAAAAGCTCCAAGGCCGTCTTGCCAAGGAAGATCTGGCCCTTCTGCTGCGTCTGTTGGACAGCGCAAACGCTCTGCGCGAGATGGAATTAATCTTGTCTTTTCCCGGCTGAGCTGTTTTGGCCGGGCCATTTCAATTTTAGAGGAGGAACCATTCATGGCAAATGAATCCGTGATTCATCCCAAGGGTGACTTTTTCAACCTGAAAGGGAGCGGAAC
The DNA here is from genome assembly GCA_902478455.1 of uncultured Oscillospiraceae bacterium. GTDB lineage: Bacteria > Bacillota > Clostridia > Oscillospirales > Acutalibacteraceae > CABSLJ01. The sequence goes on along the minus strand of CABSLJ010000009.1, from coordinate 6,364 downwards.
CAAGGTCTCAACGGAAATCACTGCTGGCGTGACCACCTTCTTTGCGATGGCGTACATCATTTTTGTCAATCCGTCTATGCTGGCGCTGGCAGGTACGCAGGACAATCCCATGCCGCAAGGGGCGGTCTTCCTGGCGACCATCATCGCCGCGGCCATCGGTACTTTGGTCATGGGCCTTTTTGCCAACGTGCCGTATGCCCAGGCGCCCGGCATGGGACTTAACGCCTTCTTTACGTTTACGGTTTGCGGACAGCTGGGCTTTACCTGGCAGCAGGCTTTGGCCATGGTTTTCCTGTGCGGTATGATCAACGTTATCATCACCGTGACCAAGGTTCGTAAGCTGATCATCAAGGCAATTCCCGTCAGCCTCCAGCACGCCATCGGCGGCGGTATCGGCATCTTTATTGCCTACATCGGCATTAAAAACGCCGGTTTGCTGCAATTCACTTCCGATCCCGGCACCTATATTCAGACCGAGACCGGCACGGTGATTGCCAACTCCAGCGCTGTTCCTGCGATTGTCACCTTCAACAACGCCACCGTGCTTCTGGCCGTTATCGGTATCATTTTGACCTTCGTCCTTCTGGTGCTCAAGGTCAAAGGCGCGATTCTGATCAGCATTGTCGTCACGACGCTGATCGGCATTCCCATGGGCGTCGTGGATGTTTCCGCAATTGGCGCAACCAATGGGCTTCAGCAGTCGTTTAATGAGCTGGGCCAGACCTTTGGCGTAGCGTTTGGTCCCAAGGGCATGGGGGCCCTGTTCAGCGATGCTTCCAAGATCCCGCTTGTTCTGATGACGATCTTTGCCTTCAGCCTCTCTGATACGTTTGACACAATCGGAACCTTCATCGGCACCGGCCGCAAGACCGGCATCTTCAACGAAGAGGATCAAGCTGCTCTGGAGCATGGCAAGGGCTTTAAGTCCAAGATGGATAAAGCGCTGTTTGCCGATTCCATTGCCACTTCGATCGGCGCTATCTTTGGTACGTCCAATACGACTACCTATGTGGAAAGCGCTGCGGGCATCGGCGCTGGCGGCCGCACCGGTCTGACCAGCGTTGTAACCGCTGTGCTGTTCATCCTGAGCATGTTCCTGGCTCCGGTGATTGGCATTGTGCCCTCCGCCGCTACCGCCCCCGCGCTCATTGCCGTTGGCGTGATGATGCTCAGCTCCTTCAAAGAGGTCAAGTGGGACGATATGGAGGATGCCATCCCTGCTTTCTTTGCGGGCATCTTCATGGCGATCTGCTACAGCATTTCTTATGGTATTGCCACCGGCTTCATTTTCTATTGCATCATCAAGGCGATCCGTGGCAAGTTCAAGGAAATCCATCCCATTCTTCTGGTTTCCACCCTTTTGTTTATTCTGAATTTCGTGATTTTGGCCATTCTGTAAAATGGATGAGCAGGCCCCTTGCGACGGTTGCCGCAGGGGGCCTTTTTTTTATCTATTCACGTCTAGTTGCCAGGGCTTCCTTGACACTTCTGTAGAATTATGCCATGATTTTTATAGGCAAGAGTGATACAGACTGGCTTTTGTGGCATGATAAAAACGATAGAAAACAGGAGGTATTTTCCATGAATGTGAAGGGCATTGAAGTCAAAATCCAAAATCAGCCGGTGTTGGATCCGGACTTTATTCCTCTGGGCGCCTTTGCCGACGCCTTTGAGGCTTCCGCTCAAAACGGCAAGCCTATAATCGTCGCCTTGGAGCGCGACAACGGCCAGATTACCCGCAGGACTTTTAACATCCACGGCACGCCCGAGATGCGCGAGGCGGATATCCTCTATGTGGAGCGCACCGTCAAGATGATGCTTTGGGCGGCTGGCGGCTTCCGCGTGTATATCTGCGGAGACGATGAAATCGGCGAGGCCATTCGGAAGATTTACAGCGCCGACGGCGAGCGCGCCTTCGACTTTGATTTCATGCAGAATGTGTACGAGCAGCCCTTTGAGGTCGTGCTCCTTCCGCTTGACAAGGCGCCTGCTGAAAAGCAGATGCCCAAGAAGATCGGCGGAAACAATACTGGCTGCCGCATCGGCTTTGATGCGGGCGGCAGCGACCGCAAGGTGTCCGCCGTCATTGACGGCGAGCCGGTCTTCAGCGAAGAGGTGGTCTGGCATCCGAAGGTGAATTCCGACCCCGATTATCACTACAATGAGATCGTCAGCGCCTTCAAGACCGCCGCATCCAAAATGCCCCGTGTGGATGCCATCGGCATCAGCTCAGCCGGCGTCTATGTGGACAATCGCGCCATGGTCGCCTCTTTGTTCATCAAGGTGGGCAAGGAGGACTTTGAAAAGAAGGTCAAGAACATCTATCTCAACGCTGCCAAAGAGATCGGCGACGTACCTGTCAACGTCGTCAATGACGGAGACGTCACCGCCCTCGCGGGCGCCATTACCCTGGGAGACAACCGCGTGCTCGGCGTCGCCATGGGTACGAGCGAGGCCGTCGGCTATGTCAACGCCGAAGGCAATATCACCGGCTGGCTCAACGAGCTGGCCTTCGCCCCGGTCGACATCGGCGCGGGTAAGGCTTGGGACGAGTGGTCGGGAGACCTCGGTTGCGGCGTGAAGTATTTCTCCCAAGACGCCGTCAACCGCCTCGCACCCAAGGCGGGCATTGAGCTGCCCGAGGATGCAACTCCTGCGGAGAAGCTGAAAATAGTCCAGGGCCTGATGAACGACGGGGACGCGCGCGCTGTGCCTGTCTATGAGACCATCGGTTGCTACTTGGCCCACGCCATTGCCTACTACGCCAAGTATTACGACATCGCCCACATTCTTCTGCTCGGCCGCGTCATGTCCGGCAAGGGCGGCGATGTGCTTCTTTCCACCGCATCCCGCGTGCTTGCGGAGGAATATCCCGCGCTCAACGAGAAGCTGGAGATCAACCTGCCCGACGAGAAGTTCAGAAGACTGGGCCAGTCGGTGGTCGCCGCTTCCCTGTAAAACGACAACCCCTCCTGCAAAACGCCAGGGGTTTTCATAGTCCATGCCAACTAGGTTGACACACACAATTCCATAAAAAGCCGGGGCGGATGGAAAATCCATCTTCCCCGGCTTTTTATACACTCCACAAATCGCATGGCATGGGGAATGACGCATGTGATATTTATTAATATTAATATTTATACATGCGGGGTTTCTACCTCTGGCAAAGAACTTTTGTGGAGAAATCTTGCAGTGTAAAATCGAGATTCCATAACGCAGAAAATAATTTTTAGTATATATGACGATAAAATTAAAAATCAAGCCCTGGTAAAAAGCGAAATGCTTAACTTTTTGTATGTTTAACCAATTCTTAACTTTCTTTTAAGATTCCGTAAACACTCTATCAAAAGCATTGATTTTTTATTTTTGGAATGTTAAAATCAAGAAAACTTTAAGGAAGGAGTTTTTTAGAATGAAAAAACTTGCAGTATTGCTGGCCGCTATGCTGATGACGCTTCTGGTCGCCTCCTGCGGAGACGGCAACACCACCACCTCCTCTGCCGCCCAGGATAACACCTCTTCGACCATCAGCGAGTCTTCCACGACTGAGGACGAGTCTCAGGCGGAGTCCGAGACGGACGAAGCTTCTTCGGCTGACGCTGAGAGCGAAGCCGAAAGCAGCGCTGAAAGCGCGGCGGAATAATCAACCTCCGCAAAAAGAAGCGGTGACCGGAATCGTTTCCGGTCACCGCTTTTTTCCTTGTTTCGTTGGACAGTTAAGGACAAGCTGCTCTCTTCCAAAAACAACGTGCAAGCGGCCGTCAAGAAGCGCGCATTCCCTGCGCGTGCGTCTCCGCCTTCAACGGGACAAAGTTATGCCTTCCAGCCGTCCTTCCAGTCCATAGGGAGAAGATCGGCCAGACGCATCACTCTGCCCTTGGCGACGAGCACCTCGCAATGGAGATTTTCGTCGTGCAGCTGGCTGATCAGCTCGCGGCAGCGGCCGCAGGGGGGCATGATCTCCCCGGACTTGTTCACGGCGACCATTTTGAGCACGCGGTTGTCTCCGGCGGCCAGCATGGCGGCAGCGGCGGCGTGTTCGGCGCAGAAGCCTAGGCCGCAGTGCGTGTCTATGTTGACGCCGGTGTAAACCTTGCCGGAATCGGCGAGCAAAGCGGCCGCCACCATGCCGCATTCCGCGTGGTCGGTTAGTATGCGGGGCAGGAGGGCGGCCTTTGCCGCCTCGTAAAGGGAATCAAAGTCCATCATCTTGTCACCTCACCTGGATTGATCGGGCGCATACTTCCTGCTTTGCGTCCGGATGGGAATCTGTTAGAGCTTATGCGCTTGCTCGGGCGACCATTCCCGGTAGTTGCCGAGAAAGGTAAAACAGGGCATTTCGTCCGAGAGGGCGCACAGCAGATTTTGAACCTTTTCCTCCAGCACGTTGCCGGTAAAATCGAGGTAAAAAAGATATTCAAACCTCTTGCCCGAGATGGGACGGGATTCAATCTTGGTCAGATTCAGACCGCCCAGCGCAAAGCGGGCAAGCGTACGGTAGAGCGAGCCGGTGACGTGCGGCAGAGAAAAGCAGAGGCTGATTTTGTCCGCGCCGTCGGAGAGGAAAAGGCTGCGGGAGATCACAATGAACCGCGTGCAGTTGCCGCTTTGGTCCTGCACGTCCTGTTTGAGCACGGCAAGGTCGTATTCCCGCGCCGCCCGCTCAGAGCAGATGGCCGCCCTGGCCCCGCCTTCGCGGGAGACAAGTTCCGCTGCCGCCGCCGTATTGGAATAGGGGACGGCTGTAAGTCCCATCGCATGAAGGGCGTCCGCGCACTGGGCAAGTCCCTGGGGATGGGAATAGACCTCCCGGATCTCCTCCAGTGCGACGCCCGGCTTGGCGGCGAGACAATGGCGGATGGGCAGGTCGACCGCTCCCACCAGGTAAAACTGATGACGCAGGATGAGATCATAGACGTCGCTGACCGAGCCCGCGGAGGAATTTTCCACCGGGAGAATACCGTAATCGGCTTTACCGTCGCGCACGGCGAGGAAGACTTCCTCAAAGCTTTTGTAAAAGACCGGCTTATTGTGCGGGAAAAGCAGGGAGGCCGCCTCTTCAGAGTAGGAGCCGGGTACCCCCTGACAGGCAAGCGCCTGCGGCTCGGGCAGCGTGCCTCCGGCAGCGGCGCGGATTCTCTCTCTGAGCGCATTGCCTCCGCCCAGAAGGTCATGTTGCAAAGCGCGGCTTACATCCATCAGGGTGGAATAGAGGATGCGGGCGGCGTCCCCGTATTCCCCCGCCTGCGCCGAGACGCGCCCGAGAATTTCCTCCTCCCGGGAGGCGTTCAGCACGGGTAGTCCCTCGGCCTTTTTGATGCGGGCGACCTCCTTGGCGCACTCCATGCGCGCAGTAAAGAGGGGAAGCAGCTGGGAATCGATGCGGTCGATCTCCCGCCGGATATCGGATAAGCTCATAGTTTGCCTCCTTCGGCCATGAGATTGATAAGGGCGACGGCGGTGACAGCCTCCACCACAGGTACCGCGCGCGGGACGATGCAGGGATCGTGCCGGCCGGTGATGCGCAGGGTGTCGCCCGTATGGGCGTGCAGATTGACCGTCTCCTGCGGGCGGGAGATAGACGGCGTCGGCTTGAAGGCTAGGCGGAAAATCAGCGGCATACCGCTGGTGATGCCGCCGATGGCCCCGCCGTGGCGGTTGGTGCGCGTGCGGACGGAGCCGTCGTCATCGTAATAAAAAGCATCGTTGTGCTCGCTGCCGCGCAGTTCCGCGGCGGCGAAGCCTGTGCCGAATTCCAGGCCGCGCACGGCCGGAATGCCGAAGAGAAGGGAGGAGAGCACATTCTCCACCCCGCCGAACATGGGGGAGCCCAAGCCCCCCGGAAGCCCCAGCGCGGCGCATTCTATGATGCCGCCGACGCTGTCCTCCTCCATGCGGGCGGCCTCCACCTCCCGGCGCATGTACTCCTCGACCGAAGGATCGATCAAAGCGAAGGAGGAGCGGGAAAGCCTTTCGAGCAGTTCCGGCCCGGGCTGCACTGGGTCGAAGGGAGCGTCCTTGACCGAGCCGATGGAGGCGATGTGCGCTCCGATCACAATCCTCCTGCGTGCGAGTATTTGGCGGCAGACAGCCCCGGCAAAGCAGAGCGGCGCGGTCAGACGGCCGGAAAAATGCCCGCCGCCGCGCAGGTCGGTCGCCTCCCCGTAGCGCAGGCGGGCGGTGTAGTCGGCGTGGGAGGGGCGGGGCTTGTCGAACAGCGCGGAGTAGTCGGCCGAACGGGTGTTGGTGTTGCGGATGACGGCGCACAACGGCGCGCCGGTGGTTTTGCCGTCCAGAAAGCCGGAGAGGATCTCCGGCAGATCATCCTCCTTCCGGGCGCTGTCTCTTATACACATCTCCGAGC
>CABSLJ010000008.1 GCA_902478455.1 uncultured Oscillospiraceae bacterium | reverse complement strand
CGGGCGGTGGCGGTGCGGTCCCTTCCGGGCGCGCGACGCGCCATTTGTGCGGCCACGGCAGTAAGGTCGATCTCTTCCCCGCCCGGCAGACCGTCTATCACAACGCCGATGGCCGGGCCGTGGCTTTCTCCAAAGACGGAAATCTTGATGCGCTCACCCCACATCGAAGACATGGGCCTTCCCTCCTAACCGATTGTAATCCTCAAAAAAGAGGGGATAAGATTTTTGAATGCTCTGCGCGTCGGTGAGCGTCACCGGCGCGTCCGCGCGCAATGCGGCGACCGAAAGGGCCATCACGATGCGGTGATCGTTGTAGCCTGCCGCCTTCCCGCCCGAAAGGGAGGGAACGCCCCGGAACATCAGCCCGTCGGGCTCCTCCCGGACCTGAGCGCCGAGGCGGCTGAGTCCGTCGGCAATGGCGGTCAGGCGGTCGCTCTCCTTGATGCGCAGGCGAGCGCAGCCGGTCAGGCGGGTTTCTCCCGCCGAGAGAGCGGCGACCGCCGCCAAAATGGGGACGAGGTCGGGAATCTGCGCGGCGTCGATCTCCGTCCCGTGCAGCGCGCCGGGGGAGGCGATGAGAACATCCCCCTCCCAGCGCAGAGAAGCGCCGAACTGCTTCAAGAGAGCTTCTATCGCGCGGTCGCCCTGGGCGGAGCGGGGAGACAGCCCCTCCACCGCCGTTTCTCCGCCGAGCGCGCCCGCCGCGAGGAAGAAGGCGGCCTGGGACCAGTCGCCCTCGATGCGGTCGTCGCAGGGACGATAGCGCTGACGGCCGGGCACATGCCAGCCGCCGGGCGTGCGTTCGACCGCAACGCCGAAGCGCGCCATGGTCTCTGTGGTCATGTCCACATAGCCGGTCGATTCGAGCGGCGTGGTCAAGCGGATGTCGCTGTCCCCTTCCAGCAGCGGAAGGGCAAACAGCAACCCAGTGATAAACTGGGAGCTGATATTGCCCGGAAGGGAAAAGGTTCCGGGGCGAAGCTGTCCGGAGACCGTCAGGGGTAGCCCGCCGGCCGTTTCGCAGGAAACGCCGGCCGGGGGGAGGCAATCGAGATAAACGCCGATGGGACGCTCGGGCAGGCGGCCCTGCCCCACAAAGCGGGCGGATATGCCCAGCGCGGCGGCGATGGGGATTAAAAAGCGCAGGGTGGAGCCCGATTCCCCACAGTCGATTTCCACCGGGCCGCATGGGCGGACGCCGGATTCCAACGTCAGGACTTCCCCCTCCAGCCGAGAGGAAACGCCCAGGGCGGAAAGCGCCCGCAGGGTGGCTTCCATATCCTTGGATAGGGCGAAGGGGGAAAGCGAGCAGCGCCCACCCGAGAGGGCGGCGCAGATCATCGAGCGGTGGGCCTGGCTCTTGGAGGGGGGGACGCGCACCGTCCCGCGCAGAACGGCGGGAGAAAGCGTTACCTGGGACACAGCGCCCCTCCTTTCGCGAGGAAGCCGGCGAGCTCCGCGTGGGGAAGAGGGTAAAGCACCCCTTCGCCCAGCTTTTTGAGCAGGATGAGCCGGATGGTGCTTCCGGCGCTTTTTTTGTCCAGCAGTGCGGCCGAAGCCAGCTCTTCTGCGGAAAAGCCGGAGGCATGGGGCAGGCGGTAGCGGTCCAAGACCGTTAAAAGCGCGCCCGTGGTGCCGGGCTCGGTCAGTCCGGCGGCCTCGCCGGCGGCGCTGAGCAGCGCCATTCCGGCGGCGACCGCTTCCCCGTGGGAATAGCCCTCGTAGTTTTGCAGCTTTTCGATGGCATGACCGACCGTGTGCCCGAAGTTTAAGAGCATCCGATTGCCGGTGTCCCGTTCGTCCTCCTCGACGATGGCCCGCTTGATGTCCACGCATTCGAAAATGAGGTCCTCCAGAAAGCCTTCCGCGGGCTCGGAGGCGATGCGGTCAAAGAGGGAGCGGCTGCGGATGCAGCCATATTTGATGGCCTCGGCCATGCCGTCGGCAAAGTAGCGGGACGGCAGGGTGGAGAGGGTGTTCGGATCGATCAGCACCAGGCGCGGCTGCCAGAAGGCTCCTACCAGATTCTTGCCCTCGGGCAGATCAAAGCCGGTTTTACCGCCGACAGAGGAATCAATCTGTGCGAGGAGGCTGGTCGGCAGGCCGACAAAATCGATGCCGCGCAGATAGGTGGCGGCCGCAAAGCCGGCCATATCCCCCGTCACGCCGCCGCCGAGGGCGACGATAAGGTCGCTCCTGGTCAGGCCGTGTCCGGCCAGATGGGCATAGAGGGCGGCGATGGTGTCCAGCCGTTTGGAGCCCTCCCCGGCGAGAAAGGTGAAGAGGGAAACCTCAAATCCCGCCCGCTTCAAGGAAGCCTCCACCCGCGCGGCATAAAGGGGGGCGACGTTGCTGTCGCTCACCATCACGGCCCGGCGGGCGGCGGTCAGCGCACGGATGCGCTCGCCGCAGGAATCGAGCAGGCCGCGGCCGATTTGAATCTCATAGGGGGTATTCGTGTTTACAGTCAGCGTTTTCATTCTCCCAGTGCCTCCTTGATTTCCCGCCCCTGCCGCAGCAGCGCGGCCAGAGCGTCCCGGTCGCGCGCTTCCAGCGCGGCGGAAATGCGGTCTAAGTTTGCAATCAGGGTGTGGATTTCCTCGAGCAGCGGGCCGCGATTGTCGAGAAACAGCTCCGACCAGAGGGTTTCATTGATGCGCGCCACGCGGGAAACGTCCCGGTAACTGCCCGCCGAAAAACCGGCGTGTCCCGGGCAGCGGGGACTTAAGACATAGGCACAGGCAAGCGCGTGGGGCAGCTGAGAGGTAAAGGCGATCATGGCGTCGTGTTCCTCTGGGGTGGTCAGGCGCACGCCCGCGCAGCCCAGGGAAAGGGCCAGGTCGCTCACTGCGTCCACCGCCCAGGCGGGGGCCCCGCAGGGGACGATCAGATAGCTTGCGCCGAGGAAGAGGTCGTCGTCAGAGGCGTCGAAGCCCGCCTTTTCCTTGCCGGCCATGGGATGGCTGCCAAGGAAGACAAAGCCCCATTCCCGCGCGAGGGCGGCAAGCTCCCCGCACAGAGTTCCCTTGATGCCGCAGACGTCGGTCACAATGCAGCGCTTGGGAATGCGGGCGGCGTTGCGCGCGACGAAGTCGAGCACCGCCTGCGGGTAGAGGCAGACGAAGAGCAGGTCGGCCCGGCCGATGTCCTCCTCGGTTCCGATCTCATGCACCGCGCCGGCGGCGAGCGCCTTTTGCTCTACCTCTGGATTCCGGTCCATGCCGATGACGCGATGTTCGGTCTTGGTGGTCAGCGCGCGCGCGAGCGAGCCGCCGATGAGCCCCAGACCGACGATGAAAACGGTCTTTTTCATCCTCTGCCTCCTTCCTGTTGATCGGAATAAAATCGGGGATTCATCAGACCACCTTGCGTCCGAAGGCGCGCGCGGCGGAGAAGACGTGAGAGGCGATGGAATCAAACTGGTCGGGCGTGACCGACTGCGCGCCGTCCGAAAGGGCGCGGCGGGGGTCGTTGTGCACCTCGATGATCAGCCCGTCGGCTCCCGCGGCCACGGCAGCCAGAGCGAGCGGCTCGACCAGCCAGGAGATGCCCGACGCATGGCTCGGGTCGACGACCACGGGCAGATGGGTCAGCTTCTTTAAGATCGGCACGGCCGAGATGTCCAGCGTGTTGCGGGTGTAGGTCTCATAGGTGCGGATGCCTCGTTCGCAGAGAATGACCTGCTCATTGCCTCCTGCCATAATGTATTCGGCGCTCATGAGCAGTTCCTCGATGGTGCTCGAAAGGCCTCTCTTTAAAAGGATCGGCTTGCGGAGCTTGCCGAGCTCCTTTAACAGCTCAAAATTCTGCATGTTGCGCGCGCCGACCTGGATGATGTCCACATCCTCAAAGAGGTCGATGTGAGAGACGCGCATGATCTCTGTGACGATGGGCAGGCCGGTTTCCTTTCTCGCCTCACGCAGCAATTCCAGGCCCTCAGCCTTGAGTCCCTGGAAGGCGTAGGGCGAGGTACGGGGCTTGAAGGCGCCGCCGCGCAAAAACTGCGCGCCCGCCGCCTTCACGCGCTTTGCCACCTCACAGATCTGGGCTTCGCTTTCCACCGAGCAGGGACCGGCGATGAGAGCGAGTCCGCCGTCGCCAATGGTTTGCCCGCCCGGCAGGGTGATGACGGTGTCGTCCGGGTGAAATTTGCGGTTGGCCTTTTTGTAGGGCTCCTGCACACGCTTGACGCTTTCGACGATGTCCTGCGCCGCGATGTTGTCAATGTCCACGGCCGAGGTATCTCCAATCAGTCCAAGCACAGTCGACTGGGTACCGAACCAGGCATTTACCTGGACGTTATACTGCGCTTCCAGTGATTTTTGGAAGGATTCGAGCTGTTCCTTGGTGCAATCCGGTTTCAATACAATGATCATGATTTACTGCCTCCAAACTGTCTGCGGGAGATTTCCCGCCGGATTGACCGGAATGGACAAAAAAAGAACGGAACTCAAACTGTGAGTTCCGTTCTCATTGCGCCATATCCAAAATGGGTATCAACTTCCGGCACGGCTCTTTAATGGAAGCTCTCACAGTTCTGTTTTATTTCCACGCCAAAAAATCCCACGCTGAAATAGCGGGGATAACCAAAACCGGTAAATCGTTTTGTTTGCGCGGTTAAAACCATGTGTGTTCCTCCAAAGGGTCTGCCTTTGTGTGTATCATAAGCCCATGCGCGGCGGTTTGTCAAGCGTTTTTGGCTGGAAATTCCGCTTTTCCGGGAATCTGCACAGAATATGCGGATAAAAAAAGGCGGATGCTGCAAATAGAACAGGTTCCGGCCCGCTTTTCCGGGAGAACCGGGCGGTTCACAGAGCATTGTCCGGCGCTGCGCCCAGCTTCTGCAGAATTTCACGGCAGACGTCGCGGGGGGCGCGGGAGGCGTCGACCCAAAAGCGCGCCGCCCGGCGGTAGCAGGGCAGGCGGGCCTCATAGAGGGACTGCATGGCCTCTTCCCGGTCCGCCCGCTGGAGCAGGGGGCGGTTTTTGTCCCCCTTCAGGCGTTCGCTGAGGACGGGAAGGGGGACCTCCAGCAGCACGACCACGCCCGTCTGCGAGAGAAGGACGGCGTTCCGCCGGTCCACGAGGGCGCCTCCGCCCGTGGCGATCACCAGTCCCGTTCGGCGGCTGAGATCGCGGCAGGCCTCCCGTTCTGCGGCGCGGAAGGCGGCTTCCCCGTCGGCGCGGAAGATGTCGGAAATCGAACGTCCCTGCGCCGTCTCGATGTATTCGTCCATATCGACAAAGGACCTGCCGGACATCTGCGCGAGCAGCCGACCGACGGTGGTTTTCCCACAGCCCATAAAGCCGCACAGGACGATGTTCACGCCGGCGCGCATCAGGCGGATTCCTGCCCGAAGAGGCGGTTTCTCTCGCATGCGGTGTCCTCGCACAGCTGCCTGATTTCCTCCTCGGTGTATTGGGAACCGTCCCAGATGGTGTGCGCCGCGGCCGCCTGATAGACCAGCATGGACATGCCGCCGACCGTCTTCGCACCGTTGGCGCGGGCGCGCTTCAGCAGGAGGGTTTCCTCGGGGTTGTAGATGGCGTCAAAAACGGCGGCCGACGTTTCGATGACGGAAATAGGCGCGGGGCAGCCGTCGGTCTCCGGGAACATGCCCACCGGCGTGGCGTTTAAGAGCAGATCAATCCGGCCGGAAATGCGGCTGATCAGGCAGGTGGACACCTGTGCAAAGGGAATGGCGGTGTGCAGGTCCCCTGCAAGGCGGGCGACTTTGGAAAGACTCTGCGGACGCACGGCGATGACCGTCTCGCAGCCGGCGAGGGCGGCTTCAAACGCCATGACGCGCGCCGCGCCCCCGCAGCCGAGAATCACCACCCTGCCACGCAGCGGCACGCCGGCCAGGCGCAGGGCGTTTAAAAAGCCGTCCGGGTCGGTTGTGTAGCCGGTGGAGGTCTCCCCGTTTTTTACCGTGTTGACCGAGCCGTAAAGCTGCGCCTTGCGGTCGAGCGAATCGAGGTAGCTGATGATCTGCTGCTTGTGGGGGATGGTGATGTTATACCCGTCCAAAGCGCGCAGGGCGGGCACGGCTCCGTGCAGGTCATAGGGAGAGATGTTGTAGACCTCGTAGTCGGCGACGATTCCGCGCAGACGGAACAAACGCTCATGGATAAACGGAGACATTGTGTGCCCGATCGGATGGCCGATCACGGCGTAACGCCTTTTGTTCATGGAAACACCTCTTTCTGTTTGGACAACTGCCGTCAGCGCCCGCAGGGGATTTCAAAAAATTGAAGAATGGCGCAGGATTTTCCAAAGAAGTTATTGACAAAGGCTGGAATTGCTAATAAGATGTGGTTATAGAATCCTCTGCGCGCCGAGAAGTGGATTTTGCTCGATAAAATTGTAGCATAAAAGAACCGAATTTGTCCATAATTACGGATGTGATTCATCGGCCCTGGCGGAGAATTATTATTTTCGAGGAGGAACTGGTATGGTTTTTGAAAAGGTAAAAGCGATCCTGAGCGAACAGTTTGACGTCGAGGAGGATTCCATCACCCAGGACACGAGCATTGCCGACGATCTGGGCGCCGACTCCCTCGATGTGGTCGACCTGCTGATGTCCCTGGAGGACGAGTTTGAGATCGAAGTGCCGGACGATGAGATTGAGAATATCAAGACGGTCGGCGAGCTGGTCAAGTACATCGAATCAAACGTCTAATGAGTTAAACGAGAAAATGATCCGCTGTGTACCGCACAGCGGATTTTTTGTGTGAAGACGTCCTCTGTGGAATACCTCCGCCTGGGCCGTGCCAATATCGCCAAAAATCATTCCGCAGAAGCGGCCGGCGTCCACGGATTCTTATTATTTTCCAACTTTTTGCGCTTATCCCGAATTTGAGATTGAAAAAAAGGGCGTCTTTTCCTATAATAGAAGAACAGTGTAAAAATCAGATCAAAAAAGAGGAATCAAAATGGAAAGAGGCGATTTTGTTGGGTGACTTTTCGTTTCTAATCGACGGAATCAAAAACACGGATATCCGCATGGTCGGCATGTGGGCCATCGGCGCGCTGCTGATCTGGCTTGCGGTCAAGAAGGACTTTGAACCTTCGCTGCTGCTGCCCATGGGCTTCGGCGCAATCCTTGTCAACCTGCCGCTTTCGGGCGTGCTGGGGGACGAGGGTATCATCGAATGGCTGTTCAATATTGGCATTCAGGCGTCTGAGGCGATGCCGCTGCTGCTGTTCGTCGGCATCGGCGCGATGATCGACTTCGGCCCCCTGCTTTCCAATCCGCGGATGCTGCTCTTCGGCGGCGCCGCGCAGTTCGGTATCTTCCTGACGGTGGTCATCGCCGTGCTGCTGGGCTTCCCGCTGAGGGACGCCATGGCCGCGGGCGCCATCGGCGCGGCCGACGGACCTACCTCCATCATGCTTTCCCAGGTGCTCAACAGCAAATACATCGGCGCCATCGCCGTGGCGGCCTATTCCTATATGGCCCTCGTGCCGCTGATTCAGCCGGTGGCCATCCGCGCCGTCACCACCAAAAAGGAACGTCAGATCCGCATGCCCTACAACCCCAAATCGGTCTCCAAGACCACCCGCATCCTGTTCCCCATCATCGTGACCGTGATCGCGGGGCTGGTGGCGCCCAAGTCGGTGGCGCTGGTCGGCTTCCTGATGTTCGGCAATCTCCTGCGCGAATGCGGCAGGTTGGAAAATCTCTCCCAGACGGCGCAGGGACCGCTGGCCAATCTGATCACCATCTTCCTGGGCATCACCATCGCCTTCAAGATGCACTATGCCGAGTTCCTGACCTGGGACACCCTGCTGATCATGGCGCTCGGCCTGTTCGCCTTTATTTTTGACACGGTCGGCGGCGTGTTCTTCGCAAAGCTGCTCAATCTCTTCCTGCCCAAGGGCAAGAAGATCAATCCCATGGTGGGCGCGGCCGGCATCTCCGCCTTCCCGATGTCCGCGCGCGTCATCCAGAAGATGGCCCTCAAGGAGGACAATCAGAACCATCTGCTGATGCACGCCGTGGGCGCCAACGTGGCCGGTCAGATCGGCTCGGTGGTGGCGGGCGGCATCATCCTCTCGCTCGCGGGCAGCTTTGGCTTGATTTAAGGAGGAATGTGTGATGATGAGATTACTGGAAGCCTCTTCGGCTCTGTTTGAAAGCGTCCTGGGTCCCGTGAGCGGCTCTGATATGGGCCAGTCTCTGGAGCTCCTGCTCAAGGGGATGCTGGGCATCTTCGTGGTTATGCTCCTTATTTTCCTGGTGATTGTGGTGCTCAGCAAGGTTTCCAAGCGCCGCAGCAAAAAGACCGAGGAGAAGCAGGACGCGCCCGACCACAACCGGCAGCAATAGTGTAAATCCTCTTTTGGAAAGGCGGATCAAGAATGGCCGATCAGAAAAAAATGGTGGAATCCATCACCTCAATGGAGGAGGATTTCGCCAAGTGGTATACCGACATCGTCAAAAAGGCCGAGCTGATGGACTACTCCAGCGTGCGCGGCTGCATGATCATAGAGCCCTACGGCTATGCCATCTGGGAAAACATCCAGAAAATCCTCGACGGCAGGTTCAAGGAGCTCGGGCATGAGAACGTCTCCATGCCCCTCTTCATCCCGGAAAGCCTTCTGCAGAAGGAGAAGGATCACGTGGAGGGGTTTGCGCCCGAGGTGGCCTGGGTGACCCACGGCGGCAATGAAAAGCTGCAGGAAAGGCTGTGCGTCCGGCCGACGTCGGAGACCCTCTTCTGCGACCATTACGCCAATGTCATCCATTCCTGGCGCGACCTGCCCAAGCTCTACAACCAGTGGTGCTCAGTCGTCCGCTGGGAGAAGACCACCCGCCCCTTCCTGCGTTCGGTGGAATTCCACTGGCAGGAGGGCCACACCATGCACGCCACCGCCGAGGAGGCCAAGGCCGAAACCGAGCGGATGCTCAAGGTGTACGCCGATTTCTGCGAGAAGGACCTCGCCATCCCGGTCATCAAGGGCCGAAAGACCGACAAGGAAAAATTCGCCGGCGCTGAGGCCACCTATACCATCGAGGCCCTGATGCACGACGGCAAGGCGCTGCAGTCGGGCACCAGCCACTATTTTGGCGACGGTTTCGCCAGAGCCTTCGACATCACCTTCCAGGACAAGGACAACACCACCCAGTACCCCCACCAGACCTCGTGGGGCCTGTCCACCCGCATCATCGGCGGCATCATCATGACCCACGGGGACGACAACGGCCTTGTGCTCCCGCCCGCCGTGGCGCCCATCCAGGTCATCATCGTTCCGGTCGCCCAGCACAAGGAGGGTGTTCTGGAGAGGGCGCGCGCGCTGGAAAAGCAGCTCAAGCGTGTCTGCCGCGTTAAGATCGACGATTCCGAGCAGTCTCCCGGCTGGAAGTTCGCCCAGTATGAGATGAAGGGCGTGCCGCTGCGCCTCGAGATCGGCCCCAAGGATATCGAGAAGAATCAGTGCGTGCTTGTCCGCAGGGACAACCGGGAAAAGACCTTCGTGCCGCTGGAAAACCTCAACAAAGAGGTCAAAAAACAGCTCAAAGCCGTGCGAGATGGCCTCTATGAGAAGGCTCTGAAACGCCGCGAGGAGATGACCTACACCGCGACCTCGATGGAGGAATTAAAGGAAATCGCAGACAGCAAGCCCGGCTTCATCAAGGCCATGTGGTGCGGGGACCGCGCCTGCGAGGAAAAGCTCAAGGAGGAGGCGGGGGTTTCCTCCCGCTGCATGCCCTTCAAGCAGGAGAAGCTCGCGGGAACCTGTGTTTGCTGCGGCAAAAAGGCCAAAACCATGGTTTACTGGGGCAAGGCATATTGAGTTGGACGGCATAAAAAGCGCCGGACGGGTTTTCCGTTCGGCGCTTTTGTCTTGCAGGTGAAAGATATAAAAGAAGGAGTTTTGGACCACTTGCCCCTGCGCGCGGGAGAGTAGGGGCGAACATCGTTCGCCCGTCTATCGGGCCCTGCTGTTCCATGCGGGCGCGCAATGTGCGCCCCTACAAATTCTATGGGTTACACAAAAAGCTCTTCATATGGAACGTTCAAAACGTTTTTGAAGGTCTTGATTTCTATGGCATAGATATGGCGCGCTCCAACTTCGATTTTCGCCAAACCACTTCTGGATATATCTCATCCGGCCACATTTAATTTTGCGCAGAGGTCTTCTTGCCGCAGTCCTTGTCCTTCCCGATGCGTGCACTTTTTCCAAACGATAATAAATCTTTGATTCGGAAAAATTTTTATCTGCTCTGATATAAGAGCAAATTTTGAAAAGAGATGTATTATTATATTTTTGCCGACGAAAGGAAAGCACAGATAAAAGAAAAATTCAAGGTCCCTTAATGCCTACTTTATACTACTTTATCCGATAATTAGTACATGACAAAGGATATATGCTAAAATAAAGGCACGGAGGGATCGCCTTGAAGCCGTTGAAACAAAAGGTAAGCGTCACCCTGGATAGCGAGCTCATACAGAAAATAAGAACTTTGGCGGAACAAGACGACCGTTCTTTTTCACAATATGTGAACTTTATTTTGACGAGCTATTTTCGGGAAAAGGATCCGCCGGCATGATTCTCATGCAACCTTTTGTGAAACAGGAGTTTTCGATCCTGCTCGATCTTGGTTTTCTCGAGGAGGTCTGTGGCCTTTGGGCACAGACCTCCTGTGCTTTTATCAGTTGGTGGAAAGATTTGCAAAAGGCAAGCGCAATTGATAAGGAGGACTTCCGATGGAACAAGAAAATTATTTTATCACTTTCTGCGAAAACGTCAGAGCGCTGCGCGTACTCAAGCGGCTGAGCAAAGCCCAGATGGCGCGCATCATGGGGATTTCGACCAAGACGCTGAATAAAATAGAAGCGGGGCAGATGCCGCGCCTTGAGGTGATGCGGATCAACCGCCTGCTCAACTACTTTCATCTGACGGTGGAGGAAATCTGCAGCATTCCCTTTCAAAGGTGGAAAAACAAGCCGTGGGAAGCTTCGGCGTCCGCTCCGGAGGCGGAAGAGACAACCGCCGCAAAATGAAATGATCCCCTCCCGCAGCAAACGGGAGGGGATTTCTGGTTTTCTCCGGGGAAACTCCTGGCGGCTTATTCCTGAATGCCGGGAATCTTGGGCAGATGTTCAAAGCCCTTTTCCAGGTCTTCGTCGGTGGGAATATAGTCGGTCATCCTGCCCTCGGTGTAGGCTGAATAGGCGGTCATGTCGAAGTAGCCTGTGCCGGTCAAGCCGAAGAGGATGGTCTTCTGCTCGCCGGTCTCCTTGCACTTGAGGGCCTCGTCAATGGCGCTGCGGATGGCATGGGCCGACTCGGGCGCGGGGAGAATGGTTTCATGCTTGGCGAAGTAGACGGCCGCTTCAAATACTCTGGTCTGCTCGACGGCCTGGATCTCGTCGATGTAGCCGTCGTGATACAGCTTGGAGAGAATGGGGGACATGCCGTGGTAGCGCAGGCCGCCCGCGTGGTTGGCCGAGGGCATGAAGTCACAGCCGAGGGTGTACATCCTCGCCAGCGGGGTGACCTTGCCGGTGTCGCAAAAGTCGTAGGCGTAGCGGCCGCGGCTCATGGAGGGGCAGGAGGCCGGTTCCACGGCGATGAACTTGGGGTGGGCCTTGCCGGTCAGACGGTCCTGCATGAAGGCGCTCATCAGGCCGCCGAGGTTGGAGCCGCCGCCCGCACAGCCGATGACCACGTCGGGATATTCATCCAGCAGCTCCATCGCCTTCTTGGATTCCAGGCCGATGATCGACTGATGCAGCAGCACCTGGTTGAGCACCGAGCCGAGCACATAGCGGTAACCGTCGGAGGTGACGGCTCGCTCGACCGCCTCGGAGATGGCGCAGCCGAGGCTGCCGCCCGTCTCGGGATTGTGCGCAAGGATGGCGCGGCCGACCTCGGTCTCGGTGCTGGGGCTGGCGACGACGTTGGCGCCGAAGGTCTGCATGACCGCCTTGCGGTAGGGCTTCTGCTGGTAGGATACCTTGACCATGAAGACGGTCAGCGGAAGGCCGAAATAGGAGCAGGCTTCGGACATCGCCGTCCCCCACTGTCCCGCGCCGGTTTCGGTGGTCAGGCCCTTGAGGCCTTGCTTTTTTGCATAGTAGGCCTGCGCCACGGCGGAATTGAGCTTATGGCTGCCCGAGGTGTTGTTGCCCTCGAACTTGTAGTAAATTTTGGCCGGGGTGCCGAGCGCCTTTTCCAGATTATAGGCACGGATCAGCGGCGAGGGACGGTAAATCTTGTAGATTTCCTGAACCTCTTCGGGGATGTCGATGTAGCGGGTGGTGGCGTCGAGCTCCTGATGGGCCAGTTCCTTGCAGAAGATGGGGTAAAGGTCCTCCTCTTTGACCGGCTGCATGGTGGCCGGATTGAGGATCGGATCGGGCTGCTCCTTCATATCGGCGCGGACGTTATACCACTGCTTGGGCATCTGATCCTCAGTGAGATAAAATCTGTACGGTACCTTTGCCATGGTGAAAACTCCCTTCCATAATAAAAAGTAATTTGTCAGTGTTTTTGGGGGTTCGCTTTGCCGGACGCGGGGAAAAACAAAAAGACCCTTGCCCCAATCTGCTTGGGACAAGAGTCTGTATGCACTCCTGCGGTACCACCCGGCTTGGCGAATTTTCGCCCACTCTTTCCGTATACTGACATATACGCTCCCTGGATAACGGGCGGAGTTCCCGGCAGGCATTACTCGGTTTCCCTTTCTTCCTGCCCTCGTAAGTCCATTCGACCCAGCGCCTCATACCGCGATTCCACCCGCCGCGGCTCTCTTTGAATCGGCTCTCTGTGCGTACTACTCTTACTCATCGGTTTGAACTATTCGATTGACTGAATTATAGCGCCGTAAATCTCATTTGTCAAGAGCCGAAATTAAAAAATTTGAAAGGGCTGTCCGAATATTACAGTCGGCTGCAGCGGGAGAGAATCTCCTGTGCGCCTCAAAAAGGTTGGCATTTCCTTGTATTTATGCGTCTCAAATGGTAAGATAAAAGAAAAAATCTGGGGGGCGTCCCGCCTTTGCAAAAAAATGAGATCACCGAGCTCACTGTGACCGGTTACACGGCCGAGGGAAACGGCGTCGGCCGTGTGGACGGCATGGCTGTGTTTGTTCCCGGTGCTGCGCAGGGCGACGTGCTGCGCGTGAGGATCGTTAAGCCGGCAAAGAACTTTGCCTTTGGAAAAATAGAAGATATTCTGCTCCCCTCGCCCGACCGGACGGACGCCGTATGCCCGCAGGCGTTCCGGTGCGGCGGCTGTGTTTTCCGTCATATTTCCTACGCGGCCGAGCTTTCCGCCAAGGAGCGGCGCGTGCGAGACGCGCTCGTCCGCATCGGCGGACTGGAGCAACCGCTCCTGCGGCCGATTGTGGGGGCGGATTCCCCCGAACGGTACCGCAACAAGGCGCAGATTCCCGTCGGCGCGGGAAAAAACGGAGAGCTGCTTCTCGGTTACTACGCGCCGAGAAGCCACCGCATTGTCGACTGTTCCGACTGCCTGCTGCAGCCCGAGGTGTTTGGAAAGGCGGTCGACCTCTTCCGCGCATGGGCGGCGCTTTACCGCCCCGAGCCGTATGACGAGGCAACCCACAAGGGAAAGCTCCGCCATCTCTATCTGCGCCTGGCGGAAAAGACGGGCGAGCTCATGTTCTGCCTGGTGGTCAACGGCAACGGCCTGCGCGGGGAGGAGGAACTGGCGCGGCTGCTGTGCGCGCAGCTGCCCGCGCTCAAAAGCGTGATTGTCAATTCCAACCGGGAGAGGACCAACGTCATCCTCGGCCCCAAATGCCGCACCGTATGGGGAAATGATTTTATCACCGACGAGCTGTGCGGCCTCCGTTTCCGGATCTCCCCTCTCTCCTTTTACCAGGTCAACCGCGCACAGGCGGAACGGCTGTACGGCATCGCCCGGCGCTATGCGGCGCTGGAGAGCGGGGATACGCTGCTCGATCTTTACTGCGGAACGGGCACCATCGGCCTTTCCATGGCGGCCGGGGCGAAGAGGGTCGTCGGCGTGGAGATCATCTCCCAGGCGGTGGAGGATGCAAAGAAGAACGCGGCCCTCAACGGCATTGAAAACGCCGAGTTTTTCTGCGGAGACGCGGCAGCGGCCGCCGAGAGGCTGCGCGCGCAGGGAATTTCCCCCCGGGTGGTCGTTCTCGATCCGCCGCGCAAGGGCATTGCCCCCGAGCTGGTCCGCACGGTGTGTGAAATCCGCCCCGAGCGGGTGGTCTACGTCTCCTGCGACCCGGGCACCCTCGCGCGGGACGTCAAGCTTTTTTCCGGGGCCGGATATGAGGCGCTGGAGGCCACGCCGGTGGATATGTTTCCCCGCACGGCGCATGTGGAGACGGTCTGCCTGTTGACGCGCAGAAATTGAGAGGGGACACCCCCGCAAAGCAATTGCGGACTGCCTTTGATTGCCTCACAGACAAAAGCGGCCGTATAAACAGAGAATTTCCTCATTAGAATAGAAATATAGCGCCGGACGGCGACGCGTGCGGAACAACCAAGAAAACCGACGGATACAGAGCCAGGCGCCAGCGGCAAAAGGACGGCCGCAGAAGCGACTTTGGATGGGACAGGCAGGCAAGGAGTTAGATGACAATGACGCATAAAAGATTGGAAAATTTGATAGAAGCCGTCGAGCTTCTCAGGCCGCTGCTCATCGGAGCACGGTCTCTTGAGGAGGACGCCGAGCTGATCTGGCGGCTCATAAACGGAGATCTTCCGCTGGTCCGAGTCAGCCTGGTCTGGCTTTCCCAGCGGCTGGAGCTGGAGGCGTTTGCCTCGTTCGGCGGAGGGGAGGAGGAACAGGCGGCCGTTCGCTCCTGGATGGAAGAAAGGCTGCCCGACCTGCTCGGGCGTGCGTTGGCCCGGAACATGGATGATGGACTTTGTTTGGAAACGTCCGCACAGGAGGGCGCGGCTTCCTTCGGGCCGACGGCAACCTACAGCGTCTGCCATGAGGGAACGCCCCTGGGTTTTGTGGTCTATGAAAAAGAGGCGTCGGCCGGCGCATGGACGCAGGAAGAAAAGGCGGCGCTCCGGCTGTTTGCCGCTGTCCTGACCGCATCGTTTACCAACAGGCTCTACAACCGGGACTACCGGCTCCAAAGCTTTGTTTTCAACAGTATGATGGACAGTATGCGGGCAAACATTTATGTCACCGATGTAAAGACCGACCGCATCCTTTTCATGAACAAAACCATGAAGGAGACCTTCGGTATAGAAGACGCAGAAGGAAAAATCTGTTGGCAGGCGCTGCAGAAGGATATGCCCGGGCGCTGCGCCTTTTGTCCCGTCGATTCCCTGCAAAAGGGCGGAGAGAAAACGCGCTCGATGGTATGGGAGGAGGAAAACACCCTCACCGGCCGAATTTATGAGAATTACGACAGCCTCATGCGCTGGACGGACGGAAGGCTGGTCCATTTCCAGCAGTCCATCGATATTACCGAGAGAAAGGTGTTGGAAAGAGTCGCCAGCACAGACGACCTGACCGGTATGCTCACCCGCCGCGCGGGGCTGGAACGTCTCGGCCATGTTTTGGAGGAAGCGAAGGAAGGGCGCTTTCCCGTGAGCGTCTGTATGTATGACGTCAACGAGCTCAAGGATGTCAACGACCTATACGGCCATGCGGAGGGGGATACGCTGCTGCGGACCATCGCGGAAGGCGTCCGCTCGATTCTTGGGCCCGAAGATTACGCCTGCCGCCTGAGCGGCGACGAGTTTATCGTCGTTTTCGTCCGCTGCACAGAGGAAGAGGCGGCGCGAAAAATAGAAGCCGTGCGGGAGTCGTTGACACAGGAGGCAAGAAAACGCAACAAGCCCTATGAGCTCGGATTTTGTTTCGGAATTGTGGAGACCGGTTCCGGTGATCCGCTGACGTCCCGGGAAATCCTCAGCCTGGCCGATGAAAAGATGTACGCGCAGAAGCGGAGTTTCCACATCCGGCGCGCGGAGGAGGCCCTGGCGCAGGGAAACGCCGGGCGGACGGGGACGAAGGAGGTCTTCTCCTACGAGACCGACTATCTGTACGACGCCCTGGTCCGCAGCACCGATGATTACATCTACGTCTGTGATATGAAGACAGGCGCCTTTCGCTATCCAAAATCGATGGTGGAGGAGTTTGGTCTCCCGGGAGAGATCGTGCAGAACGCCGCCGCTGTGATGGCGTCCAAGGTCCACGAAAAAGACAAGCAGATATTCCTTGAATCCAACCAGGAGATCGCCGACGGTCGGACCGACTCCCACAACGTGGAATACCGCATCCAAAACGTCAAGGGCGAGTGGGTGTGGCTGCGCTGCCGCGGCCATCTGGAGCGGGACAAAGCGGGAAAGCCGGCGCTTTTTGCGGGCATCATCACCAATCTGGGCAAAAAGAACAAGGTTGACCACGTCACGGGACTGCTCAATAAATTTGAATGCGAAGAGGAGATTCAGCGCCTGATCCAAAGACGCCCGCAGGAGGCGCTCGGCGTCATGCTGCTGGGAATGGACGAATTTAAGCGCGTCAACGACCTTTACGACCGCGTATTCGGAGACGAGGTCCTGCGCGCTACCGCCCAGAGAATTCAAACCCTCCTCCCGGCCGACGCCACCCTCTACCGGCTGGACGGGGACGAGTTCTGCGTTTTGCTGCGCAGCGGCGGGGAAGAGGAACTGCGCCGGGTATATGACGCGATTCACGCCGCCTTTGACCACCAGCAGGAATACAACGGCCAGAAGTATCATTGCACCCTGTCGGCCGGCTGTGCGCTCTATCCTCAGGACGCAGACAATTACCTGGAGCTCAACAAATGTGCAAGCAGCGCGCTCGATTATGCCAAGGCCGGCGGGAGAAACCGGATGTCCTTCTTTTTCCGCGCGCTGCTGGAGCGCAAATCCCGCGCGCTCGAACTGACCGAGCTGCTGCGCGAGAGCGTAGAGCAGGATTTTTCCGGCTTTGAGCTATACTATCAGCCGCAGGTGGACGCCCGCAGCGGCAGCGTCGTCGGCGCGGAGGCCCTTGCCCGCTGGCGCTGTGAAAAGCACGGACCCGTCGGCCCGGATGAATTTATTCCCCTGCTCGAGGGGAGCGGTCTGATTCACACCTTCGGCCGGTGGGTGATCCGGACCGCCGCGGCGGCGTGCGGCGGATGGGCGGCCAGAATCCCCGCGTTTACAGTCAGCGTCAATCTCTCCCATCTTCAGCTGGCCCAGCCCGATTTGCTGCCCTTTCTCCAGCAGGTCGTGACCGAAACCGGATTGCTTCCGGGCAATATGGTCGTCGAGCTGACCGAGAGCTGCGTCGCCTCCAACATCGACACGCTGAAGGAACGCTTTGAGCAGATCCGTTCGATGGGAATCCGCGTCGCCATGGACGATTTCGGGACAGGCTATTCCTCGCTCGGCATCCTCAAGAAGTCGCCCGCCGACATCGTCAAGATCGACCGCGCCTTTGTGCAGGGCATCCGTGAGAGCGCCTTTGACGCCACCTTTATCCGCTTTATCGTCGCGCTCTGCCGGGACGTCGCCATCAGCGTCTGTCTGGAGGGTGTGGAGACCGAAGAGGAATATAAAATCGTGCGGGATATGGGGGTCGATTGTATTCAGGGCTACTATTTCGGCCGGCCGGTGCCCGCCGCAGAGCTGGAAGAACGGGTTCCCGCGCTGGCCGGCCCGGCAGGAGCGCATTTGTAACTGCAAAAAAGGAAAACAGAGGATTGTATATGAAAGAGAACGTCCTATCCGAGACAAAAGCGGCCCTCCAGGGGGAGGAACAGCCCGCTCCCTGCCCGCTGTACCGCAAATGCGGCGGCTGCCAGCTGCAAAACATGAGCTATGAACGGCAGCTTGCCTGGAAGCAGTCGCGGGTGATTGAGTTGCTCGGCCGGTTTGGCCGGGTGCAGCCCATCGTCGGCATGGAGCGCCCCTATCACTACCGCAATAAGGTGCAGGCAGCCTTTGCGATCGACCGGCGGGGGAAGATCGTCTCAGGCGTGTATCAGTCGAGCACCCATCGGGTGGTGCCTGTGGAAACCTGCCTGACCGAGGACGAAACGGCGGACGAGATCATCGGCACGGTGCGCGTCCTGATGAAGAGCTTCAAGCTTTCCCCCTTTGACGAACGGACAGGACGGGGGCTTGTCCGCCATGTCCTCGTAAAACGGGGATTTTCCAGCGGTCAGATCATGGTGGTGCTGGTGACGGTGTCCCCCATCTTTCCGGCCAAGCGTTTTGTGCGCGCCCTGCTTGAAAGGCATCCCGCTATCACCACCGTCCTGCTCAATATCAACGACCGCCGCACCAGCATGGTGCTCGGCGAGTCGGAACGGGTGCTCTATGGCCCCGGCACGATTGAGGACACCCTCTGCGGTTGCGTGTTCCGCATCTCGGCCAAGTCCTTCTATCAGATCAATCCCGTGCAGACCGAGGTCCTTTACGGCAAGGCGATGGAGCTTGCCGGCCTTACCGGGGAGGAGACGGTGATCGACGCATACTGCGGCGTCGGCACCATCGGACTCATCGCCAGCCGCCGGGCGGGGCGGGTGATCGGCGTGGAGGTAAACCGCGACGCCGTGCGCGACGCTGTCGCCAACGCAAAGCGCAACGGCATCCAAAACGCGCGCTTCTACTGCACCGACGCCGGGGATTTCATGAAGCGGATGGCGGCGGAAAAACAGCCGGCCGACGTTCTCTTCATGGACCCGCCCCGCGCCGGCAGCGACGGCGCCTTTCTTTCCTCCGTGCTGACCCTGTGTCCGAAGCGGGTGGTCTACATCTCCTGCAATCCGGAAACGCAGGCGCGTGATCTCAGAACCCTCGTGCGCGGGGGCTACCGGGTGCGCGCCATCCAGCCGGTGGATATGTTCCCCCACACCAACCATGTGGAGACGGTAGTCTTGATGTCAAAAGTCAAAGAATAAGATAGCGAAAAAGTGTAGAAAACAAGGAATTTCCGGGAGTCGGGGCTTGTCATAAGACAGGTTCTGGTTCCCGGATTTTTTAATTTTACGGGTAAGTGGGAACTGGTCTACTGTGAAAAATGGCGGAGAGTTGAGTGGTTGATTTTGATATTGGGGGTGTTGAGTTGACAGGTTGGATAAATGGTATGTGGAGTTGATAAGTTTAATGGACAAAACCACGCCGAGATTGATACAATTCCATACTCTCAAAAATGCCGCAAATCCGCCGTTTCTGGGCGGTTTTTCTATTTTCGGCACTGTGGCGGCGGGGGCAGAACAGCGGTCTTGCCAGGGGGATTCGCTCTTTTCAATGATACTCTGTAACGATAGAAAAGCTATCGTTACAGAGTAGGGCTATCGTTAAAATGTAGAAACTGTTCTCGTTGTGGTATAGAGGCTTGACTCTGGACTGAAAACAGTTTATAATTAGACTGAATTAAGGGCAAGGAGGAAAGACGCCGTGACAGATTCATGCATTTATCTTGATACCTATGTGTTGCAGCAGGATATGCGAGTAAGAATGCCGAAAGCAATCCTTTCTAATATGGGAGTTGAAAAGGGAAAGACCACTTTTGATATTTATTTGAATGCGCAGGAAAACGAATTGATTTTCCGTATTCATCATGATAAAGAAGGAGAAAAAGCCGATGAGTGAGCCATTAAGAGCCATTTCGTTGTTTTCTGGGGCGGGCGGCATGGATGTCGGTTTTGAGAATGCCGGGATAAAAGTTGTGTTTGCCAATGAACTGGTTGCCGATGCTGCTGAAACCTACAGAGCCAATCACCCAGACTGTATAATGGTCAACGATGACATCAATAATGTAATCGATTCTCTTGGCAAATACGAGGGGGTTGATCTTGTATTTGGAGGCCCTCCATGCCAGGGCTTTTCAGTAGCGGGGAAAATGGACCCTGATGATGACAGAAGTAAATTGATTTTTACTTTCCTGGATGTCGTTGAAAGAGTCAAGCCAAGAGCTTTTGTGATGGAGAATGTAAAAGCCCTGGGCGAACTGAGTAAATGGAAAGATGTACGAGAACGCTATTTGAAGAAGGCTTCTGACCTTGGATATTCGTGCCATTATTTTGTTTTAAATGCCACAGATTATGGCGTGCCGCAGAAGCGGGAGCGCGTATTCTTTGTTGGAAGCCGAGGGGATTCGTTTGATGAAAAGCGTCTTCATCAGCTTATCACACATCATAAAACGAAGGCTGCTCCCATCAGGGATATCTTGTTACCTCTTGGCAAAGCAGGCAGTGAGGAGAATCCACGGACTTGTGTGGCAAAGATTAATTTTTGCGCACGGCCGGTTATGCGTAAATCCCCTTATGCGGGTATGTACTTTAATGGGCAGGGACGCCCGATAGATATCGATGGCTATGCGAATACCCTTCCGGCTTCTATGGGCGGGAATAAAACGCCGTTTATAGATGAAGACTACTTGTATGGGGAGGCAGATGATAATTTCATCGAGAACTACCACAAAGGTTTGATGGATGGAACGATTACCCCGGAATACAAGGAAGCTCCCAGCCGCCTTAGAAGAATTACGATACGGGAAGCGGCTAAGATTCAGACCTTCCCAGATGATTATATCTTCTGTGGCAAGCCGGCGGCAATTTATAAACAAATCGGCAATGCAGTGCCTTGTAAAATGGCGGAAGCCGTTGCATCGGCTGTTGCTGAATATCTTCAAGCGTAAAAAGCGGGAATGTGTTACCTTAATGTGGTACACATTCCCGTTTTTTATGCCTGCATTGCTTCGGTCAAGGCATCGTTCCAAGCTACCTTAATCGTTGCTTGTACATCCTGGGCATTGAACAGTTCAAACATTCTTTCATTGTATGCAGTCCGAAATGCCTCATCTCCAGAAAGCAGGATGTGGATGGTTAAATCTGTGATGGAAGCGAAATTGATATTATACCCCTGCGCAAAATACGCTTTTGCTCGTTCCAGCGCATTTTCCCTTGGAAGGTCGTTTGTATAAACGAATAAGTACTCAGCGGCGTTGTTCAGTGTGATTTTTGTGGAGAAAGTGGAATCAACGCGGGAGCCGTCTATTGGCCGCTCAGTAACTTCAATGGCTTTAAAGATCGCTCCATCCTTGTAAATCGTAATATCACCTGGTGCGCCGGTCGCACCATCTGCGGCGTTGATCTCCTGGCGTTCTATGGTCCACCCCGCATTCATCTGACCGTTGATAGTGGAGAAGACGGCATCCGTCAGGAGCATGGGAATAAGGCCGCCGCTCTGGCGATGCTGTAGTTTGTTTAGGAACATACGGTACTGATCGATGCGGAGTCGGCGGATTGGAACAAGTCGGACAATCGACTGCTCACGGAGGTCGATAAAGCACTTCAATAAGGCAATGATGATCGTTTCCACCTCGTCACTTTCGGACACAGCCTCCAAGGTGGAAATCAGTGACAGCAAAGCGTCAAAGCCTTCCTTATCGCGCAATCCATCCCTTGTATCTTCAGTGAAAGTAACATTCCTGCGGAAAGTCGCCAGATAAGGACCTTTGGAACAAGGGATCTGCTTTGAAAACAGGAACGGATTGACTGCCTTCTCATCCAGAGTACGCCCATTAAAAGCGTCCTCGCCCTGTTTGACATAGGGGTGCCGGATATTGCAGCTCCTGTCCTGATACCTTGCTACTGCGCAGCCCAGCAGGACCTCGCGGTAGGACTGTGTTTTTGAGGAAAAGATTGTATCCAGCGCATCCTTATTGTCTGTGATATATTGAGTCACGGCTGCCGGAAGTTCCTGGGCAGCTTTTTCGTATGAGTTGTTGAGAAGAACCTTTGACTGTTCGTAATAGATAGCCATTTTATTTTTCCTCCTGATCGTCAATTGTTTCGAGGATGTCCTCTATGTGACAGCCCAGTGTTTCACATATTTTCAAAAGAACGTCTGTAGTAATGTTTCCGCCTTTGCCAAGTTTCGCAATAGATGCGGCGCTGATACCAGCGGCATCTTTTAGCTCCATCTTAGTCATGTTCTTGTCAATAAGAAGTTTCCATAGCTTGTTATAACTGATATGCACTTGTTTGCCTCCTCATTATTTCATACCCATCATCATTTCATAATGTTGGTCTTGCCCCATGTGATGGAAAATCATCTGGAAAGTATCTCTGCACTGCTGGACGTCTATGCAGTCGTCCACATAATGCATACCATCATTTATGCCGGACGAATTGGCGGCAATGTACGAAAGCATGGCGGACGCCAGTTCAAATTTAGAGAAATCCTCATTGCCAAAATCATCGTGGGTAAAGGCGTCCTTATTCTCTTCGAGTATCCTCTTTCGCAAGTCACTGCCCTCATACCCGCAAAGCTGCAGAAAGTAATATTCCAGGATTCTCCGGATAATGCTCATAAGGGGAATACCGGACGAAGCATCCTTATATTCATCCCACAGAGCTGCATAAGAATTTTTGACCGGATTTACATTCATTCGCTCTGAAGGGCAGTCGGGGTTTGGACAGTCACACAGCCGTATAGAGGACTTGTTGTCCGTTTTACGAATCAGATAAAAGGAAACAAAGTCATAGCGGTTGGCGTAAGCATAGGTGACTTCCCTGTGGAAATAAGCGTTATGAGTCAAAATAAAAATTTGCTTGATAAAGTTCCCGGAAACTACAGGATTTCTGTTATCTGCATTGTTCCGGCACACTTCGATCATTTTCCTGATCTGTGCACTCACAATAAAGAGCGCACTGCTGTCCATGCTCGAAACGGGGTCATCGATGACAACAATTTTCTCCCGTGTATCGCCGTCTGCGCTTTCCCTTCCAAATACAAGCTGTTGGAAATATAGAAACGCGATGAAATTCTTTTCTCCCTCGCTGAGGTTCTCCGCAATCTTGCCTGTATCCGTGCGCACGACCTCGTAATTGATGGCTGGGGTTGGGACAACGCACTCTACAGAACCATCGGGGCGGATGATTTCTTCATGCCGGGGCCGCAGTTCAAATCCCTGGAATCCAGAGTCGCGGAGCATGGTGTTTATGCTTTTCATCGCAGTTTCAGTTTCCACGGTCTGGCTATTTAAAATACGCAGATCCTCTTTTAGCTGGTCAAGTACCCCTTTCTGTGTATTTATGATATCCTGCTGCGCCTGTATTTCTGCATCAAGGGCTGATTCGCTTCGCGCATAGGCTTCCAGGACATCTTTTAAAGTATAGGCGATTTGCTCAAAAACGGCTTTTTTGCACTCGGCTTTCTTTTTCGGCCCGGCGGACACAATATCATTATTGGCGTCTATCAGGCGGTTAAAGCTGCTGATGATGTCCGAAAGCTCCTGGAGAAGCGGTTCAACCTCGTCCAAGGCGATGATTTTAGACGGTTCCACCACCTTGCTTTTGATTTTTTCAATATTTTCGGCTATTACTGCCTTTACTGCAGTGAGCTTGTCGTGATAAGGCTTTGTGTCGATTACAGGGTAAACCTCATCCGGCAGCCGACTCAACGGGACGAACAGGGCATTTGCCATATCCCGATAAGCAGCCAGGAAAGCGTCCAGCTTCTGAAGGTTTGTTTGATACTGTGTATCAAAACTTGCGGCCAGCATTTCTTCAAAATTCTGAGGGAGGTCTCGGGAACAATACGGGCATTTTCCACCTGCCTTTTCATGGTAATCTGCATGGCCTTGGCGCACCCATTCAGTTGACCCGACTTCTTTCAGAAAGTCTGCAAATGGCGTGTTTGAGGTATTCACAATCGCAAGGGAAAGAATGTCACAGCCAGAGATGCGGTCAAGGGCAGAAACATCACTGACTACGCTAAATCTGCCATACCGCTTTGCCGTAGAAGAATAGACAGAGTCATACATCCGCTTCAATTCTTCAACATCATGCTGTATGGGAGAGTGGCGTTTTACCTCTTCGGCAAATTTCTGTTTTGACCCTTTCTTGCCCTCCTGAGTCGCTTCGAATACAGTGCGCAGTTCCTCTGTTTTGTCCCAACAGTCCTTATATAGCTGTTTTTCCAAAGCAGCTTTCGTTTTAGCTTTTTTATCCTTTTCAGCGAAAGCATCCGAAGAGATTTTTTGTGCCTTTTTCTGTTCAGCGGCCTTCCTGTCAATCTGTTCCTGTATTTTTACATTTGCCTCATTCATGGTAAAAACGCCAGGAAGATTGTGGTAGTTCCTCATATTGGCATCAATAAAATCCTGGTCGTATACAAGGGGGAGATAATCCGCAGCAGCTTTGCCAGGGGCATAGATTACCCCAGAGCCGGTTTTTATTGCTTTTGCTATGGTTGTTTTTCCCGTTCCATTGTTGCCAAAGAAATAATTGATGTAAGTTGGGGCAATGGCAGCGCCGGTGCCTTTATATGTGGCGTCATCGAGAGTAATCCGTATAATTTCACTGGGTAATTTATCTGGCATGATATTCCTCCCTGTTAGCTCGGTCTTGGGAGGGCGGTAAGCCCAGCCTCGTCAAATGCCTCAAAAAGATTGACCTTATGTACGGACCATGCACTGAAGTTCAAATCCGTGATAGCGCAGTCCATATTAAGATCAAAATAGATGGCGTTCTTTTTTGCGCACAGTAGCTGCTGGTTAATGGCGGATATGGGCTGGAAAGCAACTTTAATGTTCTTTCCTTCTTTTTTGACCCTTCTAATGTAGCCATAGACCGCCCACTGGTTTGGATCGGTTTTACCCCCAAGTTCAGTATTTTCCCGACAGATAAGGGCTGGGAATGTTTTTAATTCCGCAACTCCTGCATCGGACAGGGATGAACAACGCTCCAGAATTTCCGGCGGAACAAGATGCTGGCTCAGAGCGCGGCTGGCAGTTACAGTCACAATATTATTGATAAATACATCCTCTTCGCATGTAACAAGAAGCTGATAGTACTCCTTGCTGAAGGACTGTATTGCCATGAGCTGCTCGGCACTGTTACTTCCGCCGGGCTGTTGGTAATTGTAGTTGATATTAACCACGCCGCCGCCCTGGTTTGTGACATGGACGTTCGTAGAGCCGGTCTGCTCAACTTTTTGTGCCGCAGGAGGCATTGATGTTTTCGGAATTAGTTCGTTATTCATAAGCCGCCTCCATCAAAAGTGAAAATTGATTGTACCGTTATTCGTCAGATTGACATTGTGATCCCCGTTTTGGATAACATTTGTCTGCTGCTGAATAACGGTTATTTTTTTGTCTTCTCCGGCGGCACCTGATGGCATTTCGTCATCCACGACCTCCGCCTCTATAGATTCTGCATCGCTGTCTGTTTGCGCCGATTTCCCCGGCGATTTTCTTGTGGCAGCAGCCGCCTCTCTGATGATGGAAGCGAACAGGTCCGCCAGCTTATCCGCAGCATTGTGTAAATTGATGTCTGGGATATATTTCTGGAACACCTCGCACAGCCCTTGAATAGCGCAATCCTGAAAACTTCCGATGTATTCGGAAAATCCAAATGGTTCTACATAGGGGCTGATTTTTCTTGCCAGGCCGGAGATCTTTGTATTTCCGTTGTAATACGCCTTAAAGGATTCATTATTGTACCCGTTGAGAATATCCAAGCCGTCTTCAGTGACGATTGCTTCAAATAAGGAACGGGTAAAGGCGTGAGTACTGCTCCCGGCTCCGATGCTGGGATACAGCAAATGTGCAAAGTCTTTAAACTTCATACCCTCATCCTTTCTACCCAAGCCTACCCATGCCAACCCAACGG
This sequence comes from uncultured Oscillospiraceae bacterium, assembly GCA_902478455.1. GTDB lineage: Bacteria > Bacillota > Clostridia > Oscillospirales > Acutalibacteraceae > CABSLJ01. The sequence continues at coordinate 1,261 of CABSLJ010000008.1, read as the reverse complement.
AACCCGCCTTAACCGACCATGTATTTTATAATGGATTCAGCCCTTAGATAAGGGACGTGCCTTCTGAAAACAGGGGGTACGGGGAAGTCGGAAATGTGTTTTCGGGACATGGAGAGATGATTTCTAATTATAGCACAACTGTGTGAAACATTCTACCCCTAATCCAGAATTCACATCTGTAAAAGCGAGTTTATTTTCGCATTTGCAGAACTGACATCCAGAAATAAATCTCAATAGTCCGAGATGGCCATTAGGACGATGGGATGCATAAGACCTTGGACGCAGTGATAAAGACTGCGCTCCGAGTGAAGATGCCCCACCGTTGACTTTTGGCGTTCATTTTCGGATTGGCGGAGTCTGTGGGTGTCTTCAGCCGCAGGCTCTTTTGTGTCCCACCGTCCTTTGACCCGGACGGAAAGGACACGAAATGAAAGCAAAACAGAGTAAAAAGCAGGACAAGCAGTATCAGATCCCAATGGTAGTAACCGATGAGGTCATCCGCGATTTTGGCATCAAGCAGGAGGATGTCACCTGGCGTCGCATCGGCAACCGCAAGTGCCGGGTGGTCATGGTAGATGCTACCGAAGAAGAGTACAAGGCGTACATGGCTCCAATTTGGGCAGAGATCAAACGCGAGGACCGGGATGGCCGTTGTATGGTCAAAGGCAAAAACGGCCGACTCATCCGCTGCCCGGAAAGCAACCGCTGTGAGGAGTGCAAGCACTTCTCAGAGGCTAGCCGTGAGCGGAATAAGCCAGCTTCGCTCTCCGTACTGATGGATGAGGGTGCGGAGCCGATTGCTGAAGGGTCATTTGAGGATGATGTGATTTATGAAACCATTCTGGAAGACCTTATCGCCATGCTGACAGAAATCAAGCCGAAGTACGGCAGGATCTTCCGCCTACTCTACGATGGAGCCACCCAGCAGGAAATGGCGGACGAGCTTGGCATCAAGCAGCGGACGGTGTCGGATGACATTAAGAAAATTCGCAGCCTGGTGCAGCCGCTGGTAAAGGATATCTTCAACCGTTAAAAAGCGGGCGGTGCTTATCATTACGATAGGCACCGCCTTTTTCAGTCCTTCTTGTAAAACATGGTTTCATAGCCGTCCGCCCGGAGATTCAGCCCCTCTATCCACGGCGGCGTCCTTCCCATCTGATCGCATACGGCATCCAGGGAGACATCCATGCCGCACTCAATGATTAACTCATCGTGGACATGGCCGACGATAAAACAGTGGGACAGCGTCCGCATGGCATAC